>JAGBLE010000011.1 GCA_017635565.1 Bacilli bacterium
AATCATTTCAAAAACTTCTTTTATTTCTTCATATCGATCAGTGTCTTCCTTTAAAGTTGTGGAATTTCCAATTGATTTTGGATCTTCATATTCAGTGATGATTTCATCAGATCCATAACCATTTATCCAGAGTTTCAGCTCATCAGAAAATTTTCCTAAGATATTTAATATATCTTCGTTATTGTTATTTAAGGCGTTTGCTAAATCTCCAATTGTCTTAATTCCCATCGTTTTTAATCTTGGAGCAGTCTTTTTTCCGACCCCAAACATATCTTCGATTGGAAGAGGATATAAAATTTTAGCGATATCTTTTCTTCTAATAATGGTAAGCCCCATTGGTTTTTGATAATCGCTTCCCATTTTTGCTAAAAATTTAGTTGGGGCAACACCGATGGAACATTTTAATCCGGTTTGTTTATATAAGTTTTGCTGAAGAGTTCGGAAGAAGCCTTCAACATCTTTCTCCTTTTTGATTACTTCGGTAAAATCAGCGTAAAGTTCATCAATTGAAGCAATTTCAACTTTCTTGGTGTAATTAGAAATAAAATTTCTAAATTCGTGACTAAGAGCGCGATAAAAATGAAAATCTGGATTAATGACTTTTAAGTGTGGACATAATGTGAGCGCTTTATTCATTGGCATTCCACTTCTCACACCAAATTTTCTTGCTTCATAAGAACAAGTTGAAACAATTCCACCACGACCTATGTGGCCTACTGCAACCGCGGTGTTTTCAATCGATGGATCTTTTAATTCTTCTGCTCTAACAAAAAAAGCATTTAAATCGATATGAACAATTACTTTTGCCATGTCATTATTATATAATGCTTTTATTGATTATGTTAACTAAAGACTTATTAAATTAATGAAATGATATCTTCAATAGCTAGTCCAAATTCTTTTCTTTGTTCATCAATTGTTGCTTGTTTAACAAATTGAGTTGGAACGCATCTAACAATTACTTCGCCTTTATATCCAATTGAATATAATTTACTTTCTAAAGCGTTTGCAAAGCCCTCTTTAGTGGAATATGGATTATAAATAATGATTCTTTGATAATTTAATAATTGATTCACTTTTTCAATGTCCATTGGTCGAAGATAAATCGCATTAAATAAAGTGACATCTTTATTTTCCTTAATCAAAGCTTCTTTGAGTTTTAAAGTCATTGGTCCAGTTGAAATAATTGCTGTTCCGTGGCCACTTAATTCAACTTTCCAGCTTCCATAAGGAATTATTTCGTCTACTTTAAAAATATCATGAAAATATTCGCGAGGATATCTAATTGCAAACACACCATGATTAGATAAACTTTCTTTAAATAAAGAAAGAGATTCACTACTTCTACTGGCCATGGTTATTGTGACATTTGGGATTGTATATAAGAAAGCTTCATCATATATTCCTTGATGAGTTTCTCCATCACTTCCCACTAAACCAGCGCGATCAATTAAAATAGTAGCGTTAAGATTCATTCTTGCTAAATCATGTAAAAGTTCATCATAACTTCTTTGCATGAAAGTTGAATAAATGGAAACGACTGGATGAAGTCCACTGGCGGCAAGTCCTCCCGCAAAAGTAAAAGCATGTTCTTCAGAAATACCGACATCAATCACTCTTGTTGGATAAGCTTTAAACAAAGAATCTAAAGCGCTTCCGTGGCCTGTAGCAGGGACAACCGTAACGATTTTATCGTTAATGGCCATTTCTTCTTTTAAAATGGTGTTATATTGTTCACTCCAAGAAATCTCACCTTGCTTTTTAGCGATTTCACCAGTTTCAATATTGAATTTACTGACACCATGCCAATCTCCTTCAGTGTCATCTTCAGCAGGTTTATATCCTTTTCCTTTGATGGTTTTAATATGAATTACTACTGATTTGCTCTGCCTTTTTGCTCTTTCAAAAGCGTGATCGAGTTGTCTAATATAATGTCCATCAATTGGTCCAATAACCGCGTAGCCAAGATTATCAAAAATTGTCATATTGACCACTTTTCTTTTTATCCAGTTTTTAATTCTTGTGAATTTAACGAGGAGCCATCGACCAAATCGACCTCTTAAAATTTTTCTAAAAGCCCCTTTGGTTTTTCGATAAATGAGAGAAGTTGAGAAATTTCTAAATAGAGAAGATAGGCCACCGACACCTTTAGAAATTGACATATCATTATCGTTTAAAACGATAATAACTTTATGACCTGATTCGCTTAAAGTATTCAATCCCTCAAGCGCTAATCCATTTTGTAGAGAAGATTCGCCAATAAAGGCGATGACATTATATTTCTCTCCTTTTAAATCTCTAGCGTACGCCATTGCCGAAGCAACACTAATTGAGGTAGAAGAATGTCCTGCTTCAAAATGGTCATAAATCGATTCATCCATTTTTTGGAATCCGCTTATTCCATCTTTTTTTCTGAGAGTATCAAGCTTTCGGCCAGTGAGAATTTTGTATGTATAAGTTTGATGACCAACATCAAAAACAATTTTATCTTTGGTAAAATCAAAATTTTTGCATAGAGAAATAATTGCCTCTACCGTTCCTAAGTTACTTGATAAGTGTCCACCATTTTTGGAAGTAATTTCAATGATATATTTCCTGATGTCTTCACTTAAAAGATCGAGTTCTGGATAAGACAAGTCCTTTAAAAACTCTGGATTTTGAATTTCTTGGATATCAAATTGTCTAAGTTTCTTTTTGGCCATAGAGAATATTATTTATCAATATTGATAACTTTTTCAACCTTTGATTCTGCTTTTTTGAGTTCTTCTGATAACAAAGAGATGATTTTTTGACCCTCTTCATATAACTTGAGACTTTCATCAATTGAAATGTCTTTTTGTTGAATATCATTGACGATTTGTTTAAGTCTATTTAATTCTTCTTCGAAATTGATTTGCTTTTCTTCCATATTTATTTACCTTCGATTTCTGTAACGACACTATCGAATTCTCCATCGCTTAAGATGGTTTTAATTCTTTGTGTCTTTTTTATTTTGCTAATTGATGTTACTGCTTTTCCTGATTCATCTAAGGATATTGAATATCCTCTTGATAACACTGATTTAGGATTTAAGAGTTCGAGTTGAGTCTTATAATGCTCAAGGTCTCTCTTTTGATCATCTACTTTTTCTTTGAGCGCTTCGTTGAGCTCTTCTTTTAAAGAAGTGAGTTCTTCTTTTTTGCTTTCAAGAAGTTCTTTTATTGCTTGCTCCATTTCAAGGAGCGAATAGTCAAATTCTTTTTGAATTTCTCGACGATCCACGGTTGCTAATTCGGCTGCTCCTGTTGGAGTTGACGCTCTTTTATCAGCAATGTAATCAATTAATGTAATATCGATTTCGTGGCCAACAGCGGCAATTATTGGCATTTTGCTATTTGCTACTGCTCGAACCAAGCTTTCATCGTTAAATGCGCTTAAATCCTCACTAGCGCCACCACCTCGACCAATGATCAAGGTATCTAAATCATATTTTTGTGATTCGTTGAACGCTTTTAATAATTCTTTTGGAGCTTGCTCTCCCTGAACTAGAGAAGGAAAAACATAAATATCAGCGATTGGATATCTTCTTTTGATATTAGTGACGATATCTCTTATCGCTGCTCCATTAGGAGCGGTAATGATTCCGATTGCTTTTGGGAAAATATTTATTTCTCTTTTTCTCGATTCGTCAAACAAACCTTCACTAGCAAGTTTTCTCTTTAATTTTTCAAGTTCAATGAGTTGTTGGCCTAGCCCAACTTCTTCCATTTCAAAAACGTTGAGATTATAACTTCCTCGAGGAACGTAAGCATCAACGCTTGCTAATACCACAACTTCATCTCCGTTTTTTGGAGAAAAAGATATACGCTTTGCGTAAGTGGAAAACATAACCGCACTAATCGTACTTTCATTATCTTTCAAAGAAAAATAAAAATGTCCGCTTGGATAGGCTTTAAAATTACTGATTTCGCCTTTAATACGCACAAATTTTAATCGTTCATCGCTACTTAAAACAGCTTTTACATACGTATTGATGTCAGTGACTGTCAATATTGGAGTATTTTCAAACATGTTATGCTAAAACTCCGCTATCAAGGATGGCGTTAATAAATTTTGATTGTTTATCGTCGATATATTTTTTGGCTAATTCAACAGCAACATTGATAATAACTTTACGGTCAACTTTTTCAATGTAGTTATAATGAGCATAGCTCATAAGTAAAATTGCTTGAGTTAATAAAGGAAGTCTTTCCCATTTCCAATTCTTCAAATAAGGGAGATAAGCATTTCTAATCTCACTATAATTTTTCAAAGAAACCATAACAGTGTTAACAATATATGGATCAACTTCACTGATGTCACATTCACATAAAGACGCAATCATTTCTGATGCATCACGAGAAATATTTCCTTCTCCAAAAGTAAAATCAGTTAGTTCATTATATATGACTGTCATGATGATGAAATGTTGTTGATTTCTTGATATTTCCATTTTATTTACCGTCGGTAATTATATATAAAATATATCATAAACGCAAAATAAAAAGAAATGGAAACTCCATTCCTTATTATTTATTCGCTTGATATTATTTCAATATCTCTTCACACATTCTCACTAAATGTTCACTTGTGAAGTCGAATTTTTTAATCGCATCTTTTGCTGGAGCGCTAGTTCCAAACGTATCAATACCCATATTGTATTTGGCCCATTTTGCCCAGCCAAAGGTCGATAACATTTCAACTGACACTCTTTTTTCTCTTGGTAAGAGTAAGACTTCATTTTGATAATCAGAACTTTGTTCTTCAAATATTTCCCAAGAAGGCATAGAAACAACACGAACATCAATTCCTTTTTCAAGAAGCTTTTGTTGAGCTTCAATTGCTAAAGAAACTTCACTACCTGTTGCAATTAAAACTAATTGAGCGGTTTTCTTTTCTTGAGAAACAACATAAGCACCTTTTGAAACGCCATCACCATTACTATTTTCAAGTAGAGGTAAATTTTGGCGAGAAAGAATTAATGCGGTTGGAGTTTTAGTGCTCTTTAGAGCAAGTTTCCACGCTGCAAATGTTTCTCTTTCATCGGCAGGTCTAATAACTCTTAAATTTGGAATTGAACGGAGCATTGCTAATTGTTCGATTGGTTGATGAGTTGGGCCATCTTCTCCAACAGCGATACTATCATGAGAAAATAAATAAATTCCTGGAAGGTGAGATAAAGCCGCCATTCTAAGAGCAGGTTTCATATAATCGGAGAAAACTGCAAAGCAGCCGACATAACTTCTTATTCCTCCATGGAGCAGCATTCCATTTTGCATGCATCCCATAGCAAATTCTCTGATACCCCAGTTAATGTTATGGCCATCGCGATGTTCAGGAGTGAAATTCACTCCTTCATTTAATTTGGTCATAACGCTTCCAGCAACATCGGCACTTCCACCAACAAGCATTGGGACAGAGAGCATATAGGCATTAAGCGCCCTTCCGCTTGCAACACGAGTGCTTGTTTGTGAGTTAGGAACGAAGTCTGGCAATTCTTCAGGAATATATTTTTCTAAATCTAAAGATTTAAGTGTTTCAAACCTTGCGGCTTCTACTTCGTTATTTTTCTTATATTCCGCAAAAGATTTTTGATAGTCGTTATAAGCTTTTTCTCCACGAGCAATAAATGTTTCTTGGAAATGTTTTTTGACTTCTTCAGGAATGTAGAAATCTTCGTGATCAAATCCATAAACATCAACTTTGGCGTGTTTACCATCTTCCACTCCTAAAGGAGAACCATGAACTTTTGAAGTTCCTTGTTTACTACTACCATATCCAATCACAGTGTGGACGATAATTAAAGTTGGTTTTTCTTTTGATTTTTTGGCTTTAGTAATTGCTTCATCAATAGCCTTTACATCATTACCATCTTTAACTTCTAAAATATCCCATCCACTAGCGATAAATCTTGTTTTTACGTCTTCTGAGAAGGATAAATCAAGCCCACCATCAAGTGTAACTTGATTAGCGTCGTAGAATAAGATTAATTTATTCAATTTTTGGTGTCCTGCAAAAGAAATTGCTTCTTGAGAAAGACCTTCTTGTAAACATCCATCTCCACATAATACATATGTGTAATGATTCATAATCTTTTTTCCATCGGTGTAATTGGCGGCAATTGATTCTTCGGCAAGAGCCATACCAACAGCTTGAGCAATACCTTGTCCTAAAGGACCACTTGTGGCGTCCACTCCTTCAGTCCAATGATATTCTGGGTGTCCTGGAGTAAGAGAATCAATTTGCCTAAAATTCTTTAAATCATCAAGGGAAAGGTTATATCCAGATAAATGAAGCATTGCATAGAGAAGGCTTGATGCGTGACCCGCTGATAAAACAAAACGATCACGATTAATCCATTCTGGATCTTTTGGATTAGCAACTAAATGTTTAGTGAATAAAGTATAAAGAATTGGTGCGCTTCCAATCGCCATTCCTGGATGGCCAGAATTTGCTTTGTTAATCATATCGATACATAAGCTTCTTATCGTTGCGATTGATAAATTTTGGATGTCTTTCATTTCATTTCTCCTTTTAGTAGAATTTTAGTAATTAATTAGTATTTGTATATACAAAGTATATAAATTTGTTATTTTTCCCAATCTATTACTGCGATACCAAGGTCTTTTAATTGGTCATTATCGACAATATTTGGGGCTCCTGACATAGGACAAACAGCAGCGAGATTTTTAGGGAAGGCAATGACATCACGAATGTTGTCTGTATTTCCTAAAATCATTGTTAATCGATCTAAACCAAAAGCCATTCCTGCATGAGGTGGAGTTCCATATTGGAAGGCATCGACAAAGAAACCGAATTTACGTTTGATATCTTCATCTGAAAGCCCTAAGACTTCAAAGACTTTCTTTTGAACGTCTTGGTTATAGATTCTTAAAGATCCACCGCCAGCTTCATATCCATTAATAACGATATCGTAAGCATAGCTTAAAATCTTTGTTGGATCAGTATCTAAATATTTTAAATCTTCATCTCTTGGGCGAGTAAATGGGTGATGGGTTGAGGTGATTTGTCCATTTTCAACATCTCTTTCGAAAAGTGGGAAATCAACAATCCATAATAAATCGAATGTTCCTGGCTTAATTAAACCGAGTTGGCGACCATATTTAAGACGTAACGCTCCTAAAAGTGGACAGACACGGTTATATTTTCCAGCAGCGATGATTAATAAATCATTGTCTTTAATATTCAATTGTGTTTTTAAGGCTTCTTTTTCCTCTTCTGAAAGGAATTTAACGAATGAGCCAGTAAAGTCATTGTTTTCAACCTTAATGACGCTCAAACCGCCTAATCCGAACTTTTTCGCTTCAAGAGTAAGTTCATCGATTACTTTTCGGCTGGTTTCATGAGCCACTCCATTAACAACGATTGCTCTAATGGCTTCGACATCTTTAAAACCACCAAATTCACTATTTTTAAAGATCTCTTTAACATCATTAAGTTTAATGTCAAAACGAGTATCTGGTTTATCACTACCATAATTGTCCATGGCGTATTGATAAGACATTCTTCTTAATGGTGTTTTTACTTCGTAATTAATGGTACGCGCAAAGATTTCTTTGATTAATCCTTCCATCATGGTGAGGAATTGATCTTGATCTAAGAAACTTGTTTCGATATCGATTTGAGTGAAGTCAGGTTGACGATCCGCTCTTAAATCTTCATCTCTAAAACATCTTGCGATTTGGTAATATCTTTCAAATCCACCAATCATTAAGAGTTGCTTAAAGATTTGTGGAGATTGAGGAAGAGCGTAGAATTTTCCGTGATGAACACGGCTTGGGACTAAATAGTCCCTCGCTCCTTCTGGAGTAGAAAGAGTAAGAATTGGAGTCTCAACTTCAATAAAATGTTCTTTTGATAAATATTCGTGAACCGCCATTTTGATTTGATAACGAATATCTTGATAAGACTGCATAATTGGTCTTCTTAAATCGAGATATCGATATTTTAATCTCGTATCTTCAAGAGCATCAGTTTCATCAGCAATGATTAATGGGGTTGTTTTTGCAGTATTAATAACTTCCACTTCTTTAGCGATGATTTCAATTGCCCCTGTTTTTAAATTTGGATTTGCTTTCTCTTTAAGAGAAACAGTTCCAGTAACTGTAATGATATATTCATTACGAATATCAGGTAAATTAACTCCTTCGTTAACTGTGATTTGAATGATACCGCTTCGATCTCTTAAATCGATAAAAACGATTGAGCCAAGATTTCTTTTTTTGCTAACCCAACCGATGAGGGTTACTTCTTGTCCAACATTCTTTTCACTTAGTTCGGTATTAAAACAAGTTCTTTTCATTATTCTTCATCTCCTTCATCCATAAGTTCGTCTAGTTTATTAACTAGTTCATCAATACTTACAGTGATTTGTTCTTGTTTAGCTAAATCTTTAATGATAACTGAATCAGTATTTATTTCTTCTTCACCAACGATAACGGCAAATTTAGCGTTTTTATTTGTAGCGCGCTTAAACATATTACCTAATTTTGTTTTATCAAAACAAATATCAGTTTTATATCCACCACCATTTCTTAAAATGACAGCGATTTCTTGAGCGTATAAGTTCGCTTCTTCTCCAAGAGGCATGATGTAAACATCAACTTTCTTTTTGATGTCTTCTAATAATTCATCATCTTTTAAGACTGAAACAATTCTTTCGATTCCAAAACTAAATCCAACTCCTGGTAATTCTGGACCACCGAGTTCTTGCATTAATTTACCATAATGTCCACCAGCACCAATCGCGCCATAATCAGCGCCTTTTTTGGATTTGTAATGAAATTCAAAAACGGTTTCTGAATAATAATCAAGTCCTCTGACAAGTCCTTCGTCGATTTCATAAGGAATTTGCAATACTTCTAAAGCTTCTAAAATCGTATCAAATCTTTGTTTACTTTCTATTGAAATATAATCTCCAATTTTTGGAGCGTGATCGATTATTGGTCGATCTTCAGGGACTTTACAGTCTAAAATCCTGAGTGGATTGAGTTCAAATCTGCTCTTACAATCTTCGCACATATTTCCAATATGAGAAGAGAAATATTTCTTCAAAGCATTTCGATAATTATCTCGAGAACTCTCATCTCCTAAGGTATTGATTTTAAGAGTAACACCTTCAAGACCCAAGGAACTGAGAATTGTATAAGCGAGAACGATGACTTCAACATCATTCATTGGAGCGTTATTTCCAATTGATTCCACTCCAAATTGATTGAATTGGCGATATCTTCCTAATTGAGGTCTTTCATATCTGAAAACTGGACCGCAGTAATAAAGTTTAATTGGGAGTTCACTTGTGGCGTAAAGCTTGTTTTGAACAACTAATCTCATGATTCCTGCAGTGAATTCTGGGCGGAGAGTTAAATCTCTTCCTCCTTTATCTGGAAATGTGTACATTTCTTTTCTAACGATATCACTACTTTCACCAACTCCTCTAACGAAGACTGAATTATATTCTAAAACTGGAGGTCTAACTCCGTTAAATGCATATAATTCGGAAATTGATTTCATTAATGATTCAACATAATCATATGCATCATTTTCTTCTGCGAATATGTCATGCGTTCCTTTTACGTTTTTAATGATTTCCATGTTGTGTAACTCCTTAATGTATAACTCTTTTCACTTCGTAAACGCCTTTGATGTTTTGCAAGATATTAAATATATCATTTAATCTTTTGACATCGCTTACATAAATTGTGACATTTACTAAAGTAATCGAGCGATTGTGTTTTTGTAGTTGAGCATGAATTGATGAGACAGTAACTTTAGCACTACTCATCGTATTCATAATATCGATTAAGAGATTTGGTCGATCATTTGCTTCTAAAGAAATATCGACAGGATAAGTGGCAAATTCAATATCATCTTTCCAATAAACATCAATTAATCTTTTTGTTTCTTTAGCGATATTTGGACAATTATATCGATGGACCGTTATCCCTTTACCTTTGGTAATATAACCTTTAATCATATCTCCTGGTATCGGTGTACAGCAGTTAGCGAGTTGAATAGCGATTCTATCCGCTCCTTTACAGTAAACAGGACAAGAGTCTTCGTTTCTGATTTTTGCTTTTCCAGTTGGAAGAATAAGAGGCTTCTTAATTCCAAGATAATCGATAATTGCTGCAGGTGTTGGCTTACGATTTGAAACACCGATAAGCAAATCATCGACACTATTGAAGACAAAATGTTCAAGAACTTTCTCTTGAGAGATTAATTCCATCATTTCTTCTTCCTCAATTCCACGATCTTTAAAAGCATCAAGAACTGATTGTTTGCCTTTGGCAATTTTTTCGCCTTTTAGTAATTCAGCGTTCTTTTTAGCAACAAATCTTTTAATCTGTGTTTTGGCGAGGTTTGATTTAACAAATTCAAGCCAGCCTTCACTTGGTCCAGGAGAAGTTTTACTCGTTTTGATTTCCACCATATCTCCAGTTTTAAGAACTGTATTAAGTGGGACCATTCCTCCATTAACAAGCGCTCCAACAGCACTATCGCCAACTTTAGTGTGAATTCGATAAGCAAAATCGATTGGAGTACTTCCTTGAGGAAGTTCAATAACTTTTCCGTTTGGTGTAAAGACATAGACGTTAGCTTCAAAAATATCGTGGGTAAGAGTTTCCATATATTCAGAAGCATTGCCGTGTTCTTCCTTACTCACAGAGACAAAGTCTCTGAACCAGTGCAATTTATTTTCAATTTCTTTTTGTTCTTCTTTTGGGTCATATCCTTTTCTTTCTTTATATGCCCAGTGAGCAGCAACACCAGCTTCGGCGATTTCATCCATATATTTGGTTCTGATTTGAACTTCGTAGAAATTTCCATCTCCAGAAATTACTGTCGTGTGAAGAGACTGATACATATTTGGTTTAGGCATCGCAATATAATCTTTAAATCTCATTGGAACAGGCTTATAACTTTGATGGATTAAACCTAATATTTCATAACACTGCATCTCAGTTTCAGTAATAATTCTAAGAGCGAGAATGTCATATATTTCATCAAATGTATGTCCTTTTTTATACATCTTTTCATAAATGGAAGAAATCGATTTCACTCTTGAAAAAATTTCAAAAGGAATGTTGTGTGAAAAGAGAATATCCGCTAATTTCTTTTGGAAGACATTAAGTGATTTTTTTAATGTCTTTTCTTTCTTTGAAAGAAGGGAAACGATTTCATCATATCGATCTGGATGTAAATACTTTAAACAGAGGTCTGCTAATTCACATTTGATATTATCTAAACCTAGGCGGTGAGCAATAGGAACAAATACTTCTTCTGTTTCTTTAGAAAGAGCGATTTGACGTTCTGGCTTTAAAGAAGCAAGAGTTCTCATGTTGTGTAATCGATCAGCGAGTTTAATGATAATGACGCGAATATCTTTGGCCATTCCGATAAAGATTTTTCGGTGATCTTCCGCTTCAAAATCTGCGCTTTCGATTTTTGAGAGCTTTAATCTTTGGATTTTTGTTAGAGAATCAACGAGTTTAGCAACATCGCTCCCCCAAACTTTTTCAATATCTTTAACTTCAACATCGGTGTCTTCGACAACATCATGCAATAAACCTGCAATAATTGTCGTTGGTCCAGCTTGTAAAGTCGCTAAAATATAGGCAACTTCGATGAGATGATGATAATATGGCTCACCACTTTTTCTCATTTGACCATCATGTTTTTTCAATATAAAAGCGTAAGCGTCTTCAATATTTTTACGGTCAACTGGATTAGTAATATAGTTTTGATATATTTCTTGAAGTTGTTCGAATGTATGTAGTGGATAACCACCATTGACTAAAAGCTTATTCGTTTCGTTCATATGGGTATTTTAGACTTTTTTATTGCTTTTATAAAGCATAAACAAAACAAAGATAAAAAAACAAAATTAATGATAACTCATAATTTTGCCGTTTTTAAAATGATAAAATCAAAATTGTAGTTTAATTACTTGAGTCTAAAAATTCTTTGCAGGAAAATTCGAGATAAAAATATCCTCGATATGATTTTTTATTTATTGTACCAAGGACATCAATATATTTTTTGTTTGCTAATTCTTTTTCTGGATAATTGAAATAAACGATTTTTAATTGATTTCCTAAATTAGTGATTATATGTTTATGATCTCGAGAAAAAGTTAAGGTATCGACTTTGATATGTCTTAATCTAAAAGTTGGAATTGGCCAACTCTCTCCAAAAGGAGCAAAAGAATCAATCAAAGCAGCGTTTTCAAAGCCGAGTTCACTCATCCCTATTTCAATATATGGATGTTCGACTTTTTTAATCGGCTTATGAGAAATTATTTCATAAAATTTATTTTTGAAAGCTTCAAAATCTTCTCTTTTTATTGAGCAACCCGCTGCAGAAGAATGGCCTCCACTCGTGAGAAGATATTCGTTGAGTTCACTAAATATTTCAACAATATCATATCCTTCTGGAGCTCGAGCGCTTCCTTTATATGTATCATCAATTGCGGGAGCAAAAACAATAACTGGTTTATCATATTTAATCATTAACGAATTAGCAATTAATCCGATGATTCCTTCTTTATAATCACCTTTGATAATGATTGCGTTATCTTCACTATTGAACTGTAAATAATTTAAGTCGATTCTAGAGATATTTTTTCTTTCTTCATTCATATCAATAATGAAGGAATAGTAGTTTAAAATGAAATCTTTGTTACTACTGACAAAATATTCAACAATTTTATTGATACTACTATCTTCTAATAATCTTCCAATCGAATTGATTCTCGGAGCGATTTTCATGCCAATGACTGTCTCGTTAAGTGGCTCATGATCCGCCAACAAGTCGATTGATAAAAATTCACCAGGATTATAGTCTTTAAAAATGCATCTTAATAAATCTCTATTATATTGTAATAGAGGCATCATATCGCTGATTACGGAGATGGAAGCAAGAGTTGCTAAATATTTATCGACTCGGCCAAGTAAAGAAATGGAGTAAATAAAAGCAGTAAAAGCTCCACTAGAAGTTATTTCTCCAAAATGAGAAACGATTGGATGACATATCGCATCTGCCTTTGGAAGAGTGTCTTGGGCTTGATGATGATCAAGAATTAAAACTTTAACTCCATTATTATGGAGAAGTTCAATTGGTTCAAAAGCTGTTATTCCATTATCGACAGTAATTACTAAATCATAATGCGAATCGACAAATCTTTGAGCGTGATTCATATTGATTCCATATCCATCGACATATCGATTAGGAATATAATAATCAACAACGACATCTAAATATTGAAAACATTTAACTAAGATACTTGTTCCCATTATTCCATCTGCGTCATAATCGCCATAAATGATAATTTTTCCTTTTTTATCAATAACACCTTTAACGAGATTAATCGCATTATTGATATCATCAAAATTATGACCAAGATAAAAACTATTGAGATCTACATCTTTGTTGAGCAAAAGATATTCCTCATATGAAATGTGATAAAAATCTAATAATCTTTCTAATAATGATTTATTCATAAGTGAAAAAAGCTACACATTTGTGTAGCCTAAATAATTAATCGTTAATACCAATGAAAATTGCTTCTTCAGGTTCGGCTGATTTCTTAACGACAGCTTTCTTGTTATTCTTATGTTCTTTTGGTTTACGATTAACGTTAACTTTGGAGAACCATTTATATAACAAGTTAGCGCAAGGGACATATAAGAAAGTCGCGATTGCAAACGCTCCAAGAGAAGCAAGAATGGCCATTAAGAAGATATTGGAAGTAACTGAGGTTCCAAATCCAAAGAAGTTAATGAAGATGTATAAAACAATCATAGAGACCGCTAAAATTGGAGTATAAGCAATTCCAAGGGCTCTTTTTGAAAGTTCTTCGCGATGTTCATAACTTGTATCTCTACTCTTATCATCGATAATCATTTCTCTTTCTTTGTTCATAATGAGAACGAGAAGAGAATATGAATAAATAACAACAAGAGGTAAAGAAGCAACCACTAAAGCGGTAAATCCAGAAAGTTTTAATAAGCTTGCTAATGCGATTAAGGCAAGACTTAAAGCGCCACTAGCAACTGGAACAATAATTGTTGCTAATCCTCGACTTAAGCGATATCTAAGCACGAAATACAAAGTAAGGACTAAAATCGCAATTGCAGAAGCTAGAGTTACTTTGCCCCATTCTGGAGAAGCAACTTTAATAGTGGTTTCAATCTTTTTAATTGAGATGGAATTTGAAACGCTGCTACTGAATAAATTGGTTTCTTCAAAGAAGTTAGTTAAGGTTGTTGATAATGGGTTAACATCAGTTTGACCTTTAATTCTTGAATTAGTGTTTTCTAAATCGAGAACACTATTGAGTTTAACGACATAATATGTAGTTAAGTAATTTGTGGTTGTGCTTTCAACAGTTTTAGATTCTGTTGTTGTGAAATTAACATATGAACTTGAATTAACATATGTCAATAATTCAACATAAGTTGAAGAACCATTTTCTTTCTTTTCAACTTCGATATAACTTAAAATTTGTTCATTTAAACTTGTTTCATTTAATTCAGATTTACTATCATCATCTAAAACAACAATTTTGTTTTGAACATATATTTCATTTCCAGCAACTGAGGAAGTTGGCTTTTTGAGTAAGTTACTTCCATTTAAAGAAGTCATAACGATAACGCCAACTAAGCTAAGAACAAAAACGGAAAGAGTGGCAATAGCAACTGGTTTTTTCTTAGCGGTGAAGTCTTTATCAGCGTAAGGACCATAATATTTTTGTTTTTCTTCCGCCATATGGTTTGGAACGTTTTCTGGGTTGATTCCAAATACTTCGTATTTACCAATGAGTCCAGTTGTATTTGTGGATAACCACATCATACCTTTAAGACCTAATGTATTGACGATAGCGGAAACAATTGATCCAAACATGAGGAGTGAACCAAATCCGTGCAAGGCTGTTCCACCTAATAAATAAGTTAATAAACCAACCACCACTCCAATAACGTGGATATCGAGGATTGGTAATAAACTCTTTTTACTCGCTTCAGTATTTGCTTTCTTTAAAGTGTGTCCACGATAAGCATCTTCTTTAAGCTTATTTAAATAAATGATGCCACTGACAAGAGAAATAATAGCAACGGCGGCTAATCCAACAACAGATAAAGTTCCATATTCAAGTCCTGCTAAGAACATGAATAAGAATCCAGCAAAAACGCTGACTAAGGTAGTTGTAATAACGCTTAATGCACCTAAGCGATAGAAAACAAATAATAATAATGAAATGATGACAATAGCAGCAACAACAGCAGTTAAAGTTGAATTCCAAACAATTTTACCTTCTTGGCTTAAGATTGCTTCAACTGATGGATTTAACCAAACTTCAGTTCCACTAGCGAGACCTTTAATGCATTTAACATCATAATCTAAAGCGGAAGCATTAAATAAATTTAATAAGTAAGAAGCTTGGTTATGAGCAGCTTTAACTTCGTTAGCGTCTGCGTAGCCATTTCCGTTTTTATCTTGATAGCCACAAACTTGGGCTAAAGAATTTTTATTTGAATCGTAATATAAATCAGAAGAGAAATCTTCACCTTCACTGATGTTTTCAAATTGGAAAGTTAATAATAACTTTTCGTTTAATTTATTTGATTCATTGAGGGTTTGATATGTATCACCTTTTTGGTAATTGAAGACTAAATAAATAACTCCATAACTACTAGCTTCTGTTCCACTTTCTTCATCAGCTTCAGTAGTTTGAGGATTATCGGCGGCTTGTTTTACGAGAGTCTCCCATTCGGTGTAATCTGTTTTGACTGGGAGAATGACAGTTGGGTATTCATTGACTGCAACATTTTTAAGATATGCACTACCATTTCTGAATTGTTCAGCGGTAACGACATCATCTTGTGTATTCATTAAAGCAAATGAACCACTAAAAGTTAAATAAGTGGTAATTTGTTCATATTGTTCATTACTATCTGCGGTAAAGGAAACGGTAACGATATCTCCGACTTCATTATCACCAGAAGTTGTGATGTCGTAAGAAGAAACACCGTAATTGATGAGTCTTTGCTCCATGATTGCCGCCATTTCTTTAGCGGAATCTTTTGTTAAAGCTTTTGTTTCTTCTCCGTCTTCCTCTTTTTCTCTTTGAGTGAGTTGGAAAGTAAATTGACGGCGAGTTTGATGATCTCCGTTTGAACTATTTAAGCTAATTCCCTTGATGATTGAAGGAGAAGCAGCAAAAATTGCAACAATTGCGGCAAATGCAATGATGATATGTGCCCATAGTCTTCTCATTTTAATACCTCCGAGGTTTAATATAAACCTGTTACGTAAAACGTCTATCTAAAAAAATACATTAATTCAGTGCATAATTCAACATAAATATGCACACGCGTACATAAAGGAATGTAGTGATATACACTACAATAGAGATTCTTGATAAGTGATTTTAAGGTGCTTATAAGCTTTATCTCTTGCCACTCTTCCTCGAGGAGTTCGATCAATAAATCCGATTTGAAGTAAATATGGTTCATAAACATCTTCGAGATTCATTATTTCTTCTCCGATGGCGTTAGCTAAAGATTCAAGTCCAACTGGGCCACCTTTAAAACGAAGTATCAATGTTTTTAAATATCTAATGTCGACATCATCTAATCCGATGGAATCAACTTTCAAAGCATCAAGAGCGTTAATTGTGTCTCGATAATTAACTGTGTCACGATGTTGATAATTAGCAAAATCTCTCACTCGCTTAAATAAGCGGTTTGCAATTCGAGGAGTTCCTCTACTTCTTTTAGCAATTTCTAATTGACCTTCATCATCAATTTCGGTATTGAGAACTCTTGAAGTCCTTTTAACGATATCTTTGATTTCATCAACGGTGTAGAAATTTAATTTTTCGACAATTCCAAATCGAGCGCGTAAAGGAGCGCTTAAATCACCCGCTCGAGTGGTTGCACCAATTAAAGTAAAAGGAGGAAGATTAATACTGATTGATTTAGAAGATGATTCGCGATTAATAACGATATCAAATCTAAAATCTTCCATCGCTGAATATAAAGATTCTTCAACCACTCTTGGCAAACGATGAATTTCATCGATAAACAAAATATCGCCTGCCTCTAAATCAGAAAGGATAGCGGCTAAGTCGCCTGTCTTTTCAATGGTTGTCCCAGTAACAACTTTAATATTTGCACCCATTTCATGAGCAATAACATGAGCGAGAGTTGTTTTTCCTAATCCTGGTGGGCCATATAACAAAACATGGTCTAAAGGTTCGTTTCTATGAAGAGCAGCGCCAATAAAAACTTTCAAATTATCTTTGAGGTCTTTTTGCCCAACATACTCTTTTAGAGTAAGTGGTCTAAGAGAAGAATCCAGAGTATCTTCTTTTTCGTTTGGTTTAGCGTCTAATAACCTACTCATATTAATTCTTCAACCTCTTGAGAGCGATTCTTAAAATATCTTCATTAGTGGCTTCTGGTTCGTTGATGGTCGCTAAAACACGATCGATTGCTGCACCTTTGAAACCTAATGTTTTTAAAGCATCATAAACTTCTTCATATTGTTTTGGATTGCCTTTGCTACCAGTAATTTCTCCTTTTAAGTCGAGAATTATTTGTCCGGCTGCTTTAGCGCCTAATCCTGGTAATTTCTTTAGGAAAGCAACGTTATTACTAGCGATAGCGTTAATGACTTCTTGAGGAGTGGTCGCACTTAATGCGTTAATCGCGGTTTTTGGGCCGAGTCCTTTAACTTTTATAAGAGACATGAAAACATTTTTTTCTTCTTGATCTTTAAAACCAATTAAATAATTTTCATCTTCTCTAACGACATTATATGTATACATTAAAACTTCATCACCTAGATGGTATTCATCGATATGGCTGACAAGCATTTGATAACCGACATCTCGAACATCAATAACGATACTATCGGATTCAATCATGGCAACTTTTCCTTTGAGGAAATAAATCATTTTGTTACCTCCTAATTTATTAAAATAAATAAGATAAGGATTACCAATCCTAAAAATGATGTGATTAGACCAGAATAAATAACTTTATCTAATTTATTCATCGTCTCTTATAAACTCCTTTGGAGTAGGAATTGGAACACGCTTATGTTCACTGATTTTGTGAAGGTGCTCAATTCTTTCTTTGCTTTTTTCATCGATTTCTTTTCCGAGAAGAAAATCATCTAAAACAGAATATTTAACTCCCATTTCTGTTTCATCAGTCTGCCCTTCAAATAATCCAGCGGTTGGTGTGCGTTCCGCTAATTTGTCACTTATTCCATATAATTTACAAGCTTCAACAACTTCCCTTTTTAATAAGTGGACAATTGGTAAGATATCAACTCCACCATCACCATATTTAGTGAAATATCCAGTGTATCTTTCATCAGCGTTATCAGTTCCAACGACTAATCCACCAACTTTTTGAGCGTAAGCGTATAAGATGCACATTCTAATTCTAACTTTTAAGTTAGCAAGAGTTGCTGTATCTAAAGAAATACCTAATTTATTAAATTCATCAACCATATGATGATATGGATCGCTTCCATCAATAACTAAGTAATTAATATCTAATTGACTTGCTAAATCTTCAGCGTCTTCTAAATCAGCAGGATTTGAATCGATAGGCATGTTGATACAAATTAATTTATCCTTACCAACCGCGTTTTTACAAATTGCCGCTACTAAAGAAGAATCAACTCCACCAGAAAGACCTAAAACATATTGTTTTTGGTGGCTATTTTCTAAATATTCTTTAACGAACTGTTCTATTTCTTTTAAATATTCTTCTAATTTCATAATTATCTATAATATTCGAAGGTAAAGTCATCTAAGATGACTAAATCTCCATCTTGAGCTCCTAACTCTTCTAATTTATCATCGACTTTTAATTTTCTTAATCTCGTTAAAAGTTTCATCATTCCTTCATCGGTTGAGATATTTGTCATTCGATAAAATTTAATAATCTTATCTCCGGTGATAAGCCAAGTATGTAAATTTGGATGTTTAATTTCAAATTCTTTTTCTTCATCAGGTAATGTGTACACTTTTGTTTCAAGAACTTCTTCTTCGCTATCAAAGAGAGGGAATTGAGGAGTTTTGTCTAACAAATCAGCGCATTTATAAATGAGTTCATCAATTCCTTCTTCGGTTAAAGCAGAAATTGGCAAACATTTAATTTTGGCTTTTTTCTCAAACGCTTTTAGTTTTTCGTTTGCTCCTTCTTCATCCATTTTGGAGGCGACATAAATCACTGGTCGCTTATCTAAACCAAACCCATATTCTTTCAATTCTTGAGAAATAATTTTGTAATCTTCATATGGATCTCTTCCTGATTCACCCATATCAATGATATGAACGATAATGCGACACCTTTCAATATGTCTTAAAAATTGGAGTCCAAGACCTTTTCCGGTGTGGGCTCCTTCAATGATTCCTGGGAGATCTGCCATAACAAAACTTCTTCCATCTTTAGAAGTAACAACACCTAAATTAGGAACGATTGTTGTGAATGGATAATCAGCGATTTCTGGTCGAGCTGAGCTAACAACTGATAATAATGTTGATTTGCCAACACTTGGGAAACCAACAAGTCCAACATCAGCGAGTAATTTTAATTCTAAAATTAATCTTTTTTGTTCGCCAGGTTCACCATTTTCTGCAATTCGAGGAACGCGATTAGTTGAACTTTTAAAACAAGTATTTCCTCTTCCACCTCTTCCACCCTTTGCCACTCTTAAAGTGAGACCATCTTGAGAAAGATCCCCTAAGAATTTATGTCCTTCTTCTTCATAAACAACAGTTCCAACAGGAACATCGACATAAACATCTTCGCTATGGCGGCCATATTGATTTTTAATTCCGCCTTTTTCTCCATCGAGTCCGATGAAACATTTTGAATGTCTGAAATTGAATAATGTATTGATTTTGCTATTCGCTCTTAAAATAACAGAAGCACCACGACCTCCGTTTCCTCCAGCTGGTCCACCTTTAGGAACATATTTCTCTCTTCTGAAGGCAATAGCGCCATCTCCGCCTTTACCACTTCTAACTTCAATAATTGCTCGATCGATAAACATACAAGTATATTATATCAAAATATAATAAAAAGACCACAATTAATGTGGTCTAATTATCATTATTTCGCTAATTATTTGTCAGCGATAACTCTAACTTGCTTGCGATCTTTGCCTAAGCGTTCGTATTTAACGACACCGTTGACTGTGGCGAAGATTGTATCGTCTTTACCTTTTTTGGTATTTTCACCTGGATAGATACGAGTTCCTCTTTGTCTATAGATGATGCTACCAGCATGGCACCATTGACCATCTGCAACTTTAGCACCTAACCTACGACCAGCGGAATCACGTCCGTTTTTAGTAGAACCGACACCTTTTTTAGAAGCGAGGAGTTGTAAATTAAGTTTAAACATCATAATGTGATTCATCCTTTCTTATAGATTTTCGATTCGGACGTATTGATGATTACTTTCTTCAATTGTGAGTAATTGAGTTTCTATTGTCTTTAAGACAACTGAATCATAATCACTCGGGATATTTTGTGAGTTAATTAGGATATAGCCTTCTTTTAAAGCAAAGTCATAATTCTTATCTTGTAAAGCGTTCATTCCACCGGTTAATACGGTTGTAACAGCTGCGCAGACAAGATCTTTACCATAGACATCACTATTGGCGTGACCTTTAACCTCGATTTTTGTAATCTTTTGTGTTTTTACGTCCCTTTTAATAACAATTTTTATCATCGTTAATTAAGCGTTAATGCTTTCAATTAATAAGCAAGTATATGGTTGACGATGACCTAAAGTGCGTCTTTCGTTAGCCTTGTTCTTATAAGTGAAAACACGAATCTTTTTGGACTTTCCTTGTTTTTCAACTTTTGCAACAACAGTAGCTCCTTCAACATATGGGGTGACAACTTTTGCTTTCTTATCGCAAACGAGAAGTACTTTATCGAGTGTGATGGAATCTCCGACTTTGACATCTAATTTTTCAACGAAAATTTTAGCACCAACTTCGACACGAATTTGTTTTCCACCAGTTTCAATGATTGCGTACATAATGTCCCTCCTTTATTTAAATTTCACTAAGGACTCGCTATGAAGGTAACCATAAGGTTTTTGAATAAACCTTTTCTATGCGGTTGTAGCTAGTGAGGCGACAACGTTAGTTATATTACCATAACTTATTAAGTTAAGACAATATTCTTTTTACTTTTTTATCGCTTTAAAGGAAAAATATCCATTTTCTCCGATGATCAAATGATCAATCATTGGAATATTTACCCTTCGACTTTCTAAAAATAATTCGCTTGTAAAAATCTTATCTTCTCTACTTGGTTCACAACTTGAATTTGGATGATTATGAATTAAATAGAAATATTGTCCGTGATGATTATATAACTCCCTCCAAATATCTCGATATGAATAACACATATTTTTCTCTGTTCCGACATATAATGTTTTTTCATGAATTACTTTTCGACTTTGATTGAGAATTATGAGGATTAAATGCTCTTGATGTTTTGATTTTAAAGTGGTCTTATATTTATTGTATAAATATTCAGCGTTAACTTCTACGTTTTCAACATTTTCAGTTTCTTTAGTTAATAAGCGCTTATGAAGTTCAAATATTGCACTTAAATTAAGCGCTTTTGCATCTTTAATCCCCTTTACTTTTTCTAATTCAAATATCTCAGCTTTAGATAAGTTATACAATCCATTAAATTCACTGATTAAATTAGTAGCGATTTCTAAAGCATTTACTCCTTGATAACCAGAAGATATAAGTAGAGTAAGTAATTCAATATCACTTAATGTATTAACTCCATATCGAAGTGCTTTTTCTCGTGGGCGATCTAATTTTGGCAATTCTTTTATCTTTCCCATCAGTTCCAAGTAAATTTCCAGCCACCAGGAATAGTCGCTGTTCCTTTTTTAGATAAGAAGAGCTTATAAACAATTACTGCTAATACTGCTGTTGCTAATACCGCCATCACTGCGGTTAAAGTAATTGCTGCTCCACTTTCTTCATTAATCATTTCTTCTTGAGTCATAAGTTCGTATTTCATATTTACCTCCTGAGGGACCAAACCAGATATGAATGAATAAAGGCCGATTGATTTTTGTGAGAGTTTGGCCCCTCATTTAATAAATAGAGGAAGAAAATTTGATTTTTTGAAAAAAATTTTTTTGACGAAAAAAAAGACCTAACAAGTTAGGTCTAAAATTTAAAATTTTTTTATTGAAGTTTATTAAGCTTATCGAGAAGGTCTTTTAAATTTGCTTCATGAATTTCTAATTTTGACTTCTCGGTATCAATTTTTTCTTTTGGCGCTTTCGCTAAGAAATTTGGATTATTGAGCATCTTTTGGCTTCGTTCGATTTCGCTTCTTTCGATTTCAATGTCTTTTTCGAGTTTCTTTTTGATTTCTTCTTTATTAACTCCACTTGTGATGATTAGTGAACCGAAATTAAATGAATACATCTCTCCAGTTAATTTAGTGACATCATTAGTTAATTCAACATTTGAGAATGTGAATCTATTCAAATAGATGAAGAAATCATCACTGACATCAATTTTTAAAGAAACACTGATACCAAGTTTTGCACTTGGAGAAAGTTGATTACTGATTTTATAATTTCTTACTTCCTTAATCATTGAGAAGAGGAGATCAATTTCTTCATCAGCGCTTTTATCGAGATATTCTTCTTCAACTTTTGGATAAGTTTCAAGCATGACACTTTCTAAGTGAGTTGGAAGATTTTGATAAAGTTCTTCAGCGATAAATGGAGTGTAAGGATAGATAAGTAAAATGATGGTTTTTAAAGTTTTAAGCAAAATGGTGCGAGTGATTTCACTAGCAATTGCGTCTTCACCATTAAGTTTAACCTTACTCATTTCAAGATATTGAGAGCAGAAATCATCATAAACAAAGTTATATAAATGATTACTTGCAGCGTTAAAATCATATTTATCCATATTTGTGGTGACATTATTAATGGTAATCATTAAACGATTAAGTAGCCAAATATCAAGTTTTGATAATTTAGATTTCTCTAATTTAACTTCTTTAAAGCCTTCAGGAATAACGCTTAAAACATATCGAGCAGAATTCCAGATCTTATTGAGGTAATTTGCACTACTTTGGACTTTTTCATCACTATATCTCATGTCTTGACCAGGAGTGCTATTGGTTGTTAAGAAATATCTTAAAGCATCAACACCATATTTATCGATAACATCGATTGGGTCAACACCATTACCGAGAGATTTTGACATTTTTCTTCCTAATTCATCACGAACTAAACCATGAATAACAACATCGCTAAATGGTTTTTCTTTCGTGACATTAAGAGATTGGAAAATCATCCTTGATACCCAGAAGAAAATGATGTCATAAGCGGTTACTAAACAAGAGGTTGGAAAATATCTTTTTAAATCTTCAGTGTCAGTTGGCCACCCTAAAGTTGAAAATGGCCATAACCCACTAGAAAACCATGTATCAAGAACATCAGTGTCTTGTTCATAATTTTCAATATCTTTAGGAGGATCCATGGAAACAACGACTTCTCCGGTAACTTTATGATAATAAGCAGGAATTCTATGGCCCCACCAGAGTTGTCTTGAAATACACCAATCTTCAATATTATTCATCCACTGTAAGAATGTATTTTCAAATCTTGTAGGAACAAAATTTACTCTTCCTTTACCCTCTTGATTTTTGATTGCCTCTTCAGCAAGAGGTTTCATTTTCACAAACCACTGCTTAGAAAGCATTGGTTCAACAACACAGTTATTTCTTTGAGAATGACCAACCGCGTGAATGATTTTTTCTTCTTTAATGAAATCTCCACGAGCTTTAATGTCTTTGATGAGTTCTTCTCGACACACGAAGCGATCTAACCCACAATATTTGCCACATTTCTCATTCATTGTTGCATCTTTGTTAAAGATGATTGGCATATCAAAACCATACTTCTTACCAATATTAAAATCGTTTGGGTCATGAGCAGGAGTACATTTCATCGCTCCTGTACCAAAACCGATTTCAACATATTCATCTTCAATCAATGGAATTTCTTCTCCATTAGCAGGATTAATAACTTTGATATTTTTATGATGATATTTTTCGTATTTTTCATCTTTTGGGTTAATGACAACACAGACATCTCCAAACATTGTTTCAGGACGAGTAGTTGCAACTTCAAGATAATCATCGCTACCGACGATATGATATTTGAAATAATACATATATCCTTCATCATCTTGGTGAATGACTTCAATATTGCTTAAAGCGGTTTGTTGAACTGGGTCCCAGGAGATGATTCTTTCTCCTTGATAAATGAGACCTTTGTTATATAAATCTACGAATACTTTTCTAACAGCGAGATTAAGTCCTTCATCTAAAGTGAATCTTTCTCTTGAATAATCAAGAGCGAGTCCCATTTTTGCCCATTGCTCATGGATGTTATTGGCGTATTCGCTTTTCCATTCCCATGCATATTTAAGGAATTCATCTCTCGTAATTTTAGTGACATCAATTCCCATTGAAACAAGTTTTTGCATGACTTTTGCTTGAGTTGCAATTCCAGCGTGATCCATTCCAGGAAGCCAAAGAACATCATATCCTTGCATTTTCTTATATCTAGCGATGATGTCTTGGATAGTTGTGTTCCAAGCATGTCCTAAATGTAATTTACCAGTGACATTTGGTGGAGGGATTACCATTGAAAATGGAGATTTTGATTTATCTCCAGCGGTAAAATATCCTCTGTTTTTCCAAGTTTCGTATTTTCCTTTTTCAACATCGTGTGGGGAATATCTTTTTTCTAACATTGTTGTTCCTCCCAAAATAAAACGTCCCTATTTCTAAGGACGCGATTAACGTGGTACCACCTTAGTTCCCAT
Organism: Bacilli bacterium; assembly: GCA_017635565.1. Classification (GTDB taxonomy): domain Bacteria; phylum Bacillota_I; class Bacilli_A; order RFN20; family CAG-826; genus UBA2450. Next base: position 24,964 of record JAGBLE010000011.1, read on the forward strand.
AAAATTTCTTTATGAGCACTCTTTTGAGTGTTCTCCTTAGCGACCTTCGTTAAGACTTGCTATTAGGCTTCCACCATCCCTAATTCTCTATGAGCAGTTTCTTAATTACTCCTCTAATTCATTGAACGTAGTAATTATATTAAGAATAAATAATTTTGTAAACTAAATAAAAGGAAGGATTATAACCTTCCTAGTTTTTTAAAGTAACAGAAATAGCTTGCAATCTCCAGTGACCACTTGTTCCTGGAACGGTCAAGGTTACTGAAGAAGCGCTTCCAGTCCAAGAAGATGTATCGACATCATAACTTCCGACATTAGCAATGGTATTACTTGTTGGAGCTTTATTTCCCCAAGTATAGACGATTTTAGAAATCAAACTTCCATCATTAGTCTTAATTGTCACTGAACCACCATAATAAATTCTTAATGCTTCTCCATTAGAATAATAAGTTGTTGGAGTTGATGTTCCATCAGTAAATTCGATTGTAACTTTTTCTCCAGTAAAAACGGAATATTGTTCTTGGTCGATTAAACCAAGCGTTCTGAAATCAACTTCTAGTCCATCTCCAATATCACTAGTTTCTCCACCAGCTCCACTTTCTCCATATAAATCTGCATAAGAATAAACATCTAACCAGGTTCCAGCGTCTTCTTCACTTTCTTCTTGAGAAACGTATTGAACATCAAATTCCATTAATTCATTAGGATCAATACATTCATATCCATAAATACTTTCAGTAGTAGGAACAGTCCATCCAGCGTCAGATAATCCTGACAAAAGATTATCCAAATAATCGCCTTCTAATCTCACTTCATAATATGGAACGTATTCTCCATCAAATTCTGTTTGCATTTCTTCAAATAAAATGTTTTCTTGTGAGAAAGAATGAAGGACATCAATTTTATTAACTGAAGAAATACCACGAGCGTTTAAAAATGTGATGACTTGTCCTTCTAAATAACCCGCTACATAAGTATCTTCACCAGAATCATCATCTTTTGGTGAAGAAGAATTATTTCCACAACCAACAATTGGTAATGATGCAAGTAATAAGAGAGTTAGAAATTGTTTTTTCATGATTAGACCTCGTTTTTATTATATTTGGATAAGAAAAAAGAGACAACATTAATTGTTGTCCCTATTTCTCTAAAACATTTCTTAATAATTCAAATGTTCGAGGTTTTAAAATCGAAACGTAAATCACATTTTCTAAATCAATTCCTACGGATTTGATATTTTCATTAAGCTTATGTTTTTCACTTTGATTAATCTTATCAACTTTCGTAAAGACTAATCGGTAATTGATGTTTTTTTCTTCTAAATAATTAATAATTTCAATATCATCTTCATTAAGTTCTCTTCTTGAGTCAAGAAGAACGAGGACAACTTTTAATCTCGTTACTTTGGAAAAATAATCGTCCATCATTTCTCCAAATAATTTATCGAGATTAAATCCGCCTTTCGCGTACCCATATCCAGGAGCGTCCACTAAATAGAGCTTATCATCAACATTATAATAATTGAGTAAACGTGTATGTCCTGGTTTAGAAGAAGTAAATGCAAGGTTCTTTTTGTTACACAAGGCATTGATTAATGAAGATTTACCAACATTTGAGCGACCAACTAGCAAAACCTCAGGAAATAATCCCTGAGGTGCATCTTTTAAGCTTTGAGCGCTTTTAACAAACGATGTGTTTGAAAAATTAATCATTCATTTCTCCAAAAACAATTTTATAAGCATCATCAACTGAACTCATAAAGTGAATTTTGAGAGCTTTCTTCACTTCTTTTGGAAGTTCATCAACATCTTTCTTATTCTCTTTAGGAACGATGATTACTTTAATGCCACTTCTCGTAGCCGCAAGAGATTTTTCTCTTAACCCACCGATAGGCAAGGCATTACCGCGAAGAGTGACTTCTCCAGTTAAAGCAATATCTGGAGAAACTGGGGTGTTACTTAAAGCAGAAATAATTGCTAAAGTCATCGCAACACCTGCTGAAGGTCCATCTTTTGGAACAGCGCCTTCTGGAACGTGAACGTGAATATCATTTTCAAGGAAAATATTAGGATCGACATGATATTTTTCAGCGTTTGCCTTGACATAGTCAAGAGCAATTGTCGCGCTTTCTTTCATTACTTCACCTAATTTTCCAGTGAGGATTAATCCGCCTTTTCCTTTAAAATAAGTGACTTCAATAGGAAGGATATCTCCACCATATTCTGTATAAGCAAGTCCAGTAATAACTCCGACTTGTTTTGCTTTTTCTTTTTTGGTGTAATCAAAGATTTCAACACCTAGGTATTCTCTAACCTTCTTTTCATCAATTTCAATATGAGTAATTGAAGGATCTTTAACAATTGCAACCGCAACTTTTCTTAAGCAAGAAGCAATCTTTCTTTCTAAATCACGAACACCAGCTTCACGAGTGTAATAATGGAGAATATATTCAATGGCTTTTTCAGTAAAAGTAACATTTTCCATTTTTAAACCATTGAGTTCGACTTGTTTTTTGATTAAGTGTTCAAAAGCGATATGTTTCTTTTCAATTTCGGTATAACTATTGAGTTGAATTAATTCAAGACGATCTCTAAGAGGGCCAGGAATATTTTCTAAATAGTTAGCGGTACAGATGAATAAAACATCACTTAAATCATATGGTTCTTCGACATAATTGTCGTTAAACATGAAATTTTGTTCAGGATCGAGAACTTCAAGAAGCGCGCTTGCAGGGTCTCCTTTATATGAAGAAGCAAGTTTATCGACTTCGTCGAGAAGGAAAACTGGGTTACTGACTCCCGCTTTTCTCATTCCCTGAATGATACGGCCTGGTAAAGAACCAACATATGTTCTTCTATGTCCTCTAATTTCTGCTTCATCAGAGATTCCTCCTAAGGAGCATTTGAAGAATTTTCTTCCTAAAGAACGGGCGATTGATTTACCTAAAGAGGTTTTACCAGTTCCCGGTGGACCATAGAAACAAAGAATTGGGCTTTTTAAATTACCAGTCAATTTCTTGACCGCTAAATATTCGACAATTCTCTTTTTTGGAGTATCTAAGCCATAATGATCTTCGTTTAAAATGTCTTCGACATTTTTTAAATCATTGTTGTCTTCGGTTTTTTGCCACCATGGAATTGACATGATGACGTCTAAATATGAAAGAATTAAGGCGCCTTCTAATGAGCCCTGTGGCATCATTTCATATTTTTTAATTTCGGCTCTTACTTTAGCTTTGATATTTTCTGGATAAGGGAATTTATCAAGTTTAGCTAAAATGGTGTCAGGATCATTATTTCCTCCGACATCTTCACCGAGTTCTTTTTTAATCGCTTTTAATTTTTCTCTAAGGAAATATTCCTTTTGAGATTTTTCAGTGCTTTCTCTAACACTTTCAGAGATGTTCTTTTCGATTTCATCTTTGGTGTTTTCTCCACTGATAAGAGCGACAACAGATTCTGCTAAAACGACAAAGTCGTTTGTTTCAAGTAATTTTTGTTTCTCACTAGTTGATGATTCAAAGTGACCTGCTAAAGCATAGCAAAGTTCAAGAGCAGCGTGATTATCACTTGTTAAATTAATGATGTTTTTTGGAAGTCGAGAAATAATTGTTGGATATTTTTCGAGTTCGTGATTAATTGCGTTAACAACTGCCTCGCTACTTTTATAATCTACTTCGATAGGTGGGAGTAAAGTTCCATTAGCAGTAAAGCATTTATCTTCTTCATCAAGAGCAATGTTTGATAATTCCACTCTTTCAATGATTTCGACGCGAACTTTGATTCTTTTTTCTCTTTCAGAAATTGAAACAATACGAGCGAGAACACCAACTTTGTAAATATCATTTTCGGTTGGATTATCGACATCACCATCGACTTGGCTCGTGACTAAAATGAGTGAATCAGCTTTTTCTTTGCTAACTTTGATGGAATTAATGGAAAATTCTCTTCCAGCATCAATTACCCTTTGGTTATGTGGATAAACAACTAATCCACGAGTAATGAGAAGTGGCAAGTTTAAAGTTGATGGATTTTCTGCCATAACTTTTCCTCCTTTCTTTTATTTAAAAAGAAATTATTTATTGATTTTAAGTAATTCTTCTTCAATTCTTGTCATCAAGAGATTGTGTTTGAATTGTTGTTCTTGGGCTTTAAGAGCTTTTTTAACATCTTCAAGTTTCATGCTATATTGATCGGCTAATTTTTGATATTCAGCTTCAATATCAGCATCGCTTAATTCGAGTTTTTCAATTTCTCCAACTTTTTCTAAGATAAAGTAATTGGTGATGTCTTTTTTAGCATCTTCTTTAAGCTTCTTCATGAAATCTTCTTCGGATTGACCAGTGAACTGTAAATATTGTTCAAGAGTTAATCCAGATTGCTGCATTCTGTTTACCATGTCTTTTTTCATGGATTCAGCTTGGTCATCAATCATTTCTTCTGGGATTTCAATTTTCGAACTATTAGCGATTTCAGCGTATAATTTTTCGAGATATTCTCTCTTTTCTTTTGCTTGTTTAGATTCTAAAAGTTCTTTCTTTTTGCTTTCTTTTAAAGCTTCTAAGGTTTCAATGCCTTCCATTGCTAAATCTTTAACAAATTCATCGTTTAATTCAGGCATTTTCTTGGTTTTCACTTCGTGAACATCACAAGAGAATAAAGCGGCTTTACCAGCGAGTTCTTTGGTGTATTGTTCTGGGAAAGTGACATTAACATCGCGATGTTCTCCTGGTTTGACACCAATTAATTGATCTTCAAAACCTGGAATGAAAGAACCACTTCCGAGTTCGAGTTCATAATTTTGAGCGGAACCGCCTTCAAATTTAACTCCATCGACACTTCCTTCAAAATCCATGACCACTGTATCACCTTTTTCAGCAGCGTCATCTTTAGTAACTAAAGAAGCATTTTGTTTTCTGACATCTTCAAGAGCGTCTTTAACTTCTTTTTCGGTAACTTTAACTTCTTTTCTACCAAGTTCTAAGCCTTTATATTTACCGAGTTCCACTTTTGGAGAAGTGACAACGATAAATCTAACTTCGAGTTCAGTTTCACTAATTTTGGTAACATCAACCTTTGGTTGAGCAAATGGTTCAAGTTTTCCTTCTTTTAAAGCTTCACGATAAGCTTCTGGTAAAAGCGAATTGATAGCGTCATCAAGCATCTTTCCTTGATCGATATGTTTTCTTGCTAAAGCTTCTGGAGCTTTGCCTTTTCTAAAACCATCGACTTGTACGTTTTGAGCGAGTTTTTTGAAACTTGCTTCTTGAGCGGCTTTCCATTTTTCAGTTTCGATAACAACATCGACTTGAGTGTGGCAAGCTTCTAATTCTTTAAATGTAAATTTCATGAGATTATTCTCCTTTGTAATCTGTGCATGCGAGAAAAATTATAAATTAAATAATAATTTATGGCAATCAAAATGCTTCATAAAAGAAAAATAGACCGATTTTATTGATTTCAGTCTATTGTTTTTTCGCTTTATAACGTACCTAATTTTTCTTCAATGTCATTAATTAAATCATTAATATGATTTTTGTCTAACTCCATCGCATCGAAATAAGTATCTAAATCTTTGACTGGTTGATTAGCGTATTTACGGGCAATGATATAAAAGGCAGCGGATAAATCTTTTGGCGCTTCTTTAATACTTCGAGGATAAAGATACATTTCATATTCTGAATATAATTGAGTGGCACTTTCAGTTAATGTTGGATCTTTATATTCTTGATTCATCAAACGAATTGTTTCATTAAAAACTGAACTCGTAAATGGAGGATTGAGGTGTTTTGGGTTAACTTCAATAATTTCATCTAATGATTTCATTTTTATTGGTCGATCAACTTCCTTTTGCACTAAAAGCATTAATGCATAACTTCTAACGAGTTGCTTTGGGTGATTAAGAAGAACATATTGCACTAAATCAAGAAGAGGTAATATATCTCGATTTCTTAAAGCGTCAAGTCCAATTAGAACATCATTTAAGGAATCACTTTTTAAATATTTTTCGATTTGTTCATCATCATAAAATCTAATGGTCGCTTGTTTCTTTTCTTCCAAAGCGATAAGTTCGGGCATTTTTCTTAAGACTTCTTCCACGACTTGACTTTCATAAGGTAGGTTATTGTAATAATCGAGAGTTGAATATGCTTGGTCAAACCTTCCTAAAGCGCATAATAAATTGATATGAACATTGATTAAACTTGAAAGATTTGACTCTAATGTTTTTTGATTATCTTGAATAACAAAAAGAGCGTCTTCATATTTAGACAAATAAATATAGGCTGAAATACGATAAAATAAGTCGCTTGGAGAAGTACTTCCTTCTGTTAATTTAAGGACTAAATCATATTTCTTTTGATCGAGTAAAGTTTTCAAACTGTCCATATTACTTCTTTATTTTATCCCAATAATCTTTTGTTGTTTGCTCTAATTTATTATTTCCGTAGATATAATAATGATGGTCTTTGACATCATCAGGAAGATATTGTTGATTGACCCAATGATTTTTATAATCATGAGGATATTTATAATTTTGTCCTTTTTCTAAATCGTCTTTTCCATCAAAATGTGTATTTTGTAAATGCCGAGGGATTGAAATTCCTTTTCCCATATTAATATCTTCGCAAGCTTTGTCATAAGCGAGATACGCGCTATTACTTTTTGGAGCGGTTGCGATTAATATAACAGCGTTACTAAGAGGCAATTTCGCTTCAGGCATACCTAATTGTAGGGCAATATCAACACATGATTTAACAATTGGAATTAAATTAGGATAAGCTAGACCAACATCTTCATTCACCGAACAAAGAAGTCTTCGACAGACTGAGATGATATCTCCAGCTTCAAGCATTTTTGCTAAATAAAATATAGCAGCGTCTGGATCACTTCCCCTTAATGATTTCATTAAGGCACTTAAATGGTCATAATGACGGTCTTCGCTTTTATCGTAATTAATATTAGCCTTATCAACGATTTCATTAACATCTTTTAGAGTGATTTTTTTATTCCCTAAAGCGTTAATAAGAAATTCAAGATTATTAATTGCTTTTCTCATATCTCCATTAGAAGACATTGATAACATTTCTAAAGCGTCATCATCTATTTTAATCTTTTTAAGATTAATGATTCTAATTAATCCTTTTTTAATATCACCGCTATTGATTGATTTAAATTCAAAAACTGAACAGCGAGATAATAAAGCTGGATAAATATAAAAATATGGGTTTTCAGTTGTTGAAGCAATTAAGGTTATGAGGCCTTTTTCGACATACTCAAGTAAGGATTGCTGCTGCTTCTTATTAAAATATTGGATTTCATCTAAATATAATAAGACTCCTTTAGAAGCAAAAACACTTTTGGAATCATCAATTACTTTTTTAATATCTTCTAAAGAAGCGGTTGTTCCATTTAATTTACAAAGTAACATATCAGTGTTTTTAGCAATGATATTAGCGACTGTTGTTTTTCCAACTCCAGGAGGACCATAAAAAATCATATTAGGAATGAGGTTTTTAGAAATGGTTTTTTGAAAAATTGAGCCTTTTTTAAATAAGTGTTCTTGGCCCACCATATCTTCAATTTTTTCTGGTCTTAATAATTCTGCTAAAGGGGTACTCATATATAAAATTATATAATAAAAAGGCTGTTATTTAACAGCCTAATTATAATTAAAGAATAATTATTTTTCTTCTTCGTCTTCGACTGGTTCAAGACATTCTGGACCTGCTCCACAAATTGGGCAAGGCTCTCCATCTTCAACTTCGACAACTTGTCCGCAGACCATGCATTTATATTTCTTCATGATTAGAAGAATGTTCCTCTGGCAGCGGCTTTAATTTCACTACTAGTTGTGAATGGAATACGGGTTGTTAAGCCTTTCTTAGCAGCAACAATTCTCTTTGTTGGCCATTCTTGAATTTCTCTATTCCATGTTGCAACAGTGTCATTATATGCTTCTCTGGCAGCGGTAATTTCTCTTTGTAAATAAGAGTTTTGTTGCATTGCATCCATAATTTCATTATGGGCTTTTAAATCTGGGTAAGCTTCAATTGCAACATTGATTGCTTTGTTGATGTTTTCAACCGCATCACCTTGACCGTTAAGATCACCATTGCCTCTTGCTTTGGCAACTTCTACAAAGGTTTCTTTATCAAGATTGATTGATTTATCAAGCAAACGAGCAACGTTTTGAAGAATCATTACTCTTTGCTCAAGATAGTTATCAATTTGAGATGCATCATGTTGAATTTTTTGTTGAAGTTTGTCGAGATAGTCAGCAGCTTTTCTCTTTTTGTATAACCAAATTAATCCACCGATGAGTGGGATTGGTAAAATCCAAATAACAACTTCAAAGACTTTGCTTCCGGTTCCTACTGTTACAGGAATTTGTTTAGCGATGACGTTTACGTCTCTTCCAGCTTCATTAACTGGTCCAGTTAATTCGTCGAGTTCATTTGCCATAAATATTTTCCTCCTTATTTCTAGCAGATATGAATGTGCTATTTATTTTTAGGAATGAAGGACATGAGTCTCTTCTTGAATAGTATAGCACTACTATTTCCAAAACGGTTGATGATATTGTTATATTTTCCTTCATTATATGAAGAGTAATAACCACTTTTATCTGTTTCTGTATCCTTAACAATAAATGGAGTTTCTTTAACAATTGGTTTATATTCAATCCAGTGAACAGGAACATTATGCATATGTCCATCTCCACCTAAAGTTGGGACATATTCAATTCGTTCAGTACCACTAAAGGAGTGAGCGGAAATAATATATTCTTCTCCACCAGCTTCGCTATCTTGATATTTACTTTTTAGAATAACTCCATCGGAATATGTATTAGGGTGTTTGAATAAATTAAAGCCGTGCGAATTAGCAGCGCTTTCAACTTCTGAATTGGTGGTTTTTCGATTAAAACCTTTACCATATATATAATTCAAATCTTTATGTTGTTGATATAGAGGGATTGAAATTAAAGGTGCTAAATCAAAATAGACATCTTTAAGATATTTATCTGCATAATTAACAAATAACTCTTTAGCTACTTTATGATCAAAATGAATGAATGAATCAGGATTTTTATCTAAGGAATCGCTTCCTTGCATATGACCAGACTTAATGTAATTAAGCATCTTTCTTTTTTTGAAGATGAAGTCATCACCAAAGCCAACATCTTTTCCTTTTAACAAGGAAATCATATTTTTTTGACCAAGAGGAGTGAAAAGTAAACGGAACTCCACTTCATTATCACGGTCAAAACAATTGAATAAAGCTTCAAATTCTTCATTATGTAAACGAGTGAATGAACCATCATCTTTCATCAAATCGTCTTTAACCATCTTGTCGAGTTTCTTATCGATTTTACTGACATATTTTTCAATTTGTTTTTCATTCATTGAATTAACATCAGTTGGATATCTTGAAAATGATAAATTAGGGGCTGCTTCGTTACCATAAATTAACCAAGTATCGAGATAATAATATGGTTCAGGAGCGGTATAATGGGCGACTAATGTTTGAGTTCTTGTTTCTAATCTCGATCCACCTTTACCATCACTGACTCTCACTGTATAAGTAATTGTCAATGTTCCTTCGTAAACGTGATCTCTCATTGATTGACAGTAGTTTTTTTCAAAAACAAATGGATTTCCTAAAATTGATCCAGATTGGACATACAAAGAAGAAATGTCACTACCGCTATATTCTTCGTATCCATATTTTTCATGTAAATATTGGAATTTTTCAGAAATAAAGATTGGGTCTAATTCAATTAATGGAGTGGTTTTACTCATTAAACCTGCCGCCATATTCCATTCATATAAAGAATTAAGGCCTTTCATTGTTTCATAAGCATCCGCTTTATGTTTAGCGGCTTTTTCTTCATGCTCTTTAATTTCTTTTTTGAGATTACTAATCTTATGAGAAATGTGAATGATTGGGAAAATTAATCCAATAGCAACGAAAATCGAAGGAATACCAATTCCTAATCCAATTCCATCACTAATACCTTTTCTGATGTTAACTAATAAAAGTACACCGGCAACAAAAACACCGATGGTCAATAAAATGAGGAGGACTCTTAAAAAATTACGGAGTGCTTTTTTCTTTTTTAAATCCTTAATTAGATCACATTCATGATAATAATTCTTGCAGTGTTCTTGATTTAATGGGACATCAACTCCGCCTTTTTTAGTGAGGTTATCAAAATATTCGATGGCGTTATTATGAAAAGCGTCTTTAAGACGTTCATCGTACAGTTTTAAAGGCTCTAATAAGTCTTCGTTTCCAAATTTTTCCATAGATTTATTATATTAGATTATTTAATTATTTAAAATAATTTATGTGGTAATATATCAATATGCTAAGAAGTGACATTGATTTATTCTTAAAGACCATTCCTAAAAACGTAACTCTTGTTGCGGCAACTAAATATATATCCGCTAAAGAAATGGAAGAGTTATTGGAGCACCACATCTATGATTTTGGAGAAAATCGAGTGGATTCATTTTTGGAAAAATATGAACATTTTAAAGATATATCTTTAATTAAGTGGCACTTCATCGGTCACTTACAAAGGAACAAAGCCAAAAGAGTTATTAACAAAATCGATTATCTTCATTCTTTAGATTCTCTTGAACTCGCTAAAATAATTGATAAAGAAAGAAAAACTCCTTTAAAAACATTTATTGAAGTTTCAATTAATCTTGAAGAAAGTAAAAATGGAGTTCCATATTATGAAGTTGATTCATTTTTAAAAGAATTACTGAATTATCATAATATCCAAGTTGTTGGACTAATGATGATGGCGGTAAAAGGAAGTCTAAATACTGAAGAACAATTCAAAAAATTAAGAATTTTAAGAGATGAATTAGAAAAGAAATTTAATATCAAAATCCCTTATCTATCAATGGGGATGAGTGATGATTATATTTCTGCAATAAATAATGGGGCCACCCATATTAGATTAGGAAGAATTTTATATAAAATATAAAAGAGCGAGGTAATCGCTCTTTTTACATCGAATGTGGATATTTGGTAAAGGAGATAACCATAAACCCTCGAGGATATTGATCATCAGGTGATGAATATGACAAGGCAACTTGATAATGCTTTGAACCGTCTTCAGTGATATTTTTAATCATTAGATGGTCGCATTTAGTTTCTGATAAAAGAGTTTCATCAAAGGTTTCAGTAAATCCAACTTCTCGAAGTTGAGACATATATTCAGCTGAGATATCTCCACTAGCTTTATCGGTCATGATTACTGTTGATAATCCAGCGCTCATAAGAGAGAAAGAGAAGGAATATGTTTTAGGGAAAGGAATAGCCATTCCAATATTTTGTTCCATCCAGGAAATTTCTTCTTCAGTAAAATAACCCACTCTTTTTTCAAGTTCTTTTGGATTCTTTTTGAATTTTTCAACAGCCTCTAATTTAGTGTTACCAATATTGGTAATATCATAAATTGAAGCAGCGAAATAATCAGAATAGACTTCAAAATGTAAACTATAATCGCTTTTAATGACACATCTCACTTTGTCTAACGAACCATTAACATAATATCCATCTTCATCAGTGTCGAGTTCTAATCGACCCAATAAGGCTGAAACGGTGATTGCTTGATCATAAGTTGATTCAAAGACACCATGATTATTTTCATAAATTGCTTTGACATCACCACTTTGAGTTTCTGGTATTTCAAAATTCTCAAGTTCATGCCAAGCAAAATAATATGGTTCTTCAACTTCATATCGAGCGTAATCATATAAATCTTTTGGATTATCAGTGTGCTTAGTGATGTAAGTTGATAAAGTTTCAAAAGAGAATGCGCTTTTAAGTTGAACCTCATTATTTTCGATTATAAATGAACAAAGCGCTTGTTTAGTGTCGATATATCCAAAGTCGTTATAGCTTTGATCTTCTAAATAATCGATGTAATCGATATAATAAGCCCCATCCATGTAATATTCAGTTCCATATCCATCATTTTTAATCGTGAGATTTAAAGAAGCGCAGTCTTCAAACATTGCTTCTAAATAATCAAGTCGATCATTGATTTCTGGGTGTGGATCTTCTGGAGATGGATTTCCACTACTTGAATTACATCCTACTAAAGTAGAAAAAGATAAAATAGAGATAAATAAAGGTATAATCTTTTTAACCATGTTATTCATCCTTAGTGAAGTAATTGACGTATTCAAATACTAAGCATTCTTCGGTTTCATCATATTCAAATTCAAGTTCATCATCCACTGTGTAATTAGGGTTATCATATTGTTCTTCATCGACATATGTGACAGTGAAGAAAATCGTTAAACCATCATTAGAAAGATATGTGTCACCTAATGAATAAACGCCCATATCATCTTTATATTCAGCAACAACTTCGTTAGTTTCGCTATCTCTATATACGTTCAAAGTATAATAAATCATTTCATCTTCATCGTAGAGAAATGACCATGAGCCTAAAAATAAAGCGTATTCATCTTCTTCTGGTGTACTTTGATTTGTTTTAAAATTGACAGTTCTTTTATTTGTCACTTCTTTTTCATTAAGAGAATAAGTTGCATTTAATTCATATTCCCCAACTTCAGTGGCCATAATATCAAATAAGCTTGGATTGTTTTCTCTTTGTGTAATGGTAACTTTTTCACTACTACAAGTTAAAGAATAGGTTGCTCCTTCAGTGTCTTTATCGCTTAAGCGTACACCGGATTCATCTCTTGGCTGAAGAGAAACAGTATATGATTCATTGACATATACATCATTTTTAAAGACATCAATTTCATTGACAACGATATCAAGGGTGCTTGCTTCTTTCTTTTCTGGGACGTAATCTGGATTATTTAATACAAATGTACTTCCAAGAACATCAACTTGAAGATAATCACTTTCTTGATTTTGAAAGTGCCTAACATTGATTGTTGTACCGGTTTGATCAAATTCTAAAGGTTTTAATCTATATTCAGTTCCGGCATTAACAACGCTTGCCACCATTAAGGCTGTATCATGTTGATTGATTGACATATCAACGACTGCGAAATATTCGTTACTTCCTTCATTGACTTCTTCTTGCTTAAAAGTCATTGATGCACTAGTGATTTTATTTCCTTCTGGATCCTTTAAATCAACTTCATCGCTTATAACTAATTCATTGTAATTACCACCTGGCAAAGTGAATTTAGACATATCTGGATAGACTAATAAATCTTTTTCGCTAGTCTTTTCGCCGACAGTGGCTTTAACACGATATAAGCCTCCAACTGTGACATTAGAAGTCGATAAAACATATCGATTTTCTGGGTCCTTGACAATAGAAATGCCACTATTTTCTGGTAAAACTGTAAAAGTAGGTTCGCTAGATACTTTCTTATCTAAACTAACGTAAATTGAATCACCTATTTTTGCGTACGAATTTGAAAATTCGAGATTGAAATTTACTTCTTCAGTAGTAGCAGTATTATTTCCACAACCCGCTAAAAGTAATGATGTAAATATAACTAATGGGGTAAATAAATTCTTTTTCATTGTTGTAAATCCTCTTTTATAAATAAATATTTTATTTATTGGAAAAGTACAGTCAATATGACGAGAAAAAATATTAGATTAAATCAAGATAAAAAAACGCCCCAAATTTTTGAGGCGTATATATGTGAGTTAGATATTATTTCTTAGCTGCTCTAAGTTCAGCTCTAATATCTTTTACAAAGTCATGTGCGACTGGTTCTTTTTCTTTACTATATCCATCAGCAGCAAATGCTTGACTTGCTAATTCTTTAGCACGTTTTACTGATAAGTTGGATTTAACTTTGAGTAAAGCTGGAACTTCTTCGTAAGCAACTTTGTCACTTGCATCGGTCACTGGGATTGGTGAATCTTCAAAGTCTCTTGGGTTTAAAGCGAAGTAGACTTTAAGTGTCTTACCAACTAAAGTGATCTTACAATATGGTTTACGATGTAATCTGAATGTATCTCCAGCGATAGAAACTCTACTAGAAGCACCATAAGCGAGCAATTCACTCTTGAGTTCATTGTATTTTTCTCTGAGATCTTTATCAGCTTTAACAATCTTTTCAGCGAATGGAATTCTTTGAATTGAAAGTTTCTTGGCCTCTTCTTCTTCAACTGGAGCAGGTGCTGGGGCTGGAGCTGGAGCAGGTGCAGGTGCAGGTTTTTCAACTTGCTTCACTACTGTCTTAGCAATAACAACTCTGTCGAGTTTATCGAGTTCTTCTCTAACGATTTCTCTAATGTTATTGAGCATTTCCACTCTATCAGCAGCTTCTTTTTCTTCTCTAGCAGCTTTTTCTTCGGCGGTTTCTTCTCTTGCACCAGCTGGTTTTTCTTCTTCTGGTTCAGGTTGAATTTCGCCTTTGTTAACTTTAACAGCAGTACCGATACCATTAACTAAGCAGATGATTGCGAGCACTAAATAGACGATGTCTAAGATTAATGTGCAAATAAATCCACCCATGATTAATGCAGTTTCAAGTGATTTGTGAGTATTTAAAACGACAAATCCGTGGCTGAAGAAATCAATAACTCCTCCAGTAAAACCAAAGACAGCTGGAATGACTAATGCAGCACCAAGGATTGCGCATCTAACTTTAACTTTTTTACTGTGTTTGATTAAAACAAATGATAATACAACGATAACAATAGCCGCTAAGATGAAGACATAAGCGAGTAAGTTACCGAGGATTTGTGCCAACAAGCGCATAGGATGACCAGCGTTTTGACCATAATCAAATAACATACCGAAAGTACCAGATTGTGGGAATCCGACTTCAGAGCTATTTAATGTAGGTGAAAGCATAATTAAGGAATTTGTAAAAACTGCAAATACGAAAAGAGCAATTAAAATTCCAAATGCCATTGTGGACAAACGACCAAATGATTGTGTTTCCTTTTTCATAATTATTTTCCTCTCTGCAAATATTTTATGCTTATGATTTATAATCATTCAAGTAAACTTTTAAAAAAGTGCTATTTTATAACTTGAAAAACTAAATTCCGTTTATAGAATTAAAACTTTGTTTTTCGGAATTTTCTCTTACAAATGTTATGTTTTATATGTCTATGCTTCCGTCGAAAGGAGGTCATCATATGAAGCAAAAGCATATGACAAAAGA
>JAGBLE010000012.1 GCA_017635565.1 Bacilli bacterium
CAACGATAATTCCAGAACTTGCTTGAGCTTTACTAACGATTTCTCTTACTGTCTCTTGTTTTGCGCTTAAGACATCCTTATTCATGTTTTTGACCTCCTTTTCAATTTGTTTTGGTTTTTGAGGCTCCAATATACAGTGAGAATAAAATGTATTTTCTTCACCTAGGTAACATTATTAAGACCCGTGTCCGTTACTGTCTTTGGTATATTAGAATCTTTTCAATTATTGACGACCGTTAAATGTGAAGTGGATAGCTGGTCCCATGGTCGTATGGATAACAGCGTTTTTGATATAGGTTCCTTTGATGGCAGCTGGTCTTGCCTTGATAATAGCGTCAACTAAGGCATTTAAGTTGTCTTCAATTTTGGAATTTTCAAAGCTTACTCTGGCAATAGAAACGTGCATATTTGCTTCTTTGTCAACACGGTATTCCACTTTACCGGCTTTGATTTCTTTGACTGCACGAGCGATATCAGGATTGACAGTACCAGTCTTTGGGTTTGGCATTAAGCCTTTAGGACCTAAAAGACGAGCAACTTTACCTAACATAGGCATCATGTTTGGAGTGGCAACAACGACATCGAAGTCAAACCAGCCACCGCTGATTTTATCGATCATTTCTTGTCCACCAACAAGATCTGCTCCTGCGTTTGTAGCTTCTTCAACTTTGTCAGTAATAGCTAAGACTTTTTTGGTCTTACCATTTCCATGTGGAAGGACGAGAGTTCCTCTGATTTGTTGATCAGCTTGTTTTGGATTGACATTGAGTTTGAATGAGACATCGATTGTCGCATCGAATTTAACAGTTGAGGTTTCTTTTACAAGAGCCACTGCTTCAGCGACAGTGTAGAGTTTTGTGGAGTCCACTTTTTCTAAAGCGGCAACATATTTCTTACCTTTTTTCATATTGGCCTCCATTAGTCGTCAACGACGATTCCCATATTACGAGCACTACCTTCGACAATTTTCATAGCCGCTTCAATGTCATTAGCGTTTAAATCAGGTAATTTGTACTCTGCAATTTCTTTGAGTTGTGCTCTAGTAATGTGACCAACGATTGTGGTTTTACTATTCGCAGAACCCTTTTGAATTCCAGCAGCCTTAAGAAGTAATGGAGCAACTGGAGAAGTTTTGATGACAAAATCACAAGATTTGTCTTCATAAGCCGTAATGATGACTGGGACGATTTCCCCACGACGATCAGCAGTCTTAGCATTGAAGTCTGTACAGAACTTCGCCATGTTAATACCAGCAGATGCGAGTTTTGGTCCTGGTTTTGCTTCACCACCAGGAAGTTCCATCTTTAGGACTTTCGCGATTTTTTTACTCACGTGACTTTTCCTCCTATTTAAGATTGTCCGTGCTGTGGTACGGGTGAATCACCACTCTTCCACAGAACTTACATATGCACGATACACTCTCTCGTATGCGTAAAGGCAACATGCTTGTATATACTATCAATTTATTACGAGCGAACGCAAGAGTTTTTTTATCTTTTTATTTTGGATTACAATATTTGAAGGGACTGAAGCGTAGTCAGAAACTTGCTTTTCTCTTTGCTAAGTGTATAATTACAAGCAGTTTTATGAAAAACAAAAACAAGACAAAAAAACCGGCCTCGCCTTACTTGTTAGTACTTCTCTCATTCGTTGGAGTAATTTTATTAGGTTCTGTACTTTTGACTCTCCCATTTGCGCACAAAGATGGTCAATGGGGACAATATATGGATTCCCTTTTTATCGCTACTTCTGCGACATGCGTGACTGGTTTATCAACTTACGCTAACGGAATTGGGCCAGAATTAACTTTCTTTGGTCAAATTGTTGTTTTACTTATGATTCAAATTGGTGGTCTTGGTTTTATTACAATTTTTACCTTTTTCATTTCCTTATTCCAAAAGAAGCTTCAATTCAAGGATCGTTTATTTCTTTCTCAGGCTGTGAATAGTAACACAATCGCTGGAGTTTCCAAGTTTGTTAAAAGGGTTATCGGAATTGTTTTAGTCATCGAAATAATGGGTTTCTTGCTAGGTTTACCAATATTTTTAAGCGTTCCAGATTATTCAGTTCCAGAAGCATTATGGGTTTCCTTTTTCACTTCTGTGTCAGCATTTAATAACGCTGGATTTGATGTTTTTGGAGCCTATTCTTTAATCAGAATTGCTGAAAACCCAATCATCTATGGTTTACCAACTTGGGCGTATTACTATTTATGTTCATATATCATGATTCTCATCGTTTTAGGTGGCATCTCATTCATCACTATTATTGATGTGATTATCCTTAGACAAAAACCAAGACAATGGAATTCGTTTGTGAAAATTGTTCTTATAACAACAGGAATTCTCCTTGTTTCTGGGTTTGTGTCATTCTGCCTGACTGATGTTTTAAGTGGCAATATTAATTCATTTGAAGCGGTCTTCCAAAGCGTTACTTTAAGGACAGCAGGATTTGCAAATTTCAATCAAAACGATCTTTCTGTTGCTGGAAAAACAATCAGTTGCTTATTTATGTTTATTGGAGGTTCTCCAATCTCCACTGCAGGTGGTATCAAAACCACTACTATTTTCATCATTATCTTATGTTTGATAAGATTCTTACAAGGAAAGAGCATTACTGCTTTTAAGCGTGAATATACAAGAACAAGTATTTTGAAGGCGATGTCACTCGTCTTCTTATCCTTGCTCGCTGTTGTGATTGGTTTCATTGTCATTTCTTCTTTGGAAAGTGGCAAAGAACTCGCCACATCAGAAAATGTTATATTTGAAGTCTTCTCGGCTTTTGGCACTGTTGGTTTGACTACTGGATTAACACCAAGCTTAGAAATTGGTAGCAAGATCGTTCTCATCATTTTGATGTTTTTCGGAAGACTTGGACCAATTACCCTTTTCCAATTATTCCAAAGCGAGATTGATGGACAAGAAAATATACATTTTAAACACGTTCAGTCAGATGTTATTATTGGTTAATAGGAGGTTTTCCCCATATGGCACACAAATCATTCGCAGTCATTGGACTTGGACAATTCGGTCGTTCTGTCGTTAAAGAACTTGTTGATAACGGAATGGACGTTATCGCAATCGATAACAACGAAGAAACCGCTAAAGAAGTTGCTAATGACTTACCTACTACGTTTATCGCAGACTCTACCGATGAAAAGGCGTTAAAAGAACTCGGTATTGGAGATGTTGACGCTGCAATCGTTGCATTCGGTGATAATCAAGAAGCGAGCGTTTTAACTACTGTTATTCTTCGTGAATTAGGTGTTAAAAACATTATCGTCCGTGTTGATGACGATTATTATGTTCCAATCATGAAAAAACTTGGTGCGACTGAAGTTATCACTCCTCAAAAAGCTGCAGGAACTGCTTTAGCAAACCGTATTGGTAACGAAGACTTCCAAGACTATTACAAAATTGATTCAAAATATTCAGTCGTTTCCATTCTTATTAATCCAGGTTTCTTCCCAACTACATTAAAAGATATGAATCCAAAAAATGTCTATGGTGTTAACGTTGTTCTCATTAGAAGAGGAAGTAAATCTTTTGTCCCTGGTGGTAATGATTCGCTCCTTCCAGATGACACAGTTTACGTTGTTGGAACCTCAAAAGAAATCTCTGCATTTAGAGAAGCGATTAACGGAAACAAACAAAAGAAAAAATAATATTAGCAAGTTTGATAAAACTTTAGCCACTTCTTATGGAGTGGCTTTTGTTTAACAAAAAAGAAGGCACCAAAGTACCTTCTATTAAGTTTATTAAAATTAGATTTTTTCGATTTCTGAGAAATCAACTTCAACTTTGGTTGTTCTTCCAAAGAAGACGGTTTCGATTTCAACCGCACCAGTCTCTTTATTGATGGAAAGAATTCTTCCTTCGGTTCCTTCAAGAGTGCCATGGATGACTTTGATGTAATCACCAACTGCGTAGCGGTCATACATACTTTCATCAACCATACCCATTCTCTTAAGAACTGGTTCGATTTGCTCTCTTGGAACTGGGAATGGTTTTGTACCTTTACCAGCAGATCCAACGAAACCAGTAACTCCTGGAGTGTTTCTAACAATATACCAAGCGTAGTCAGTCATAATCATTTCAACGAAAACATATCCTGGATATAAGTTTTTCATTCTGGTTTTGCCAGTTGGTAAACCATCTTTCATCACTGGAACTTCTTGTTCGACGACCACAATACGGAAAATTAAATCGTCTAACCCCATTGATTCAACACGTTTTTGTAAATTATACGCGGCTTTTCTTTCGTGAGTTGAATATGTTGAAACAACATACCACGCTTTTTCACCGAGTTTTACTTCTTTTTGTTCTTGGCCTTCTTCACTAAAATCAGTATTAGTGTCTGTAAAGGCTGTCTTATTACTATCTACCATTTTGCCACTCCTATTTCATGCTTCTAAAAGCGTCAGATAAAATATCAATCAATTTTTTGCCTGCAACATCTTCTCCGAAAAGGAGTAAACCAGTAATACCTGCGATGATGATAACGACAATGATTGATGGGATAAGGACTTCTCTTTTTGGCCAACGTACACGTTTAGCTTCCTTAACCACACCAGTTGCAAATTTCTTTAATCCCATGGTTATTTCCTCCACTATTTACTAGCCTTGTGAAGAGTTTGCTTATTACATTTTTTGCAGTACTTCATTAACTCTAGTTTTTTGCTACTGTCTTTGTTAACTGTTGTTACATAATTTCTCGAGAGGCACTCCGAGCAAATCAAAAGAACTTTAACTCTCATCTCAACCTCCCTATGTAAGTTTCAGTGTAATTACTCTACCACTCTTCTTTTTTCATGTAAATATGCTTTTTTAATATGCGCAGAAATAAAAAATAGACTGTTTTAAGCAATCTATTGATGATTAATAGATAATTGAAGGTTAATTATTCAATATATTTATTGTTTTTCAAAATGTAAAGAACGCTGATTGCTGACATTCCAAAAATTGAAACGATAACAGCGATAATAATTGTTGTAGATTGATCAAGCCTTTTCTTTTGAATGCCATTATTATCTTTACTTCCATAAAAAAGATGAACAATTTCCTTCATTACTTCTTCAATTGTGTAATCAGAATCATATGGATCATTTAAGGCGTTAATTTCCTTCTTTTCTTGAGAACTTAGGCTGGAATAAAGATTAACAAGTTCTTGATATTCTTCTTTTGTCGTATCACAAACAGAGCGATTTTCATTATGTTGTTTTTCTCTAATTTCGTTATATCGAGAAAGGAAGTCTTCTTTAGCAGAAACATAAGCAGAGACCATAGTTGGAGAACGGTCAAAAGAAGACGCTATCCCCACAATTGGCGTAAACATAAGCGAGAGGCCAACAAACAATTTTGCTAAAGTTTTCTTCTTTTTCATAGTAGGATAATTAAATCTTGTTATTCTTCTTTTCTTCACTGACGATACTCGCAAACTTTTTTGATCCAGTAATAAGAATTAATGAGTCTGGATGGTTTTCTTTTATATCTTTTATTATTTCATGATAATCTTCAACAAATTTATATTCATCTAAATATAAGAAGTAATCCTCTTCTTTTCTTGCCCTTGAGGAAGGAAAGGTCGATAAATATAATGAACCAAGTAAAGCAATTTCCGGAAGCATGACAGTGATATTTTTATCGACGTAAGACGCAAAGATAATGTATGTTTCCTTATTTAAGGCTAAAGAGTCGACGTCTTTTCTTAATTTCTCTATTGCATCAGGATTATTAGCCCCATCAATAATAAAGGTTGGACTACCAGGAATAAATTCAAATTTACCTGCTGGTAAACTAGTTTTTAATCCTTCTTTTAAAGAAACTAAATCAATTGGGAAAGATTCCATTAATAAATCAACTGCATCAATCGCGGTACAAGCATTTTTAATATTTGTTAATGAGAAATTAGAGATTTCTAAATCTCGATATGTTTTATAATCAAATTTGATTCCAGTTGAAATAAATGAATTATTATGTGTCTCACCAATTCGAGTAATTTTCGCATTTTTTCTTTTACTTATATCAACGATAACATCAAGCGCATCCCCTTTAATTTCTCCAATTAATACTGGAATATTATTTTTAATAATTCCGGCTTTATGAAGGGCTATTTCGCTTAAAGAAACGCCTAGATAATCAGTGTGCTCAAGAGAAACATTTGTGATGATTGATAAAATAGGAGTAATGACATTTGTTGCGTCATATTCTCCACCCATCCCTGTCTCAAGAATTGCAAGATCAGCTTTCTCTTTTAGAAATATAGATAACGCTATAAATACAGATATTTCATAATGCGATAAGTCATATTTTTTAAATAGCTTTCGATATTCATTAAATATTTCTTCTACTTTTTCTAAAGAAATAGGTTCTCCATTAATCAATATCATTTCTTCAATCTTTTTGTTTTGAGAAGAAGAAATAAAAGTGCCAACTTTGTGTTTTTTGCTTTTAGAATAAATATTGGTCAAAAAAGAAGTAACAACCGTTTTTCCATTAGTGCCAGCGATATGAATTGAAGGAACATCATATTTAAAAGATATCTTTCTTAAAAAATCATCAAAATTATCTCTTTGATAATCTTCGCGAACAAAAGAATAAATCATTTCATTAATATTCATTATTCTTCTCCCCTTCTAATATCTCTTGAGATATCTCTTTGCTTGATGGTTTCTCTTTTATCATAAAGTTTCTTACCTTTTGCTAAGGCAATTTCAACTTTGGCTTTTCCTTTAGATAGATAAATTTTAGTAGGAACAACAGTAAATCCACCTTGTTTCATTTTCATCTCAAACCACTTAGTTTCTTTTTTATGTAACAAAAGTCGACGGCTTCTAAGAGGATCGTGATTAAAGAGATTACCGTGATCATAAGGCTTAATATACATGTTAATGATTTCAGCGTTCCCACTTCTAATAACGATATAAGAATCCCCAATTGTCGCTCCATTAACTCTTAAGGATTTGATTTCTGTTCCTTTGAGTTCAATTCCACATTCGGTGAATTCGGATAAGAAATAGTTAAAAGAGGCTTTTTTATTTTGAGCGATTATTTTTATTCCACTAGTTTTCATTTAACGCCTCCAATCGATCTCTTATCACATCTATTTTAACTAAACTTGCGTTATATTCATCAACATATCTTGTTATTTTCATCAAATCTCCAAATGGAGTAATAAACGAGCAAGAATAAAACATCATAATTGAAGTAATAAGAACTGAACTATAAGTAATAAAAGAATTTGGTATTAAATATTCTTTTGCTAAAAATAAAGAAGCGTAAGTCAAACTCATTCCCACAAAAGAGCCAAGAGCAGTTCTAAAAGAGGCAAAAGTATTTAAATATAATTTAAAGCTTCCACCCAAGATTACTGAATAAATAATGACCGCTCCAAAAAGAATAAAGCATATCGCAATTGGAGCTGCCCATTTAAATCCTTCAATAACAGTCCCCTCATTAGCGTGATATGCATAAGATAATCCAAAAGAAACTCCCGCGATTAAAATCGCAATAATTAATCCGTTAAATACGTATTTATATGGATCACCGCTTTTTGACCATAGCCCATTTAAATATGGGATAGTTAAAAACAAAATAGCAAGAATGACTTCACTATTGATTAACGAATATAAAACGATGTAATTACTTGTTAATTCTTCAAAAAAGAAAAGAGTGGAAATCGCGCACATCAAAGAAATGATAAATCTTCCAAATCCCCTAACCATAAGAGCAGGTTCAAGAAGTCGAGGGGCACTATGTTCTTCAATAACGCTATCACCGGTTTCTGTTTTTCTTAAGTGATAATATCGATTGATAACTGGTAAAAAGAACATTGTTCCAATTAAAAATCCCTGCACATTCGCGTTAAAGGCAATCATACTTTCAGTAACCGCTAAACTTAAATAAGCAGCTCCGATAGTAAAGAAGATTAAAACAAATCTCATTTGAGTTTTATATAAGCGAATAAGGCAATAGAAATAATAAATAAAGAAAGCCGCTAAAGCTAATAAACCAACCAATCCAAAATTAAGTAAAATTTGTAAATATCCATTATGGGAACTTAATCGATGGTCAGCAACATTCATAAATCCGCCAACAACATAATCAGCATTTCTAAATCCGTAACCAAAGAAAAGATTTAAAGGACTATGTCTAATCCCTAATATCGCTGATTTCCAAATTGATATACGATTTGAAAAACTAAAGTAATTTGAACGACTTAATTCTCGATATAAGAAACGACAGAAATTAGATATTCCAGGAACTTCAAAAGTCTGGCACATAACAAAAAGTAAAATTATTCCTACATAAGTAGAAACCATAATCGAAAGCTTAATCATTGAAGAAGCCTTTTTCTTTTTGAAGTTAATGATGATTTCGAAAAGGAAATAAATAAAGATTGTAACTAATGTAATAAGAATGTTTGTCAATGAACACACAAAGACTTCAATAATAGCAAATCCCACCATTGTTACGTAGGAAAAGACATTTTTCTTAAAATAATTAAGCCCTATTGCAGAACAAACTCCCATCAAAACAAAAGTCGCAAACATATTTGAATTTAAAAATAACGATTTAATTTGCAAATTACCAATAACCGTATCTTTGTCGGCGTTAGCGATTGTTTCGTATTTTCCATATTCGGTGACTAAAGAATAAATTACAAAGAAATATGTAGCAAGAATAATAATGACAAAAAGATATCTTAATCTGCGAATAGATGGATGGCCAATCGTGAAATAATGAATGGTCGAATAGATGGAGAAGCCATATAAAATTAATGAGAAAATATGTTTTAATTTTTGCCAATCATCAATGACGATTGGAGAAGCACCACTAGTAAATTCCATTCCATCAAATAAGGCGATGCCAATCGATCCGCAAACAATAATGATTAGTGAAATTGCCAAAAGAAAATAATTAATTTTTGTCTTATTAAAAATTGATTCATAAATGATAAGAAACAAATATGCAGCCATAGCGATTGCAAAAAGTGAAAAGAAATAAGCATCTTGCATTCCAAGAGTCATAAAACCAGCAATTTCCGGTTTATCAAAAAAAGTGATGTTCTCAAAAACCAGTAGAGAAGCAATGATGCCAATCCAGAATAGAATATTAGTGAATGTAAATTTAAATTTACCCATTTGAATATTTATTATACGAGTGTAATGATAAAATGTCTATTTATTGTAATAATAGGCATTTTTTTCTTTCGATAATTATTTTTATTTATTTAGCAAATTATCAGACGATATCGTGTTTGACAACATCCCTTGATTGTGGTTTACTTAAAGAGAAGAGTGATCCCCTATCTGTTGTTGTCAGATGGGGATTTTTAATTATGTACGCTGATGAGACTAAAGTAGTATGGGCTGTATCCCATTTGACAATACCCCTTGATTGTGGTTTACTTAAAGAGTAGAAGTTTTTCCCCTATCTGTTGTTGTCAGATGGGGATTTTTTTATCATGTACACAAGGATACACAATATAAGTAATAAAAGAATTGCTTCTTCCATACACTCCTCCTTTCTTTACGTAGCACACCCTTAACAGGTGTTTCGTATTGAAAAGAAACCACAAAAAGAACAATTTACTAACACTAGCAAGTAGTGAAGCTACGTGTAGAAGTCATGCATAACCCCTACATTTAATAAATAGAGGAAGAAAATTGAAAAATTGTGAAAAGAATTTTAGTAACTATATAATAGTTAAAAAATTTTCTCATATTTCTTGATCGCCTTTTGCTATACAATATTTCCGCTATGAAAAAGAAATTATTAATTTTTGATTTAGATGGTACTCTTATGTACACTGTGGTCGATTTGAATATCGCAACTAATTACGCCTTAGAGAAATACCATTATCCTCTTAGAAGCGTTGAACAAACAAGAAAAGATATTGGTAATGGAATTCTTAAATTAATAGAAAGAAGTATACCTGGTGGAACAAATAATAAAGATTATCCTTTTGTTTTAGAAGAATTTAAAACTTATTATAAAGCCCACTATTTTGAAAATTCATATCCATATCCTCATATTAAAGAAACTCTTATTGCCCTTAAAGAGAAAGGATATTTACTCGCTGTTGTTTCAAATAAATTTAACGAAGGTACTAATAAGATGATTAATCACTATCTTCCTAATATTTTTGATCGTACCCAAGGTAGTATTTCTGAATTAAGATATAAACCATCGAGTGATTTAGTGAATAAAGTTCTCTCAGAATTATCAATTACACCGCAAGAAGCCCTTTATATTGGTGATACAGAAATCGATTATCAGACCGCTGTTAATTCTTCTTTAGACTGCGTTTTAGTCTCTTATGGATATCGAACAAAAGAAGAACTTTTAAAACAAACAAAAAACTCACCAATCATTTCTGATATTGATGAGTTAATTAATTTATTGGATTAGTTCTTCTACTTTTTTATCAACAGCATCTCGAGAAACATTAAACGATATCGCGAATTCATCAAATAAGATTCTTTCAGCGTCCTTTAACATCTGTAAGTCAGTTGGACCAAGTTTCACTATTTGCCCATGTGAATTATAATAATTGAAGAAATATAGTTGTCTTGCTAAGTAAGCAAGGTCGTGAACATTACCAGAAAGAAGTCTTTTTCGATATTGGTCTCTTCTTTGTTTGGTGTTGCTTATGAACTCTGCTTTAACAGTTTTCATATAATCAACAATTTTTTTTGCATCTTCCTTAGTCATGATAGGGCGAATAATGTTTTCAGTACGGCTTTTCATAACATAAATATTTTCTCTATCTCCCTTATCGGCGACAACGACAAAATATTCATTTCCAGCAATCTCGGTTGTACTCACAATTGTGGATAAACCATCTCTTGAATGAACAATGCGATCTCCTATCTTATATTCCATACATATTTATTATGACAAAAAAAGGAAGTTTTCACAAATTGAAATCTTCCTATAAGAGTAATTTTGTAAGATATAATCCGCTTTTTATTAATAAATTAATAATTGGTGTTTTGTCGGTTATGATTTTCTTTTAATTTAAGGTAATAAGCTTCTTTTGCTTCTTCCCAAGAATAACCGAGTTTAAACAAACATCTAAGATAAGAAATAAACATCGAAAGATAGTTTTGTATCGACTGGTTCGAATAAAAAATAGAGGTTAATTCATAAGTCGCTAATAAGGTATCGGTTAAGGAGTGATTATCATCATTAACTTCGATAGAATCAACGACATATCCTTGATCAATTCCTAGCGAAAGAAGGAAGTGCAAACCATCCGCAAATTCATCAAGAATTCTTTCTTTACTCTCCGCTCCTTTATTCGACCAATATTTGAAGGTTCTAGTCGCGTTAGCGAATTCTCCAAGTTCCACTAGTAAAGCAAGAGTCCTTTTGTTTCGCGTTGATTCATAAGTAACTTGATGATTACGTGCAATTTCTTCATCGAGTTCTTTTTGCTTTTGATATAAGTCAGTAAGAGAACAAATCATTACGCAATTTTCTCCAATTTCCAAATATCTCTCACATATTCTTTAATGGTTCTATCACTTGAAAAGTAACCACTATTGGCGATATTCATTAAGCACATTCTGCTCCACTTTTCTTGATCTTGATATAAGAGAGCGGCTTTTTCTTGAGCTTCAATATAGCTTGGTAAATCCTTTAAGATAAAGTATTGGTCATTACCATTAAATATTTCATCAAAAATCATTCTGAATTTATCTCTGCGGTAATTGGTCCATTCTCCATCAAAAAGAGAATCCATAATCGCTTTAATTCGAGAATCGTTATTATACATATCCCAAGGAGAATATGTTCCATTTCTCACCATTTCTTCAACTTCGTTATCTCTTAAACCAAAGATAATCTCGTTATCTTCTCCAGCGTTAGCAACGATTTCAATATTCGCTCCATCCATCGTTCCTAAAGTAATAGCGCCATTCATCATGAATTTCATATTAGAAGTACCACTAGCTTCTTTTCCAGCGGTTGAAATTTGTTCAGATATATCAGCGGCAGGAATGATTAATTCCGCTAAAGAAACGCCGTAATTTTCAATGAAAACAACTTTAAGATATGGAGAAACATCAGGATCGTTATTAACGACATTAGCGACCGCTAAAATAAGTTCAATAATCTTTTTTGCATAAGTATAACTTGGTGCGGCTTTCGCTCCAAAAATATAAGTATGTGGGAAGATTCTGAAATTTGGATCCGCCTTCATTCTTTGATATAGATAAATAATGTGGAAGACGTTCATTAATTGACGCTTATAAGCGTGTAATCTCTTAATTTGAACATCAAATATTGAATTAACATCAACATCAATTCCATTGTTCTTTTTGATATATTCAGCGAGTTTTTTCTTGTTTTCAAGTTTGATATCGCGAAGTTCTTTAAGGACTTTTTCATCATTTTTGAATTTTTCAAAATTCTTGATATTGTCCATATCAGTAATCCAAGAATTTCCAATTTTCTTAGTGATTAAATCAGCAAGCCTTGGGTTAGAGTTAAGAAGCCAACGGCGATGAGTAACTCCGTTTGTCTTATTATTAAATTTTTCAGGCATGTAATTATAAAATTCTTTAAAAGTAATGTTTTTAAGAATTTCGGTATGTAAAGCTGCAACACCATTAACGGAGAAAGCAGTATAGATTGCTAAATTAGTCATATGGATTTGACCATCTTTAATGATGTTCATCGCATGTCGATCCCATTCACTAACTCCTTTAGCGACCATTTCCAAATTGAATCGACGATTGATTTCTTCAATAATCATGAAACAGCGTGGAATTAAATGTTGAACATAATTGATTGGCCACTTTTCAAGAGCTTCCACCATAACAGTGTGATTAGTGTAAGCCATACATTTAGTGACTTCATTCCAAGCATCAACCCATTCCATATCATATTCATCAAGCATAATTCTCATCATTTCAGGAATAGCAAGAATTGGGTGAGTGTCATTGAGTTGGAAGACATATTCTTCATGGACGCCGATTAAAGTACCATGATGTCGATAATATGAATTAAGAGCGCTTTGTAAACCGGCAGACACTAAGAAATATTGTTGTCTAAGTCTTAAGATACGACCTGCTTCAGTGGAATCATCAGGATATAAGCCATGGCATAATTCTTCTAAAGCAATGCAATAATCGCTAAAAGATACTGATTTTGGAAGAGTTTTATTACTTGGTTCAGCGTTCCAAAGTCTTAAAGTATTTGTCACATGATTTTCATAACCGATAACAGGCATATCATATGGAACCGCTCTAACGATTAATGCATCAGCGGTTCTAATTCCAAAAGAGCCATCTTTCTTTTGGTAACTTTCAGGATGACCATAGAATTTAACTTCTACTGCGTATTTACTTCTTCTTACTTCCCAAACGTTACCATTAGTAAGCCATTGATCTGGCAATTCTTTTTGCTTTCCATCAACAATTTTTTGTCTGAAGAATCCATATCCATAACGGATACAGTTTCCGTGTCCAATATAACCAAGAGAAGCAATTGAATCTAAGAAACAGGCAGCAAGTCGACCTAAACCACCATTACCAAGACCAGCGTCGCTCTCTTCGTTTTCAAGAGTGTTAATATCAATCCCAAGTTCACTTAAACCTTCTTTAATGATTTTATATAAACCAAGGTTTTGAATATTGTTATTAAGTAATCGCCCAATCAAAAATTCCATAGAGAAGTAAATAAGAGTTCTTTTTCCTTCTTGTGTTGATTCTCTATGAGTTTTACTCCAGTCAACATTGGCGTAATCACGAATCATCTCTCCTAGGATGGTGTATTGTTCATTGCTGCAACTATTTGCAACATCAACACCATATCTTTGGAGGAGTCTTGATTGAAACTCATTTTTAAAGTCATTTTTTGATGCGAACATATATTTTATTTCCTTTACTATTTTTTGTTTTCTTTAGGTGGGATATATTCTTCTTCAAGTTTGAAAATCATCGCTCCAAAAGAAGCAAGTTTAATGGTGATATATCCAGCGTAACTGCCAAGAACTGCGCCATTATATTGATTATCTCCACCATAAATATCTTTGTCAGTATTTAATATTTCGACATATTTTCCTTCTTTTTCAACTGGGATACCAAATCCTTCGTAGAAATTAGGAGTCATATTATAAACAAAGATTAATGTTTCATTATCCACTCTTCTCGTAAAAGCGAAAACACTATCATTGCTATTATCAACAATCAACCACTTAAATCTTTCTGGATTATGTTCTTCAACATACATCGCTGGATGAGCGCGATAAATAAGGTTTAAGTCATGATATAGTCTTGAAATTGAATCATGAGCAGGGAATTGTTTAAGTTCCCATGGTAATGATTTATTTTCATTCCATTCATCAAAAGAACCGAATTCATTTCCCATGAAATTTAGTTTCTTTCCTGGGTGACCAAATTGATAAGTGATGAGGTTTCTTAAAAGAGCAAATTTCTGATAATAATCTCCCCACATTTTGTTTAATAATGTTCCTTTACCATGCACCACTTCATCGTGAGAGAAAGGTAATAAGAAATTATCGCTATAAAAATACGCCATCGAGAAAGTTAATTTGTTATGGTCATATTTCTTATAAACTGGATCAAGAGCGTAATATTTAAGAGTGTCATTCATCCATCCTAAATCCCACTTATAATCAAATCCAAGACCGATATCAGTTGGTTTAGTAACTCCTGGATAATCACTACTATCTTCCGCAATCATCATCACTGAATCATGAGCGATATGAATTTTTCCATTGAGTCGTTTAATGAACTCAATCGCTCCATCATTAGTGCCGTTTCTCTTATCTCCGTTATAGAAGATGATATTACTAACAGCGTCAAT
Organism: Bacilli bacterium; assembly: GCA_017635565.1. Taxonomy (GTDB): domain Bacteria; phylum Bacillota_I; class Bacilli_A; order RFN20; family CAG-826; genus UBA2450. Next base: position 14,838 of record JAGBLE010000012.1, read on the forward strand.
TCTAATTCCATCAGCGTGATATTTTTCAACGTAGAAATTAATGGCACTCATCAAGAAACTTCTAACAGGATCTTTTCCTAAATCAAATTGTAAGCTTCCCCAAGGAGAAACGCGGTATTTATTTGAATATTCGAATAATCTTGTTCCATCATAATCTTTAAGCGCCCAAGGGTCGTTAGCGAAATGAACAGGAGCAAAATCGATAATAACTCCAATTCCTGCCTTATGTAATCGGTCGATTAAAGACATGAGTTGGAAAGGATTTCCATATCGAGGATCACAGCTATAAAATCCAGTTGCTTGATATCCCCAGCTTCCTAAAAATGGATGCATCATAATTGGCATGAATTCAACATGTGTATAACCCATACCAGTGATATAAGGAATTAATTCATCAGCGAGTTCTTCATAAGAAGAAAATCTTCCTTCATGATTTTTAAGCCAACTTCCAGCGTGCATTTCGTAAATTGACATTGGTTTATCAAAATTACGAGTTCTTTCTTTTAAGAATTTAGAATCATGCCACTGAAAGCCTTCAATGTCGAATAATCTCGAACAAGTTCCTGGAGCAACTTCACTAAAAAATGCATATGGGTCAATTTTGTCTACATACACTCCTTTCGCATTTTTAAAGTGATATTTGTAGGATTGATAATTTGAAAGTCCTGGAATAAAGATTTCAAAAACTCCACAATCATCAACCTTGTTCATTTTATGGGTATAGATATTCCAATCGTTGAAGTCTCCGATAACAGAAACATCACTCGCCATTGGAGCGTATAGTCTAAAAGAGACTCCATCTACACCATCTTTCTTTTCAAAGTGGGCTCCAAAGTAATTGAATGCGTCAATACTTTGTCCCATTAAATAGTCATAAAGTAATCCGTATGCCATACGTAGTCATTATACAATAATGAAGAAATAACTGTATATAATAAAGTTCTCATAAATATAAAAAGACATCACCATTTATAGTGATGTCAATTTCATAAATGACAGTAAATATTATAGTGGTAAATCCTTTTTAACGAATTTCGCTCCTCCAATATAAGAGAAGACCACTCCAATTACAAATAAGATAGCGAGTTTCCAAGTCCAATCAAAGCTAATTGCGACATCATATCCCGCAAGAGCTTTAGAAAAAGCGGACATTGAACTATTATCAACCAAAGTAAATAGCGATAAATAATTAAATAAGCTCATTGGTTTAACACCAACACCAACTGCAACAAATACTTCGTTACCAAATAATCCTAAAATACAGCATAAGAATGAAAGGATACACGCTCCTCCACCAACTGCGATGGAATGATTTGATTTATTGAAGAATGCACTCGCACCAAAACAAATTCCAGAGAGAGCAAACATCGCTAAAAATGAACCTAAGCAGAAAAGTAAAGTTGTTCGATAATTCCAACTAGCAATCATATCTGGATTTCTGTTCTTATTGATAACAAAAGCAATTCCTTCACTAGAAATAGCAGATACAGTAATGGCAACATACATCACCGCTACTGTCATAAGTAAGAAAACATATTGAGTTCTAACAACTGTTTTTCTATTTGTCGGAGTGGATAAGATATAAGCCATTGAACCATCATTAACTTGAGAAGCAATGAGTCGATTAGCGGCAATCATCACATAAATCATTGGTAATAAAACACCAGCAATCTTATAGACTAATTCATTAAGAATGCTATTGAGGTCGATTTGAGACATGATTTGAATTCTGCTAAGAGAGAATCCCATCTTTTCAAGTAATCCAAGAATTTTAAGCCAGCTTAATCCTTCTTCTTTGACATAAGCTGAAACGCTATCCATATCAATATTGGTAAAAACGTTTTTAGAGCCAACTGCAAAGTTAATAACAATAAAGATAAAAGCGGAGCCAATCATAAGGGCAAGCCACAATCCAAGAAGAGATTTAAGTGACTGTTTAAAAAGTGGCTTTGAAATAAATTGAGTGTGTTTCTTTGCTTCTAATTCATTACTCATTTTCTTTTCCTCCGACATCATTCATAAAGAATTCTTCTAATGTATGTTTCTTTTCGCTGATTGATTTAATCTTTCTTTTCATTAATTCTTCAATAAGTGTTTTCGTATCTTTTAAATCAATTCTAATCGTGATTGATAATTCAAAATCATCACGGTCTAAAATATTTAATTTTGATTCATCAACCGCGTCATATTCTTCTTTATCTTCAAAAGTGACAACATAATCTCGATAAGGAAGATTTCTTACATCCGCCATATTGACAACATCAATTAAGTGTCCATCTTTAATAAAACCGACATAATCACATGTCTCTTCTAATTCATCAAACATATGGTTAGACATGATAATTGTTGCTCCACGAGCCTTTTCAGCTTTGATGATATTAACAAAGACATCTCTCATCAAAGGATCAAGACCAGTTGTTGGTTCATCTAAAATAATAATTTCAGGAGAATGCATAAAAGCCGCAACAATCGCAGTTTTTTGTTTCATTCCCTTACTCATTCTTTTTAAATTTGCGGTTGGATCAAGTTGTAAAGCGTTAATAATTGCTTCAGCCTTGCTCATATCAGTTAAGCCAAGAGTTTCGGCTTGAATCTTGAGAAATTCGCTTCCATTTTCCACTTGAGGGAAAGCAATTTCTCCTGGAAGATAACCAATGTATTTCTTAATTTCATCCGCATCTTTCCAAGCATCAAGGCCTTTAACTTTTACTTCGCCTTTGTCAGGTTTAATGAAGCCCATGATATGCCTTAAGGTTGTGGTTTTACCGCTTCCATTCGTTCCACAATATCCAAAGACTGTTCCTTTTTTAACATCAAAAGAAATATCAAAAATTCCACGTCCTTTACCGTAATCTTTCGTTAAATTTCTTACTGAAATAATAACATCATCTTCTTGATTTTGTGGCTTTTCTTGCGCGTTATTTTCTTCGTTAGAAAGGATTTTCTCTTCCATTATTCATTCTCCTTTCTAGCAAGGCCTTCTTTTGAATTACCTTTAACTCCAGAAAGTCCACCGAAATCACGGTCTTCTTTATAGAAGGACATAAAGTAATCTTGTAAAGTGAATGGCTTTTCTTCAAATTTCTCAATTCTCACTCCATAAAGGGAATGAATAAATTCGTTTTGTAAATCACTTGCGAATTTCACGACAACAAGTTTGATGTCTTCGTTCGTATAAACGACTTCATATTTATTTTTGTTATTAAGATAATCTTCCATATCTTCTTTTCTCGCGAAATAAAGGAGGAAAGTTTTATCTTGTTGTTGTTTCATTTCATTCGCATTAAAAGTTGAAACGTGATGACCATCTTTAATAATGGAAATCGTGTCACAAGTCGCATCAACTTCAGAGAAGATATGACTAGAAAGAAGAATGGTCTTTCCTCTTTTCTTCTCTTCAATGATGAATTTGATAAATACTTTTTGCATTACTGGATCAAGACCACTAGTAGGTTCATCAAGAACCAATACATCAGGGTCATTCATAAAAGCCGCAACAACCGCTAATTTTCTTTTATCACCAAGAGACATTTGTTTAACTGGTAAACCAGGATTGAATTTGAATAAGTCGAGAAGATAATTGAGTCTTTCTTCATTAGCTTCTCCTCTCATTCCTTGCATCATTCTGATGAATCCCCAACCATCTAATCCAGCAGGAATAGCGGGTTCACCAGGAAGGTATCCCACTTTTGATAAAATCTTGTCAGTGTTGCCAAAAGAATCAATACCGAATATTTTAACCGTTCCAACAGTAGGTTTTGCAAAACCCATGATATGACGAATGGTTGTTGATTTTCCCGCTCCATTTGGGCCTAAATAACCAAAGCATTCACCTTTATGGATTTTGACTGAGATATCAAAAACACCTCGACCATATCCATAGTCTTTAGTTAGGTTATTTACTTCAATAATTACTTCGTTATTATTTTCCATAATTATCTCTTACTAAGTCCCATTTTGACGACGTTATAATCTCTAAAATTGCTAATACCTAAGAAAAGCAATAAGGAACTATCCGCGTGATCTTGTTCAAAAGTCTTATTAATTTCATCAATTTCTTCTTTTGTTGGGTGACTTCCAGCAGGATGAGGAGTGACTGGAAGAACATCAATTTTAATATTTTCTTCACTATCATCTCCTTCGCCTTCACCTGATTGACCTTCTGGATCAGTTTCTTCAAATTGAACACGAGGATTTGGTGTTATAGAAGAATCTCCGTCATCAGTAGAAGACGTTGGAATATTAACCGCTAAATCGTATCCTGACCAATATAATTGATAATATACATCTTGCATACTGACAGGAATATAAGCATTAACCGTGTCATCTTTATATGTCGCGTATAAAAGAGCTTGTAATAAATCAGAATCATTAAGTTTATTGATTTCTTCTCTTGAAGCTTCATCAATTGTTTGTTGTTTAGTTTCTTCAACATATTTACTTAATTTTTCATAAATATAATCAAAGCCAATACCTAATCTCACTCTTTTCTCACCTTGCTTATTTGTTTCATCAGTGAGTTTATAAAAACCAGGAATTGAAACTTTTCCGTTTTCACCATCACCTAAATAACGGAAGATATCCGCTAAGATGTTCATCGTATCTTCAGAATCTTGGTCTGGGAAAGAAACGCTGACATCCAAAGTGAAATCCTTATATGTATTGTCACCAATATAAGCTGAATCTTTCAAATTGAGATAAATACCAAAATGAGTACCGTTATCTTTTCCTAATTGAAATCCATATCTTCCTGCAATGGAACCTGAATTACAACTTACTAGTAAAGGAATCATACTAGTGAACAATAATGCTTTCTTAAGTTTCATAAGACCTCCAATCAAAAAGGTGCCAAAAAGCACCTTTATTCAAACCATGAGAAATCAGGATATTTGACTTCTTTAGTAAAATTAAAATCTTTAAGTTTCCATTCCCAGTTAGGAGAACCAACGGTTCCTGGGAAATTCATACGTGCACTATTATCAAGCTTGAGTAAATCTTGTAATTGGAAGATTGTCATCATGCTTGGAATAGTAAATATATATTTCACAATGTTATCGAATAGGTGTTCATCGTAATTAACACCAATCCTATTGGCGATAAACCATTTTTGGTCATCATTAAGAGTTAAATACCATCCATATAACGTTTCATTATCATGAGTGCCAGGATAAACAAGTTGATGGTCAGTGGAATGATTATTCAAATCAAAGATTGTGAATTGAGAAATAAACATTCCAGGGAGATGATATTCATCACGCAGTTCAAGAACTTCAGGTCTTAAATCTCCCAAATCTTCAGCGATTAAATTGATATTTGGATATTTTTCATAAAGACGATCGAAGAAATCTTCTCTCGGACCAAGTTTCCACACTCCATTGACCGCATTCTTTTCACTTGCAGGAATGACATAATATGTATCAAAAGCTCTGAAGTGATCAATACGTAAATAATCACAAAGACTCGCTAAATAATGAATTCTATCAATTAATAAGGAATATCCGTCTTCCTTCATTTTTTCAAAGTTATATATTGGAGAACCCCAAAGTTGACCAACATCAGAGAAGGCATCAGGACCAACTCCACCAACTTCAAATAATTTGTTATCTGGACCAATGGAGAATTGTTCACGATTAAGCCAACATTCCACTCCATCATATCCAACATAAAAAGGCATATCACAAATGATTTTGATTCCCTTTTTTCTGGCGTATCGAAGAACTTTTTTCCATTGCTTAAGTGCAATATATTGAAGGAAGACCACAAAATCAATTTGTTCTTTTAAATGTCTAGGAGGATTTTTGTGATATTTGAAGTAATCAAGATATTCGATATCCCATTCATTCCATATCTTCATTCCATTGAGTTCTTTAAATACTTCAAAAGTTGCATATTTACTGACCCAAGGGTTTTGAGTTTTGAATTTGTGAAGAGTTTCAGAATGATTCTTCATGAACTTCTTAAACGCTAAAGCAAGATGTCTTTTCTTAAATTCACCAACATCATAATAATCAACTCTACTCGTATCGTTATTATGAACAGGAACTTTGCTAATAAGACCAGATTTCGCCAATAAATCTAAAGATATATATCGATATTCAAGTGCTTTAGAACTGCTTGACATATATGGAGAATATCCAGGACCAACTGGGTTAAGAGGAAGAGTTTGCCAATATGAATAATGGTTTTCACTTAACCAATCAATAAATTTAAAACAAGGACTACCAAAATCACCAATACCATGATTCCCAGGTAGAGAAGATACAGCAAGTAATACGCCTAATTTATTATTCATCTTTATACATTTCCTTAACGATAAAAAAATATTAAAACAAAGAACCTTTATTTACATTTTAAGTGTTCTCCCCATTGTTGCTTAATGTAATCATATTCCCAAACACCAGTGACAATCGCTCCAGCGGAGTTTGTCCATGTCGATTTTTCAGCGACAACTTTGGTGTTAGCAAGTGAACGATACGCCATACCGGCTTTAATTCCACATTCACTATTGTAATTGTCATCATAATCGATGAATCGACCTGTTTTTGGATCAATTTGCCAATGTGAATAACAACCAGTTGCTAAGAAATAACTAGCCGCGTAGAATCCGTTTTTTCTTGCAAAGTTAAGTCTTTTACCAGCGCTAGCAAGTTTAGCAATCATCGTATCCATATCTTTAACATCACTATCTGATAAATATGAATCGTTATAATAAAGGAAATATCCGTTATCACTTGTAACTGGGAAAGCATACATTTTTCCATCTAACGAAGCCGCTGCAACTGAATCAGCGCTATTGTTGGCTTTTAAGTGATTAGTAAGACTTTCATCAAAAGAAGCCAAAGCGTTAGATGTTTTTAATCTTGATAATTGGTCTTGAGCAAAGATAAAGATATCTGCTCCGGTAGATACGTCTTGAAGCATCGTTGTTGCTGCATCTCCTTCACTCATTGGTTGAACGGTTGCAGTAATTGTGTATTTACCACCACTAGCAGCGACGAAGTTATTGATTTGTGCTTCGGTTAATGACTGAATCTTTTCATCAACCCAAACTTTGATATCATAACTTCCTGAATCATCAAACGTATCATCTCCACCCCATGTTTCACTATCTGTGTAAAATGGAATATCTGCAGGTAATGAATAGGAGAATTTGAAGTTACAACTAGCGAGGAGCAAAGTTGGAACTAACGCGATGAATTTTATGTGTTTTTTCATTAACTTTTCTCCTTTCTAATCGCTCACCCAAATACCATATAGGCTGAGGATATTACTTTGTTTGCTATCAGTTTCGAAATTCCAGAGATGACTATCATCAATCGAAGAAGGGTATTCTGAATAACCCAAGAAGTTTGGATATAAAGGATCTGGTGGGGTAACAGAATCAAGTTTAGCTTCATCTGGACAACTTCCAAGAGGAACTAAGCTATACCATTCCATCGTATAATATGGTTCATCTGAATTTGAATAATTGAGATAGAAGTTGACTGTCATATTGTATTCTTCAGGAATATCAGGGCCACCTCCTCCACCTTCTCCACCTCCTGGATCATCTGGGATTCCAGGATAAGGAACTCTTGGTGTATATGAGGAGACACTTGTGCAACTTACAAATAAAGGAAGTAAGAAGGCCATTAATAATATTTTCTTTTTCATTATCATTTCCTCCTAACAATCGCCCTTAGAGTTGAAGATTGCAATCGTATTTTGATTATGGAATTCAAATTTTTCATTCATGGTAAATCCACCATAATCCCACATCTTTTCCCATGTGGTATTAATTCTTGCATCTCCCCAAATCTGTTCGTTTGAGTTACCAGTGCATAAATAGATAAAGGTTTCGTTAATTTGCATCGCAGAAGAAGTGCTATTATAAATACCATTTTCTCCACCACCCCAAGCGATATTTCCAACTGTTTTACCGCTTGATGTTGATCCGACAAAATCACTATAACCATTATTTGTTCCTCTCTTTTTAGCGAGAGCTTTATGCATTCTAATTAAGCTAGCAAAGCAACCAGTAACGTTATAAGCGGCTTCACCAGTAGCAGAAGTATTAACGACTTGGTCATCGAATTTAACTTCTACTTTATTGCCCCATTTAAATGTATTGACATGTAAAGGAGCGTTATATGAGTTATGTGAAATATAATGTCCATGAAGTTCAGCATAAGAATCTGCGGTAACTGCGCTGATATCACTGACACCTAATTCTTTTGTTCTTAATAATTCTTCTCCACCAAGCATAAATGCTGCAGAATTACCTGCAAAAATTAAGCCATGTGCTTGAAGAACACCATGCACTAATTTATTCCCTGTTGGATGAGTTCCATCAACGAGGCTGTTATATAATTGATCTCTAACAGTCCAGTTATCGTGACAAGAAGCATAATTAACGGTTTGTTCTGGGTAATAACCAGTTAATTCACCTTCTCCACTTCTAACATTTGCGTTAACTCCCCATAATCCAGCGGCAATAGTCCAAGCATATTGAGAAGAATCGCCAGATTGGATATATCCTTTTCCTGGATATCCATTAACGTTATTTTCTCCTCTAATCGCATTACGAACTGCATCGTTAAATCCACCGAGATAAGTGCCAGTAGTTTTGAAGTTATTGCATTCGTTATAAACTTGCCAGCTCATCGCTCCAAAGTTTTGAGCGTCTTTTCCACCATTAACTTCTTTCCATTGATCGCTTCCTTCTCCGTGATATCCACCACTAGTCCATCCTTCTCCGTAAAGATAGATGTCTGGATCAATTTCATAAAGAGCTTGTTTAGCTTCAAGTAATGTTTTGAAATCAATTAATCCCATTAAGTCGAAACGGAATCCTTTGATTTTATATTCAGTGGCCCACATCTTAAGAGAATCAACGATGAATTTTCTCATCATTGGTCGCTCAGACATTACTTCATTATGACAGCCTGAACCATCCCAAAGTTCACCTTCGGATTGATATTTCTCACCTTTTTCATTGTAATAATCTTTAGCGGCGTATCTGAAATAATATCGAGGCATTAATTTGTGGAAATTAGAACCAGTTGCGGAACTGACGTGATTATAAACAACGTCCATAATAACTCGAGTATGAACATCATCAGTGTGTCCTTCTCTTGTCTTTGATAATTCGAGAACTAAATTCTTAAATTCTCTGACTCTTGCTAATCCATCATGAGAATCAGAAGAATATCCACCTTCAACGATATTGTAATTAAGAGGGTTATATCCCCAGTTATATTTAAGTGTTTCTGCACTTTCATCGTTGTCATGATCAAAGACTGGTAATAATTGAACTGCTTCAATTCCTAAATCTTTAATGTGATCATAACCTGTGGAAACATCTGAATGACCTTCTAAGGTTGTTCCACTTTCAACGAAAGCGTCATATGTTCCGTTTTTATTATTTTTATTACTCTTCCAAGAAGAATCTCCAGTGAAATCTTGAACGTGAACTTCATAAATCGATAATTCTTGAGGAGAAGAGATATCATATCCACTTACTCCATCCCACTTGAGTGGTAAAGAATCCCAACCAGTTGGGTTAGTTTCTGATTTATCGTAAATCAATCCACGAACTCCGTTAGTTCCTGCTGAAGTGGCGTAAGGATCCATAGTCACATTAGTGCCTAATGTATTATCGACTTGGTAATTGTAATATTTACCTTTGAGATCACCATCGATAGTTAATTCCCAAATTCCTCCACTGGTGTAATGCATATGATAACCTTTATATTTATCATCTCCACCAAATTCAGCGGAAGTATCGCTAGATTGCTTTTTTGATTTTTTTCATAAGCTAATCCTCATTTCTTTTCCTAATTTATTTCCGCAAAGGTATAGGTAAACCAAGCATCTTCCCAGTTAGCGCCTATATGATTTGCCCAATCTGTCCAAGTGACAACATAAGATTTGCCTGCGGTTAAAGTAACACCGCCTAAATCAATTGTTGAATAATTAGTATCAGTGTTATCTCCACCATCAGTTGGATGTCTATATTTTGTAATTCCATTTTCTTCTTGGACGAAATATAAGTTGAGTTTACTAGCGGATTCTGCCTTAACAGAATTAACATATTGTCCATTAGGAGAAGTTGAAACAGTTGCTAAAGATTTGTCCCAGCCTTCATCAAATGCGATGTGGACTTCTTTAATTGACCAACCATCAACTCCAGCGAAATAAACAGTAATTGTGTCATCTGTTACAACTGGATCATCAGGATCGTCTGGTGTATCAGGAACTTGAGAAGGAGTTCCTTCAGTAAATGTGTAATTAAACCAAGCGTGAGTCCATGCTTCGTTATTATAGTGCCAATCAACGAAACTAATTGTGTAACTCTTTCCAACTTCAACAGCGACAGAACCAGTGTTAATAACAGAATTCATATCGTTATAATCTTTTGTTCCAGTTGTTGGGTGGAAATATTTATCTCCCTGTTTGAGATAAGCATTAACACTTGCAATCGCGGTTGTAACATCTAATGTTGCTTTATATGTTTTATCCGTTTGTTTAGTGGCTTCTTTGAAGTTGATTGATTCACCTTGTTTAATACCTAAATTAACTGTGGTTTCATCTGTCCAACTTTCAATGCCAGCGAAATAAAGAGTAATCGAACCAATTGGATCTGGTTCTGGAGTTGGAGTAGGTGTAACTGATCCGCTTCCACCAGAATAATAAGCATATAAAATCTTTCCTCTAGCGTTAGGGACAGTTGTGTATTGAGTAAGGGCACCATTACCTTCATAACACTGCCAATATTTGAAAGTAGAACCTTCGACAGTAGAAGTAATTTCTGTTGCGGTTGGTAATGGTTCACCAACTTTTGCAACAAACTCAACAGTGTACTCTAAATATAATGAAGCGATATCTTTTCCGGCTTCACCGTTATATCTTCCGTTTTCTCCAATAACAAGATAAGTAGTAACTTCTTCTCCGATAATTGGAATGGTTGGATCATCTCCACCAGGAGTGGATTTTCTTGTAATGGTTAATTGACATGTCTTGCTTAATGAAAATCCTTCGTAAGTTGCTGAAGCGGTGATGACTGCAATACCAGGTTTAAGAGTGGTAATATCAATCGAAGAACCAGTAGGAGAACTTAAAGTCGCTAAAGAATCATCAGATATTGACCAATATACAGTTGTGCTCACATCGACCGTAGCTTCTAATTTTGTTTTTTCTCCTTCAGTAACTGTTAAAGCACTGTGAGAAAGAGAAAGAGAGAATGGTCGAGCGCTTCCTGGATCTAAAACAGTTAATTCACATGAAGCACTATCTTTAGCGGTTCCACTAACTGCAGTAGCAGTAATTGTTGTTGTTCCAACTGCCAAAGCATTAAAGGTAACAACAGTACCACTATTATTTTCTAATGATGCAATTGTGTTATTTTCAATTGTCCAAGTAATTTCTGAAGGCTTATCAACGTTAGCGCTTAAAGAAGCAGTTTCACCAACATCAATCGCTAGTTTACTACTAGATAAAGCAATAGCAATTTCATCTTCATCTTCGGAATAATTGCTTGAACTTCTTCCATTATATTTGACGCATCCAGTGAGTAAGGTTGCCAATAAAGGAAGAGCAAATAATAAAGATTTCTTTTTCATCTTTTTTCCTCCTAATTAGCTTTCCAAACACAGATGGAATATTTAGCAGCACCGATATCTCCGCCCTTATTAGTTGGAGCATTTCCAAGAGCCTTAGCAAATGTTGTTGATTTGCCCGCTACATCATCTGGATTCATCATGTAATTGCTAGTACCAGTACCAATATTCAAATAGATGACTAATTTAGCGTTTCCACTCGCGTCATCAACTTTAATAACCATAACGTTATTGCTACTAGAACTGTGATATGTAATTTTTGCGCCTTCTGGATATAAATGTTTGATTTCAGATAAACCAATATACCAGTTAAGCATTGAATTTGGATCGGTCTTTTGTTCTTCCATTGAAGCGACAGTCTTATTATATGAATCTAATTCAAAGAGATATTGACCAGATTTATAATTCGCTCGAATCGAATTGTCTTTCCATAAGAATGGCTGACGATACCAAATATCTTCTGAGTTTTCGCTTCCATATTTACTGATGTGTTGATCAGTATTAGAAGACATTCCGAGTTCATCTCCGTAATAAATCCAAGAGATTCCTCTATTTAATAAAGTAACCGCTGCGTGGATTTTAGCTTTATCAACTTGTTCACCACTTCCATCGACTTTTGTTAAAGCAGAGGTTCCATCAATCGTGCCACTACCATTGACTTGGTTAATGGCTCTCATAACGTCGTGATTAGAAGTGAATGCTCCATCGATAAAGTCAGGACGTCCACCACCAGGGATTGTGATTGGATTTTTTCCATCATCGCAAACAACATTTCCACTATTGGAGAATGGTTCAAATGTTTCTGCGGCTTGTTTTGAGGAGAAGTTACTTGCTCCTCCAGCATTGGCATATAAATATGCAGGGATATGATAATAAGTAGAGAATGAGAATTGACTATCAAGAGCGCGATAGTAGGATGAAGTTCTTGTTCCCCATCCATCAAAGTTTTCGCCAACTAAGAAACAGTTTGGATAATCCGCTTTTAATGAATTAGCGAATTCTTTCCACCATGTAACGTTCTTAGTTAAGTTAGATGAATAGTCAAAATCTTTAGTGACATATTCACCTTTTTCATCATCATAAGCACGTTTGCTTCCAGTATCAGGAACGATTGTGTCTCCAGCTTGATAACATTCATCTCTCATGAAGATGTGTTTAACAGCGTCAAGACGATAACCATCTAACCCGAAAGAAAGCCAATATTTTGCCATGTTAATGACTAATTCACGAGTCTTCGCGTTTTGATAATTAATTTCAGGCATTCCACTTCCGAATTTGCCGTAATAGTAATAGCTTGATTCACCATCACGATACCATGATGGGTTACTACTTGTTGCATCTTCTTCAACGGTAATGGTCTTATATGAACCATCGATATATTTTTCAATCTTATCAGTCTTATATTTCCAAGTGTAAATATCTCTCCACTCGTTTTTGGCAGTTCCTTCTGCGTTAGTGCCCCATTGAGAATTAACAAACCAAACATTTCCTTTAGATGTGTGGTTAAGAACTAAGTCCATGATGACTTTCATTCCCATCTTGTGAGCTTTATAAATGAGTTCACGATAATCTTCAATAGTGCCAAATCTCTTATCGACTGCAAAATAATCACTGATATCGTATCCGTGATATGAGTCAGATTTTTGAATTGGAGTGAGCCAAATAACATCAGTGCCGAGTTCTTTTAAATAATCAAGGGAATTGATTACTCCTCGAATATCACCGATGCCATCTGAATTGCTATCTCTGAATGATGCGACAAAAATTTGATATCCAACTCCAAGTTTCTTAAATGCTTCTGAAGTTGAAGAGATACCATATTTATCTTCGTATGTGGCATCAATTTCTGAGGAGAATTTTCCAGTTGTATCTAAATCAATTGGATTAATTTTAACTTCTGGAACACCATCTCCAGCGTAATATTTATAATTGCTTAAAGAGCCTTTTGAAACGAAAATATGGACTGCTTTTCCTTCTTCTAAGCTTCTCCAATTTTCTTCATTAGCGATGTCGTCGATATAAGTTTCACGACCTCCATCACTAGTCCAGTTGGTTTTTCCATCCATGGAATTTTGTTGAACCAAGAGGAATCCAAGCTCTTCTGCCCCTTCGTAAGTTACTGGGGTACCAGTTTTTCCACCCACTAAATCACTACGATAAAGGTCGACATCCATAATGGCACCATAATCATCAACGTAGATTCCTGTTCCGCTTTTTCCAAGTTCTGCAGGTGTCATCCAGCTGGTGGTCATCGGTTTTAATTTAAGTGTTGGAGAAACTTGTGTTTCACCACTAAAACCCCAAAGAGCGCCTTCTAAATCTTGTGGAGAAGATTGCCACAACCATAAACAATAATTGTTATAGTCATTACTTTCTCCTCTATTATAGTGAAGGTAAAGGTGGCCTGGCTTTGAAATGGAATTAAGCCAATAATCGTATTGGTTTGGATCTTCTGCTTCGGCTGCGTTATTAAGCGTTAAATTATTTAGCGCTGGTTCTAAAGCGGCAACTGATAGAGTTCCGGCCAATAAAAAGACAGGCAAAATTCCTACAAAAAATACTTTTTTTCTCATAGTCATCCCTACTTCTTTTGATTTGCGTTATACCAACGATAACGTTTATTTATATAAAAATTATAAGACTCATTTTTTCTATCTACAATAATTCTTTTTAAGAATGTTTAGATTTGTTTTAGAAAAATTATCAAATTATCTATTTGTTTTATATAACAAAAAAGGCACTAGATGCCTAACGTTTACTTTTTATAAATCGATAAGAAATCATCAAAATCTTTTATGTATAAATGCGAATTATTAATTGATTCTTCTTCGTTCATAATTGAATGTTTGTCATAAATAGCGACAACGTTATATCCAGCTTTATAAGCGGTTTTAATCGGTAAGAGCATATCTTCAAAAATTAAAGTTTCAGCTCTTGAAACATTAAAATGAGTACAAATTCGATCATATATTTCTGGTGAATTTTTTCCTTCTTTAACTGAGTTGACATCGATAATAAAAGAAAAATATTTTGCAATATCAAGTCGAGATAAACATGGTTCATATAATTCCTTACTATTAGCTGTAGCAAGAGCAATAATGACTCCATTTTGCATTAAGAAATCTAATATTTCTTTCGCATGAGGCTTTAAAGGAATATCTTTTGAATAAGCTTCAATTGATAAATCGTGCCACTCTTTGATAACATCTGTTTCTTTTTCGTTTGGGAAATAATTTTCGACTGTATATTTTGCTGCAGATTTAAGCCCGAGGTGAGCAATTGCTTTCCCATAATCCTCAGGAACTTCCATATTTCTTTTTTTGAAAAAGTTTTTGTCAATATCACTCCAAAGAGAAGTCGATGCGATAAGAGTCCCATCTAAATCAAATATCACTAATTTAATGTTTTTATTATTGAAGTTAATCATATTAAAAATTATATTTTTCCCTTTGTTTTTTTATGATACCAGTTTTGATAATTAATTGGGATATAATTCCAACAAAAATTCCAGTAATAATCGCACTTATTGAAATGATTGGCAAATAATAAAAAACATAGCCTGTCCCTAAGAAAAACATCGCTACAATTATTTGACCAAAGACATGGAAAATCGCTCCGATGACGCTAACACCAATAATTGAAAATTTTTTGATTAATAAATAGAAAAGAATCATGATTCCAATTGATAAGATTGCGCCAATAAAAGACATCAAAAATCCCATCGAAAATATCGTTCCTCTGATTAACCCAGTAAGAATAACTCGAAAGACATTAACAAAAATCGCTTCAATAATTCCTAGTTCGTATAAAGTAACAAGAATAATAATATTGGCGAGTCCGAGCTTAACTCCTGGAATGCCAATACTAGGAATAAAAGATTCAATAATTGAAATAACAAGCGCTAAAGAAGTTAATATCGCTATTAATGTGAGCTTTTGTATTTTCATCATCCGAGCTCCACATCATTTAAAGTTTCACCATCAATCGTGATATATACTCCGTTATATGCACAAATAATTGGGTGGCTACTATCGCTTATATATCCCATTCTCACACAATCTTGATGAGGACAATTAGATTCAACAATCGCAATCGATCCATCTATTGTATGAACATGGACTTTTCCATTAATTCCATCGATATAAAAATCTTTTTCTTCTTTTTTGGATAGATCAATTACTTCAACAACATTATTTTGAACAGATATCCTTGCGACTAAATTAGTTTTTACACTTTTATTGATAATTAAAATAAGTGAAACGGCCGCAACCGCTAATAAGGAAATGATTAAAATGATGTCATTACGAAGTTTTTTCTTATCCATACTTAATGGTAATATACATCAATTTCATCATTTTTATAGATGATATGATTATTTTTTATAACAATTGTTTTTACTCCACTATCGATTTCGATTTGTTTAATTTCTTCAATAGTGTTCATCATCATTGAAGTCGATAAAGCATCTCCTAAATATCCTTTTTGAGATATAACAATAACTGCGTCATTTTCATTTATCGCACTTCCATTAGTTGGATTAATAATGTGAGAGTAAGTAATATCTCCGATTTTTACTCCTTGAACTGATTTACTTGATGTTGAAATAAAACAGTTCTTGGCTTTGATATAAGCATTTGATAAATCTCTTAATCCAACATTAAAATAGCCATCACTACTTTTCTTTTCTCCTAAAAGAATACTTGAAGAGCCTCCATTAATTAGGAAATGTTTATATTCTTTTTCTTTTAAATAATCATTAACAATGTCAAGCGTATATCCTTTAGCGATTCCACCTAAATCAATTTCTGCTTCCCCTATTCTTTGAATGATATTGTTATCTTTAAAAAATATTGATGAATTATTCATTTTTACCAATTCTTCATCAATTTCTTCTTGGGATAACACTTTTCCTTCCTTAAGAGCGGCTTTCCATTTTTTTGATAAAGAACCACAAAGTGGATTAAAATATGTCGCTCCTTCATCATTAACATCAATAGAAGTTTTAATTAATGAATATAAAGAAGGATTGATTTCAAGTTCCTCATTGGTGGAATTAATCGAAAAAATATTTGTAACGTCTCGAGATAAATAATTATCGGAAAGTTTATCAAAAAGAGTGAACATATCTTTTATATTTGATAGGTCCTCATTATTTCCTTCGTATAAATTAGTTTCAATATAAGTATCAAAACAAAAAACTTTGTCTTTTAAAACAAAGGTATTTTGTGAGCATGATGTCGAGACTAATATGATTAACGGCAATAAAAATTTGTTTTTCATCTTACATATGGACTTTAACTTTACTTCCATCTGGATTTGGATGTTCATCTAAATATTCAATGATCGGTTTAAAGTTAAGGTCTTCTTTACCTGGTTTACATTTTTTGAGATTGTCTTCTTTGCCAGTAACAATTGCTTCCGCAAGAGATTTACATCCAGCGTAGCCACAGCTACCGCAGTTATAGTTAGGGAGTTTTTTAGCAACCTCTTCAATTCTTTCATCTTCTTTGACATGAAGAATTTTTGCAGCAATCGCTAAACCGAGGCCTAAAATAAGTCCTAGACCTAATAAGATGAGAATAGCCCATAAAATTTCCATAACTTATTTTTCCTCACTACTTCCTTTATAAAACGAACATTCACTATGTCCACATGACGAACATTTTTCATCATTCATTTTAATATCTTCACATCCCTTTGGGACTGGTGTTCTTCGATATAAAACAAACGAAACAATAAATATAATAACAAGAGCGACTAAGATTGAAATCGCAAGAATTAAATAACCTGTTTTGCTCATTAATTTAACCCTGAAAATAATCCTTGTAATCCCATAAAGGCAATAGCCATAATCGCTGCTGTGATTAAAGCGATTGGCAAGCCTTTAAAGGCTTTCGGTGTATTAGCGGATTCTAATCTCACTCTAATGCAACTAAACACCACAATAATAAGTAGGAAACCCACTGAAGTTCCGATTCCGTTAGCCAAAGATTCAACAAAATTTAATCCTTGATCAGTGTTACTTTGAGCAACTCCAAGAACTGCACAGTTAGTGGTAATTAATGGTAAATAAATGCCTAATGTCTTATATAAACTTGGTGAATATTTCTTAATGAACAATCCAACGAGTTGGACTAATGAAGCAATTACTAAAATATAAGCAACCGTATCCATAAAGGCAATGCCAGCAGGAACTAAAACGTAATTATAAAGTGGCCAACAAATAACTGTCGCTAAAATAATGACAAAGACAACCGCCACTCCCATTCCTAAAGAAGAATTGACTTTTTTAGAAACTCCTAAGAAAGGACAAATGCCATAAAATCTTGATAAAACAACATTATCAATAAGCATGCTAGAGATAATCGCCAATAAAAACGCAATAAATGTATTCATCTTTAATTACCTCCTTCTTTATTTTGAGCAGCTAATTTTGCTTCTTGAGCTTTTCTAATTTTTTCTTGCCTTTCATTATATGCTTTTAATTCAGCTTTACGATTTTTAATAAATTGAATAACCGCCAAAATAAGAGCAAAAACAATAAATGCACCGGCAGGATTTTGGAACAAAGAAATCTCATAACCGACTGGAATAATTTGTAATTTGAAATATGGGATAAAGGTAAAAATCTTGCCAAAGCTAAAGGCGCCAGTTCCAAGCAATTCCCTAAAGAACGCCATTAAAATAAGGGCTAATGTATATCCAACTCCCATTCCTAAAGCGTCGATAAACGAATCAAAAACTTTATTTTTACTCGCATAAGCTTCGGCTCTTCCTAAAACAATGCAGTTAACAACAATAAGAGAAATAAAGACTCCTAAGGTTGAATATAATTCAGGCAAAAATGCATTTGTAAACATCTTAACAATCGTTACAAATGTCGCGATGATAACGATATAGGCTGGGGTTCTAATTTCTTCTGGAATTAATTTTCTTAATAAGGACACCAAGATATTTGAACAAACCAAAACAATGGTAAAGAGAAGTCCCATACCAATAGCAGCCTCCACTGATTTAGTGGTGGCTAAAGCAGGACACGTTCCGAGAATTGACACAAATAATGGATTCTCGTTAGCAATGCCTTTAAGAAAATTTAATTTTGTTTGTCCTTTTTCTTTTGCCATCTTTATCCTTCCGCAATATCATTTGCCGCAATTTGAGCGTCATTAATCATATTTCTTACGAGTTTAGCGCCATAAGTCGCTCCACAATTAACATCATCGATGGAAACATCTCCACTATTAAGAGGATTGATGTAATTATCTACTAAAGTTGAAGCGTAAGTTTGTTCATTAACAATAATTGATAAGCCAACAAATTCTACTCCACTATCTTTCATTGTAAATCCAACAAGAAGAGATATTTTTCCATATGAATTTGATCCTGTTGTTTTAAATGCATATCTATCAATATCATCACCACTATCTTTTATATAATAAGAATAATTGGTGTATTTATATCCGCTTAAAGAATTTTCACTTTCAATAGATGCATTCTTACCAAAAATCTCAATAATGCCAGAATTAATTTTATCGAGTTCGTTCTGTGCAATTTGTTTTCTTGTTAATAAATTAGCAGCACCAATAAGTCCAGCGCTTGCTGCGCCAATTAATCCAAGAGTAATCGAGGTGATAATATAATGTTTTTTATCCATGATATGCACCTCCAACATAAATCGCTAAGAAAGTAACTAGACCAGAAATAATGATGATTAATCCCATTGCCAAAAATTTCTTCCAAGTATAACGTGGAGAACTCCATTCGTAATGGTCTAAAACACACGCCACCATATTTGCAAGTAAGATGGAATATCCAACTCCTTCTGGTAAAGCCGCAAATAATCTAATGAAGACAGTAATAACTGCCGCAATCATTCCATAAAGATATCGACTTGGTGGATTAATTGGACTTGTCACTGGATCAGTTAACATAAAAGTTGCTCCAAAAAGAAGTCCACCGCTAAGCAAATTATACGCTAAGAACTCAAACGGATTAACGTTATTGTTCAATCCAAAAATTGATAATCCAGCGATGAGCATTAATATAACAAATGTGCCTAAATAAGAAACAACAATTCGATAATCAATGCTTCTTCTAATTAATAAATAAATAAGTCCAATAATGATTGTAATCTTATAAACTTCTCCAAGAGTGCCAGGAATTCTTCCTAAGAATAAATCTAAAAGTGGATATTGAGTAATATTTGAGAACGCTCCTTCGGATAACAAGCCCAAAGGTGTTGCTCCACTAGCGACATCTGGAATGGTGAAATACCATGTAGGGACATAAGTAACATATTGTGAACCAAAGCAGAATTTTGCAAAAAGCATTCCAACAACAGCAGGATTAAAAATATTGCTTCCAAGTCCACCAAAAACTAATTTGCCAAATATAATTCCAACTAAAGAACCAATAATGACTGCATATATTGGCGCTCCCGCTGGCATGATAAGGGTGAAAATAACCGCAGATATCGAAGCAGATAAGAAATTATTCTTTGTAATTTTTCCTTTATAAGAATATTCAAATCTTTCTTTAAATGTATGTTTTTGTCCATCATTACTCATCATGTTTCTAAGTCCGACATATACGAATTCAGAAGCGTTCATGATGAATAAAGAGATTAGTAATGTCCAAAGCGTGTTAAGCGGATAAACAACAAAAGAAAAAATAAGTGTTGGTCCGAGGGCGATTAAAACATCTGTCATCATACGACTGACAGTGGCTTTTCTTCTTAGATGAGGAGCAGTTTCTTTAACGATGGTCATCATAATTTTGCAAAAAGCTTCGCCTTTCTAACATAATCAGTAACTTGTATTTTTGACGTGCACGAATAAGTGCATAGGCCACATTCAATACATTTTAATGGATTAAGCTTTTTAATTCTTTCTTTATCGATTGCTTTTACCGCGTTCATTATTTGAACTGGTTCGAGATGAACTGGACAAGATAAAACACAACTACCACATCTAACACATGGTTCTTCAACATAATTTGTT
The DNA here is from genome assembly GCA_017635565.1 of Bacilli bacterium. Lineage (GTDB taxonomy): Bacteria > Bacillota_I > Bacilli_A > RFN20 > CAG-826 > UBA2450. The sequence goes on from JAGBLE010000012.1 coordinate 35,434, forward strand.
TTATCCAAAATAATAATAGAAGTAACTGTTTTGGTGATAATACAGTCATCACTAGGAACAGAAGCACCCATCATTGGTCCACCTAAAATAAAGACTTTTTCTTTTTCTGGATTTCTATATCCTCCACATAAAGGAATGAGGTCTTTTATTGGAGTTCCTACACGTACTCTGAAATTTTTTGGGAACTTAATTCCATCTCCAGTAATGGTCACAAATCTCTTAATAACTGGCATATTATATTTAATTGCTTTATAAATGCCCACCATTGTTGAAACATTAAAATTAATAATTCCTTGATTAGATGGAAGTTCGCCTGGTTTAAGTTGAATTCCAGTCGCATTTTTAATCATCTCGACTTCCCAACCTTGTGGGTAATAATTACCAACTAAGCAAAGTTCAATTCCGCTTCCTTCGTATTCTTTAATTACCTGTTGATATACTTCTTTAATATCGTGATATTTTGATTTAATACATATCTTGGCGTGTTTACAGTTAAAAGCCTGCATGACATATTTAATCCCATCCATGATTCGATATGGGAATTCAAGCATTAAGCGGTGGTCAGCAGTAATATATGGTTCACACTCAATACCATTAATCAAGATTGTATAAATTGGTTTATTCGTTTGAAATTTAATATATGTTGGGAAAGAAGATCCTCCTAATCCCACCATTGCACAATCTTTAATGATTTGAGTCATTTCTTCTTTAGTTAGAGCGGCAATTTCTTCAGGACTTCTTTGATGTACTGAAGGATCAAGAGTGTCTTTAAAATCATTTTCAATTTTAATGAAATCGGTTAATTTTCCATTACGGTGATAATGTTTCTCAAGACCTAAATATGTTCCAGAACAAGTCGCGTGGATTGGTTGTTCAAAAAATGGACCTTGTCTCATTCCAATGACTTGGCAAGAATTAACATGGTCTCCTTCTTTGATAAAAAGCTCAGCCTTAGGACAACGAGCGTTAGCCATTGCCAAATAAAGATATTTTGGTTCAGTATATCTAATCGCAGGTAAAGAGCCTACCAATTTCTTAGTATCTTTGATGTGAGTGGTTTTTGCAATCATAATAGATTAATCAAAAAATAAATTTTTTCTTCGTTAAAGATAATATCACAAAAAGAATGGTTACAAAAGATTATCAATAAAAAGTTCCGTTAGGAAAAGAAAAAAATAAATAAAATTTTTCAATTTTTCCACTTTTCTTCCTCTATTTATTAAATGAGGAGGCTTTTATGGATTGTCCCATAAATCGACTCTCTTGTTATTTGCCTATTTGCTATAGAGGTGACATGGAATACTTAGTTATTCTTGTTATCATCTTATTGTTGGTGATACTCCTTCTCCGGAAGTGATAAAAAAATGTTTCTCGGAAAAACCGGGAAACAAAAACCAACACTGGTAATATAGCATTTAGATAACAAATATACAAGAGGGTCTCCTCTTCAAAACATCAGTGCTTGCGCATAAAAGAAATATTCGAAATATAGTTTATCCGTGTTTTTTATTTTTCTTTATTAGATAATAAATATATGAAATCTAGTAAAACTCGAAAAAGAAGTATTATCTTCATCATCGCGATTAACATTTTCTTTGTTGCCGGATTATCTTTTGGTGAATGGACGCAAATCCAATCATCTAACGCTAGAACGATAGCGGCTAATAAAGAAAGCTTTTTAAATACCAATATCTCTTTATCAAGTATGACAAGTAACTACATTCTTGGAGAAAGTCACTTATGTCGTTCTTGGTCAAACCATCTCACTCATGAAGTATCCACTATCGATGAGGCAATTGATTTTGTTACTCATTCAATTACCGATGTTGAAATCATGTCTCATATTCTTTATAAAGATTCATTGACTGGCTTATCTACTAGCCCTAATTCAACAGATAGTACCGATTTTACAGTCGATTATAATTCGTTAGGTAGTCAACTTTTCTCTTCAAGAAGTGAAAATATCAAAGTTACCCCTCGATACACCAATCCAATTAATGGGGCTTCTAGTATTGCGTTTTATTATTCAATACCACTTGTTGATCCTCTTGATTCAACAAAAACAGTTCCAGCATATCTTTTGCGTGTTGTTCCAACTTCAAACCTATCAAAAAAATGGACCTTCCCAAGTGGAGCGTTTGAACATCTTGAAGTTGCAATTATTGATGACACAGGCTCATATGTTATTTCTCAAAGCTCCTTTGTCGATTCAAATTTCTTTAATTTTTATACCTCATATAATTCCGTTAGTGATTCTGAACTCGATGCCTTAAAAACAAAAGTTTTATCTGAATCTGGTTCGATGGCTATGAACGATTCAAAAGGTGTTCAAAGATATGTTTCTTATTCTCAAATTAGTAATGGAGAACAGTGGACCGTTATTACTTCTATCCCAATGAGCGATATCAATTATGTTCAAATTGATTGGCTCACAATTTCTATTATTGCAGTTGGATTAGGAGTTTTATTTGCAATCGACTTAGTTATTTTCCTTATTCAAAGTAAGAAATTGCAAGAAGCTGCAAAATTAGCGGAATCCGCTAATAAAGCAAAAACTGATTTCTTGAGCACAATGTCTCACGATATCAGAACACCAATGAACGCTATTGTTGGGTTAACAACAATCGCTAGAAAAGAAGAAAATAATCCGGAATCAACTTCTGATGCTTTGAAAAAGATTGAATTAGCGAGTAACCATTTATTAACTTTGATAAATGATATTTTGGATATTTCAAAAGTCGAAAGTGGAAAACTAACACTTAATCCACTTGATTTTTTAATCGCTGATATGTTTGAAAACCTAGTTAATATATCTCAACCAATGATCAGAGCCAAAAACATTAATTTCAGTTTTAGAGTGCATAACTTTGAAAACGAATGGCTTTACGCTGATAAATTAAGACTTAGTCAAATATTTACTAACTTGCTTTCTAACGCTCTTAAATACACCGAAGAAAATGGTGATGTTTCTGTTGACATAAAAGAAGAGAAGAGTGAAAAAGAAGGATGTATAAAGCTCATATATCAAGTCACAGATACTGGTATTGGAATGTCTCAAGAATTCCTTAAACATATGTATCAACCATTTTCCAGAGCGACCGATAGCCGTGTGAATTCCATTCAAGGAACTGGCTTAGGTTTAGCAATTACAAAGCGAATGGTTGATTTAATGGGTGGCGATATTGAATGTGAAAGTGAACTTGGAAAAGGAACAACTTTCATTGTATCTCTTGATATTTTAATTGGTAAAAAACCAAGCGAAGAGATGATCTTACCTCCAACTGATATTTTAATTGTTGATGATGATGAGATACTTTTACAAACTGCTGAACAGACTCTTATTTCTCTTGGAGCTACTACTTCCGTTGCCAAAAACGGAAAAGACGCTCTTGAATTAATTAAAAACAATCATTTCGATATCATCATTTTAGACTGGAAAATGCCTGATATGAATGGTATTGAAGTTGTTAAACGAATTAGAGAAAGCAAAGATAAAGATATCCCAATTATTTTAATTTCTTCTTATGACTGGTCAGAAATTGAAAAAGACGCTCATGAAATAGGAATTAATGGGTTCATATTTAAACCTTTATTTAGAAGCAAGATTTATCAAAAGATTATCGACTTAACTACTGGTGAGAAAAAGGTTATCGATACTGCTGAAGATTTTAACTTCCCAGGAACAAATGTTTTAATCGTTGAAGATAATGATATTAACTGGGAAATCATCTCCACTCTTCTTAGTATGCACGGAATCACTTCCGAAAGAGCGGAGAATGGAAAAGTTGCGTATGAATTAATTTCTGATAAATCAAATATCGATCGTTACGATTTGATTTTCATGGATATTCAAATGCCAGTAATGAATGGATTAGAAGCGACTAGATTAATTAGAAAATTAGATTTTGAATACGCCAAAAATATTCCAATCATCGCAATGACTGCTGATGCATTCTCAGAAAATATTGCTGAATGTAAGAAAGCTGGTATGAATGGTCATATTGCTAAACCAATTGATCTAAACATCGTTCTTTCTGAAATTAAAAAGATAAAAGAAAAACTATAAAGCAAGCACTTTCTTGCGTGTTTATTAATTAAAATTCACATTTATAGGAATTATTTTCTAATATTTTTATACATTGGACCATAGGCTTCACACGCTCTATAGTCTTGACCTTCTTTATCCATTCCGAAAGCATTCCATGCGCTTGGACGATAAATATCTTTTTCAGGTACATTATGCATACAAACAGGAATTCTTAATATAGACGCTAAAGTAATTAAATCAGCGCCGATATGTCCATAAGAAATTGCTCCATGATTGGCGCCCCAGTTATTCATAACATCATATGCTGAAGTAAATGGATATTTACCTGTAATTCTTGGAGTAAACCATGTACATGGCCAAGTATAATCAGTTCTCTTCCATAAAGTATCAGTTACTTCATCAGGTAAATGAACGCTCCAACCTTCAACAATTTGTAAAACAGGTCCTAAACCTTTAATAAGATTTAATCTAATCATTGTCATTGGCATTTCTGCTCTTGTGACAAATCTTGAAGAATATCCGCCACCTCTAAAATATCCGAGGTCAGCATATGGCCAAGTGGTGTGATTCATCATGTTCTTAATATCTTTATCGGTAACTTCCCACCATTTCTTCATGACTGGGTTACCATTTTCGTCTTTACATTCTCCACAAGCATCAACACAGGTGGCTCCACTATTGATTAAATGTAAGAAACCATCTGCTTCTTTGGCGTGTCCATTAATTTCATAACCAGTTACTCTTTTGACAGATTCACCTGACCAATAAGTTCTAACATCAGAGAACATTTGGGCACGGCCTGTTAATAATTTCATAAATAACATGCTTGTTGCATTTAAAGTGTCGTTTTCAGTACCTAAAACAAATGGTTCTCTAGCGCCATTCCAGTCAAATGTGGAATTGAGAATTGATTCTGGGAAATCGCAATTTGGATAGAAGTCAGTCCATTGTCTTTGACCTTGGAAACCACCAACAATCGCATTATGTCCCACCATTTCTTCTTCTCTTCCTTCTGGTAGATTTTTATTTCCGTTAAAAAAGTCTTCAATAATACACGCCATTTTGACAGTAAATTCCCAATCTTTTTCTTTTTGTTCAGGACTCTTTTGGAGTTCTTTTGGGTTTTTGTCAAAATCAGGACGGCAATATTCTTTAACCCATTTTAATGCTTTTTCATATTCTTTTTGGTCATAGATGCCTTTATCCATTCGACGAATGATTTCAACTTCATCGACAGACTCCACTCTCATTCCTAAATATTCTTCAAAGAAATTAGGATCGATAATTGAGCCACCAATACCCATTGTGACTGAGCCAATTTGTAAATATGATTTGCCTCTCATTGTGGCCGCAGCAACTGCAGCACGAGCAAATCTTAAAATCTTTTCTTTAACATCTTCTGGGATTTCTGTATCATCAGCGTCTTGTACTTCATGACCATAAATACCAAAAGCAGGTAATCCTTTTTGAGAATGAGTAGCTAAAACACTAGCTAAATAAACAGCGCCTGGTCTTTCAGTTCCATTAAATCCCCAAACAGCTTTAATGGTCATAGGATCCATATCCATGGTTTCTGCACCATAACACCAGCAAGGTGTGACAGTTAAAGTAATATCAACACCTGCTTTTTTAAATTTATCAGCACACGCTGCAGCTTCAGCAACTCGACCAATTGTCGTATCAGCAATAATAACTTTTACTGGTTCACCATTAGAATATTTGATATTTTCTTCTAATAATTTTTTAGCGGCTTTCGCCATATTCATTGTTTGTTCTTCTAAGGATTCTCTTACTTTGATTTTTCCTCTTCTTCCATCAATTGTTGGACGAATACCAATCACTGGATAATCACCAATAAGTCTATTTCTTGCCATACATTATCTCCTAACTTATGTTATTTACTTAATTTTATAGCGCCGCTATTTAAAAAACAACAACACCAATTAACTGCTTTTTGTTATTAAATATCATAAAGAAATAATTAAGATTAGATAATTACATATTGATATTTTTTTATTAAATATTGTGTGAGAAATGAGAGTGTAATTTATGCATAATTACGTATTATCTTTATTCATTCATTATATTATGTATTGTTTTATATTTTAGTTGTTATGCGTTTTATTTGTGCTGCCTCGATAATATAAGCTATCATTAAAACGAGGAAATGATTATGAAGATTGCGTTTTTTGACACTAAAGATTATGACATTGAATCATTTGATTCATTAGTAAAAGATACTGATATAGAAATTAAATATTTCGAACCAAAATTAAACATCGATACTGTTAAACTAGCCGCTGGGTTTGATGGAGTGTGTGTCTTTGTTAATGACTCTATTACCAAGGAAGTCATTGATGAATTGTATAAAAATGGAGTAAAAGCCATATTCTTAAGATGTGCTGGATTTAATAATATAGATTTAAAAGCGGCGTTTGGTAAAATACACGTTTATCGTGTTCCCGCTTATTCACCATATGCAGTTGCGGAACATGCGATGGCGTTATATCTAACTAGCAATCGTCGTATTCATAAAGCCTATAACCGAACAAGGGAATATAACTTCTCATTATCAGGATTAACCGGTAATGATTTACATGGGAAAACAGTCGGTGTTATCGGAACTGGTAAAATCGGAAGAATATTTATTAATATTTGTAAAGGCTTTGGAATGAATGTCATTGCGTATGATTTATTCCCTATCAAAGATAGCGATATTAATTATGCTTCTTTAGAAACACTATTTAAAGAATCTGATGTAATTTCCCTACATTGTCCTTTAACAAAAGAAACCACTCATATGATCAACAAAGACACAATTGCTTTAATGAAAAAAGGAGTGGCCATTATCAACACCTCAAGAGGTGGATTAATTAATTCAGAAGATTTATTAGATGGTATCAAAAGCCGTAAAATCGGTTCTGTCTGCTTAGATGTCTATGAAGAAGAAGGAAGTTTATTCTTTGAAAATAAATCGGGGCACATTATGGATGACTCCACGTTACTACAATTAATTGCTATGCCTAACGTCCTTATCACTTCACATCAAGCATTCTTAACAAAAGAAGCTTTAAATAACATCGCAAAAACCACGATTGATAATATCAATAAATTCTATAAAGATGAATATAATAGTGAATATGAAGTTTGTTATAGATGCGGCAACGAAGCCCACTGCGCGAAAAAGAGAAACGCTAAGTGTTTCTAAATGATAAATTCAAATTTATCCGATATTTTATGAACTAACATCAGCCAAAATTGAGCATTATGTACCATAATAAAACCCCCGTTTCATTGTACAATACTGGTACAAATTTTCGGGGGATTTTCATCTAATTGGTGGATCCGACGAGGATCGAACTCGCTACCTCCTCCATGCCATGGAGGCGCTCTCCCAGGTGAGCTACGGACCCGTGCTTAATGATTTTATAACAAACAAAAATATTTGTTCAATATATTTCTATGTTTTTTTCATTTTTATTTCCGTTTTTATTGAAGAATAGTTTTACTTATGTAAAATATGAGAGAGGTATTTCGTATGGAAGAAATCAATAATTTTATTAAAACAATCATGGAAAAAGACCTTGAAGAAGGTCGAGTAAAGCAAATTGTCACTCGTTTCCCGCCAGAACCAAACGCATATTTACACATTGGTCACGCTCGAGCGATTGTCAATGACTTTGAGTTAGCTAAAGCTTTTGGTGGATATACGAATTTAAGATTCGATGACACTAATCCAGTTAATGAGGGGGCAGAATATGTCGACGCTATTATCGATGATTTAAAATGGCTCGGATACACTCCTAAAAATATTTATTTCGGAAGTGACTATTTTGAAAAGACATATGAAAAAGCGATTTTATTAATTAAAAAAGGCCTTGCGTATGTCGATGATTTATCCCCAGAAGAAATGACTGAATATCGTGGTACTCTCACTGAACCAGGAAAAGAATCTCCATATAGAAATAGAACTGTTGAAGAAAATCTTAAATTATTTGAAGAAATGAGAGAAGGCAAATACGCTAACGGGGAAAAGACACTTAGAGCGAAAATCGATATGTCTTCTCCAAATATCAATATGAGAGACCCTGTAATGTATCGTATTCTTCATGTCGCTCACCACCGTCAAGGAAATAAATGGTGCATCTATCCAATGTATGATTTTGCTCATCCATTGCAAGATTCTTTTGAAGGAGTAACCCATTCACTTTGTTCTCTTGAATACGATAATCACCGCGTTTTATACGATTGGTTTATTGAAAAATGTGAAATGGAGCATGTTCCTCATCAATATGAATGGGGAAGATTAAATATCACTAACACTGTGATGTCAAAAAGATATCTCCGCCAATTAGTGGAAGGTGGATATGTTACTGGATATGATGATCCAAGAATGCCTACATTAGTGGGATTAAGAAGAAAAGGTTTTACTGCAGAAGCAATCAAAAACTTCATCATTTACACTGGATTATCAAGAATTAATTCCACCACTAACGCTGACAACTTAGATTATTTCTTAAGAGAAGAACAAAAGATGAAAGCCACTCGCCCTATGGCGGTTATTGACCCTTTAAAAGTTGTTATCGATAATTATCCAGAGGGACAAATTGAATATGTAACCGCTCCAAACAATATGGAAAATCCTGAACTAGGAGAAAGACAAATTGCTTTTGGGAAATATTTATATATTGAAAAAGAAGACTTCATCGAGGAAAAACCAAACAGAAAATGGAAGAGATTATCTGTTGGTGATGAAGTTAGATTGATGTGTGCGTATTTCATCAAATGTAATTCTGTAGTCAAAGATGAAAAAGGTAATATTGTTGAAATTCACTGCACATATGACCCTGAAACCAAATCTGGAAGTGGATTTGAAGGAAGAAAGCCAAATGGAACAATTCATTATGTTGAAGCCACTACCGCATTAAAAGCAACATTCAATTTATTCGAACCGCTTGTCTTCGATGAAACTGAGGAAACAAAAGACAAATCATTCATCGAAAGATTAAATCCAAATTCATGGATTAAAGCCGAAGGATTTGTTGAAGCATCTTTAAGTGATACAGTTCCTCAAACAAGATATCAATTCATAAGAAATGGATATTACTGCACTGATAAATTATCCACAAAAGAGCACTTAATATTTAATAGAACTTGCCCTCTTAAATCTTCGTTTAATGGGTAAAGAAAAAAGCAAGAATGGTTGAGTTCTTGCTTTTTATTTAAAAATTTAGTCGATAGAAATTAATTCGTAATCAGTCGAACCGAATCCAAGTTTTTCCGCTGCTTCAATTGTGTGTTCGCCATTTCTTGAACTAACTCTCTGCATGAAATGACTCACTCCTGGATCTCCTGATTTTTTCACCAAATCAATGCAAGCTCTATCGATTGCAATTGGATCAGTTGACGCTAATATTCCAATATCTTTTAAGCATGGATCTTCTGCTACTTCACAACAGTCGCAATCAACTGACATATTGCACATCATATTGATATAGACAATCTTCCCTTTGAATTTATTATGGACTGCACTAGCAGCGTCTGCCATCGCTTCTAAAAAACTATTCTGAGCTGGTAAATCATTCCATAAATTATATTGGTCTAACGTTCTTCCAGCGGAATGAATATATGATTTTCCTCTACTTGAAGCAAATCCAATTGATAATTGTTTAAGTGCTCCACCATATCCTCCCATTGGATGTCCTTTAAAATGAGATAAGAGTAAGATTGAATCATATCTTTTTAAATGTCCACCAACGTAGTCTTTTTTAATAATTTTTCCATTAGGAATATCGATGACTTCATCTTCATCATCTTCGTCCATTAAATCAACCGGAAAATATTTATACCATCCATGTTTTTCAAATAATCTTTTATGTTTTTCAGATGTATTTCTTGCGCCTTCATAAGCAGTATTACACTCAATAACAGTGCCATTAACATAATCAATCATTGGCTTGAGAAATTCTGGTCTTAAAAAGTTTTGGTTTCCATCTTCACCAGAATGAACCTTACATCCAATATTCCCTTTAAGTTCGACTCCTAGTGCTCGATATATATCAATAACTCTTTCAGGGGTTAATGTTTTTGTAAAATATACTTTTGACTTTGCCATATATTTGTCTCCTCTTTATTAATATTAATAAATATTGTCAAATAGATAAAAGAAAAAACTCATTTCTTTATTATCAAACTTATATAACTTTCGTTTTCAAGAGGTTTCCCTTCCGACACTTAAAAAAATACAAAATATAACTCTATTTTTCAATAGGGAACTATGAACAATGCGAAGGTTATATGTTATAAAGAAAAGACATCCTGTAATACCAGAATGTCATACTTTTTACGATGGCGCGCTTAAGACGATTCGAACGTCCGACCCTCTCCTTAGGAGGGAGATGCTCTGTCCAGCTGAGCTATAAGCGCATATAGATGAAGTGGTTAATCTTCATCATATCCTTTTGGATTATTTTTTTGCCAATTCCAAGAGTCTCGACAAGCATCAACAATATCCAAATTAGCTTTCCAGCCCATTTCTCGATAGGCTTTACTTGCATCAGCGTAATTTTCATCGACATCTCCAGGGCGTCTTTCTTTAATCACATAAGGAATTTTTAAATTATTAGCCTTTTCAAATGCTTTAACTAAATCTAAAACAGAAGTTCCTTTTCCTGTTCCTAAATTGTAAATGACCAAGCCTGGTTTTTCTTCAAGCTTTTTAAGAGCCGCTAAATGGCCATTAGCTAAATCAACGACATGGATATAATCTCTTACTCCTGTTCCATCTGGAGTATTGTAATCATTTCCAAAAACATTTAAATAAGGTCTTTTGCCAACCGCTACTTGAGTAATATATGGCATTAGGTTATTTGGAATGCCTTGTGGATCTTCGCCAATAAGTCCACTTTCGTGAGCACCAATTGGATTGAAATATCTTAAAATTGCAATATTAGCTTCTGGATGTTCTTTAGCGTAATCTTGAAGCATATATTCAATTTCGAGTTTTGTTTGTCCATATGGATTTGTACAACCACCAATTTTATCACTTTCTTTTAGTGGGACGTGATCAGGAACGCCATACACTGTCGCGCTACTTGAGAAGACAATATTCCTAACATCAAATTCACTCATTAAATTGAGCAAAACAATACTTGAACCAATATTATTTCTAATGTATAAACCTGGTTTTTGAGTTGATTCACCTACGCTTTTAAGACCAGCAAAATGAATAATATCAGTAATTTTTTCTTTTCTAAATAATTCACGCATTTTGTTTTCGTTACACACATCAATTTCATAAAATCTTGGGTTTTTGCCAGTAATTTTGTAGATTCTATTTAAAACTTCAGGTTTTGAATTGACATAGTTATCAACGATTACTACATCATAATTATTTTTGAGTAATTCTACGACTGTGTGGCTTCCAATATATCCTGTTCCACCTGTTACTAAAATTGCCATTTTTATCTCCTCTCAATTCTTTCCTTAATAAGTTTATTTGTCAGTGATGGATTTGCTTTCCCGCGAGTGACTTTCATTACTTCTCCAATAAGATATCTAATTGCTTTATCTCTGCCATTTTGATAATCGGTTATTGCCTGACTATTTTTATCTAATATCTCATCGATGATTTTTGTTAATTCAGTCTCATCACTTTCTTGGGTTAATCCCATCCCATCAATTATTTCTTTAGCGTCTTTATTCGCCTCAACCATTTTATCAAAAACTTGCTTCGCTTGTTTATTACTAATTGCATTATTTTTAATTAAGTTGATTAATTCCACTAATTGGGATGGTGAAACATTGAAATCCAAAATCGATATTTTATATTTATTTAAATAAGATAAGACTTCTTGATTAATCCACTTAGCGAATTCTTTTGGATATGAACATTTTTTCATTCCGGTTTCAAAATAATTAGATATGTCTTTATCAGCTAAAAGTTGTCTTGCATCATTATTTGAAACACCATAACTTAAATATCTTTCAAGTTTTTGCTTTGCTAATTCAGGAGAAGAATCAATCGCAGATTTGATAAAATCTTCACTCAATTTAATTGGAACAATATTCGGATCAGTAAAATATTTATAATCAACTGAATCGAGTTTGATTCTCATTAGTTCGGTTTTCTTTTGTTTTTCATTATATCTTCTAGTTTCTTTTTTAACTTTTTCATTCGAAAGTATAATTTTTTGTTGTCTATTTATTTCATAATCAATTGCTTTTTGAATATTACTTATCGAATTAAGGTTTTTAATTTCAACCTTAGTGCCATAACCTAAGGAACCTTTTTCTTTAACTGAAACATTGATATCCACTCTTAGTGAGCCTTCTTCCATTTTGCCATCACTAATATTTAAATAAGTGACAATAGAACGAATTTCTTCAACATATTTAGCGGCTTCTCGTCCACTATTAATTTCTGGTAATGAAACTATTTCAAGGAGAGGAATTCCTGCTCGATTAAAATCCAGAAGGGACTTATTTTTAAGATGCATTTGTTTACAAGCATCTTCTTCAATATGAAGTTGTAAGATTCCGATTCTTTTTATTTTTCCATCTTCTTCAATTTCAACATATCCGTTTTTTCCTATTGGACGATAATGTTGTGTTAATTGATATCCTTTAGGGAGGTCGCTATAAAAATAATTTTTTCTTTCAAATATCAAAGTATCATCAATTTGCATGTGTAAAGCATTTGCCATTTGGATTGCATATATGACTGCTTTTTTGTTAACGGTAGGTAGACTTCCTGGAAACGCCATATCGGACAAATCAACATTTGTGTTAGGAGGGCAACCAAAAGAAACCAAGGCAGAAGAAAACATCTTTGACTTAGTTTTAAGTTGAACATGAATTTCTAAACCAATAATAGCTTCTAGTTCCATTATTATTTACCTGCAACAATATTTGCTAATCCTGTCTTCTTCTCTAATTCATTAGCGATATTAAGCAAATTCGATTCATCAAAAGGTTTAGCGGTCAAATTACCGCCAAAAGGTAAACCATCACAAAAACCAATTGGAATAGTGATTGAAGGGAATCCACCCAAATTTGCAAAAGCCATGTAATTATCCGCAATTAATGAATCGTTATCGATTTGTACTTTTGTTGTTTTAATTAAAGGGGCAACTGTTGGACTAGCAGGAGCGTATATCGCATCATATTTCTCAAACACTTTATTAAAAGCATTAACAATTAATCTTCGACATTTTTGTGCTCTTAAGAACAATTCATTTTGATTTTCCTTAAGTAAAGAAAGACTTCCAATAACAAATCTTCTCTTTGCGTAAGCCGAAAATCCAGCGGTTCTTGTTTTCTTCACTACTTCTTCATAAGAATTCCCATCGATTCGATTACCAAATTTAATACCATCGAGTGAGGCATAATTACTCGTAGCTTCCGCAGAAGCAATAATGATATATGTTGAATAAATGGCTCTTAAAAGTTTTTGATCAATTGAAATTTCATCAACAACTGCTCCATTATCACGTAAGAAAGCCACTGTTTTGTTAAATTGCTCTTTAATAGTTTGTGAAGAAACAGAGTCATTAATTTCCTTAATAACTGCAATTTTTTTGCCTAATAAAGGATTGTCTAATTGTTTTGTATAATCCTCAACTTCTTTAAAAGAAGAAGAGAAATCTTTATCATCTCGTCCTGCTAAAACATTCAAGATACAAGCAGAATCGAAAACATTACGAGTAAAATAGGCGACATGGTCTAGTGAACATGCGAAAGGAAATAATCCATATCGAGAAATTCTTCCCCAAGTTGGTTTTAGTCCAACTAAACCTGCATAAGAAGCAGGCTTTCTTACCGAGTCTCCTGTATCGCTTCCGATTGAAAAAGGAACTATTCCAGCACTAACTGATGCAGCGCTTCCACTACTAGATCCACCAATAATATGAGTGTGTGATTTATCCCATGGGTTATAAGTAATTCCTAAGTGTCCATTAGTTCCAGTTCCACCCATTGCAAGTTCATCCATCGTGCTTTTTCCAATCACGATAGCGCCTTCATTTTCTAATCTAGTAACTACTTCGCTAGAAAAGACTGGTACATAACCATTAAGGATATTGCTACTAGCGGTAGTAGGTATATCTTTTGTTGCGTAATTATCTTTAATGACAACTGGTATGCCATATAAGAGCTTGCTTATTTTATTTTTATCTAATGACTTGGCCTTTTGGATTGCTTCTTTTTCACAAATATATTCAAAGGCGTTATTATTATCTTTTTTCGCTAAAGAAATAGCCTCAATCACTAAATCAAGAGGAGTTACTTTGCCATCTAAAATAGCGTTATGAATAGTTCTTATGTCTTTGGATAAATAATTCATTTTATAACCCTCGGCACCACTATAAGATTATCTTCTACATCATTACTATTTTTTAAAGCATCAGTGGTCGAAATATTATGTGGAACATCTTCTCTTAAAAATGAATTACTAACTTCGAAAGGAAAAGTCATTGGTTCGGCTTCATCAACACCATCTATTTCACTAATGAAATTTATATGTTCCATGATGATTTTGAAATCTTCTAATAATTTAGAATATTCCTCATCAGTAAGTTCGAACATCAATCTATCAACAGCGGTTTTTAATGTATTAATATCTACATCTTTCATATATCAATCAATCTATCACAGACCACAAATAAAAAACACCAAAATCATAAGATTAAGGTGTTTTAAATAATTTATTTTATCAAAGCAAGGAACTCATCTTCATTTAATACCTGAATTCCAAGAGCCTGAGCTTTATCTAATTTTGATCCTGCTTCAGTTCCGGCAATAACTGCATCAGTTGCCTTACTAACTGAACCAGTAACTTTTGCGCCCAAATCTTCAAGAATTAATGTAGCTTCTTTCCTCCCCATGCTTGCCAAGGTACCAGTTAAGACCACTGTTTTTCCAGAGAAGAAGGAATCAGCAGCACGTGAAGTCGAACCAATATATTTAAAATTAACACCACGTTCTTTCAAATCATTAATAAGTTCGATATTTTTTTCATCTCCAAACCAAGAAATAATAGACTTAACTAAAACTGGTCCAACATCAGGTATTTCAATTAATTCTTCTTCGCTTGCCGCTGCTAAAGCATCAATATCACCATAAATTCTTGATAATGTTCTAGCAGTTTTAGCGCCTATTTCTTTGATGCCTAATCCGAATAATACTTTTTCTAATGAGTTCTCTTTACTTTTCTCAATCGCGGCCAATAAATTATCTATTGATTTATCCTTCCATCCATCAAGAGAAATTATTTCATCACGATATCTGGATAAGTCATAAATATCCTTTATAGAACGGATAAATCCTTGGTTAAAGAATTGTTCTGCAACTTTCTCTCCTAATCCTTCAATATCCATTGCATCTCTACTTGAAAAATGAATAATGCCTTCAATCTTTTTTGCATCACAATGTGGATTAAGACAGAAATGCATGGCTTCTATACGAGATAAAGGAGAACCACAGACAGGACAATTTTCAATCATTTTATATGGTAAAACATCGTCAGATCTGCGTTCTTTTACAACTTTTACAACTTCTGGAATGACATCTCCTGCTTTTCTAATAACAACATAATCACCAACCATGAGATCTTTGTCTTTAATGAAATCTTCATTATGTAAAGTTGCTCTTTGAACAAGGCTTCCAGCGACTCTTACTGGTTCAAGAACAGCGTTAGGAGTGATCTTTCCAGTACGTCCAACTGTGTAAATAATATCAGTTAATTTAGTAACAACTTCTTCTGGTGGAAATTTATAAGCGATTGCCCATCTAGGTGTTTTTGAAGTATACCCTAATTTATCATACATTTCCATATCATCAACTTTGATGACAATGCCATCAATGTCATATGGTAATGTTGGTCTTTTTTCAGTATATTCAGCGATGTAATCAATTACTTCATCAATACCGTTACACAATCTTCTTTCTGGATTAGTTCTAAATCCTAATTCATCAGCTTTTTTTAAAGCTTCTGAATGATAACGAATTCCAAAATCACGAGCGTTAACAAAATAATACCAGAAAGCATCAAGCCCGCGACTTGCCGCGATTGAACTATCAAGTTGACGAATACTTCCTGCCGCTGCATTTCTAGCATTAGCAAAAAGCGGTTCTCCCGTTAATTCTCTTTCTTTATTGAGCCTTTCCAGAGATTTTTTTGGCATAAAAACTTCGCCGCGAATTTCTAATTCTTCATTTTCATTTATATGACTTGGGACTGATTTGATTGTGATGACGTTACTCGTAACATCTTCACCAGTTGTTCCATCTCCTCTAGTCGCCGCATAAATCAATTTATTTCGATAAACCAAAGAGATGCCAAGACCATCAATTTTCATTTCGGCCATATATTTAACTTTATCAACCCCAAGAACGTCTCTAACTTTTCTATCAAAATCTCTTAGATCGTCATCGTTAAATGCATTAGCAAGAGAAAGCATCATTCTTTTGTGAGTGATTTTTTGAAACTCATCTTGCACCATTCCTCCTACTCTTTGAGAAGGTGATAATGGGCTTTTTAATTCTGGATGTTCATTTTCTAAAACAATAAGTTCCTGCATCAATCTATCATATTCAGCGTCATTGACTGATGGATTATCAAGAACATAATATTCATAGTTATATCGCTCTAAGAGTTTTGTAATTTCTTCAATTCTTGTTTTTGGATCCATAATTATTTGTTTCCTTTACTAATCATTTTATGACTTCCGAGGAGTGTTTTTTCTCCTTCGCTTTCAAAATTAACAACTATAATTCCATCGCCTTCTAAAGAAGTGACAATTCCTTTACCGAATTTTTGATGGATACATATATCTCCAACCTTCCAATCATCAACATCGTTTGTTTTTTCTTCAGCAAATGGCTCTGAAGATGGGATGTCATCAAATATAATTTCATCATTTTTCTTGTCAAAATCATCAAAGATATATCCATATTTCTTTTTTGGACTGCTATTTGAATAAGAATCTCTATAAGAGTTTCTTGATGTTGGCTTTTGAATGACTGCATTTCCACTTTCCGCAAGAAACATCGACTCAGTTAAATCACTTTTAACAACATAACTAAATCCATGACTATATGTAATATAAAGTCTCTCTTTAGCTCTTGTAAAAGCAACATACGCTAAACGACGCTCTTCTTCAATTGCAGTAAAGCCACCTTCTTCAAGAGCGCGGTTGCTAGGAAAAACGCCTTGATTAAATTTAACAATGAAAACAACAGGATATTCGAGACCTTTAGCAGTATGAACTGTCATAAGAGTGACTTTTTCGCCCTCAACCATATCATCTTGAGCAGAAACGAGAGCGACATTTTGCAAATATTCATCAAATGTTGATTCAGGATTACTCTTAAGATAATGTCTCAAATCTTCAAACAAAGATTTTACGTTTTGAAGTCTATCTTCACCATCCTCATCAAGTAGGAGATGATCATAATAACCAATGTCAGAAATTAAATCTTCGAGAATTTTTGAAAACGTTTCTTCATCTTTATTTATTTCATCACGAGCAATATTGATTCTTTTAACCATTTGTCTTAATGCATTAATGGCTTTAATAGGACATTCATCAACTGCGTAATCTTCGCATACATATTCATATAAAGAAAGATTATGACTAATCGCACCTTTCTTGATTTTGTTAACTGCGGTCTCCCCAATTCCACGCTTAGGGGTATTAATTATTCTTTCAAAAGATATGTCATCCTTTTGATTATTTATGAGCCTAAAATACGCAAGAACGTCCTTAATTTCGGCTCTTTGATAGAATTTCATGCCACCATAAATAACATATGGAATTTGCTTTGCCATCAGCGCTTTTTCAAATTCAAGCGTGATGTAATTACTTCTATATAAAATAACAATGTCTGAATATTTATAATGCTGAACCTCTTTGAGGACTTTGATTTCTCGAGCAACATATTCAGCTTCAGAAGTTGAACTATCAGCACCTCTAACAACTATTTCATGTCCTTTATTATTTTCTGTATATAAATCTTTTGGAACACGGAGCTTGTTGTGAGCGATTAATTTATTTGCACTATCGAGAATATTTTGCGTACTGCGATAGTTTCTATCAAGAATAACGGTGTTCACACCTTTGAATTTTTTATCAAGATCCATGATAATGCCTTGGTTGGCGCCTCTCCATGTATAAATGGTTTGATCTGGGTCACCAACAACATAAAGATGACTTGTTGATTTTAATAAAAGTCTAACTAATTTATCTTCAGTATCATTAGTGTCTTGAAATTCATCAATTAAAATATGGTCAATTCTGTCTTGCCATTTTGCTCGTACAGCAGGAAAAGATTCCAATATTTGATTGGCTCTAAGTAATAAATCATCAAAATCTAATGCATATTGTCGAGCTTTAATTTGTTCGTATCTATCATAAAAATCTAAACATATTTTTTCGTCTTCAAATTTTTCGTGATCAATATGAATATCTTCTGGATATTTTTCTCTAAGTTTACATTTTCCGATATACGCAATTGTTTTTTTCACTATCGGGTCGCTCTTTTTATATCCATCTTCTGCGGCGATATCTTTAACGATTTTAGTTTGATCTTCTTCGTCTAAAATAGTGAAGTTAGAAGGGTAATTTAAATAATGAATTTCTTGCCTAAGAAAATAAGCCGCAAAAGAATGGAAGGTCTTAATGGTCAAATCTTTTTCAGCGTCAGGAACAATTTTAACAACTCTGTTTTTCATTTCGTTAGCAACTTTGTTAGTAAAAGTAATAGCTAAAATCTTCCAAGGTCTTACATTTAATTCAGATATTAAATATGCGATTCGGTATGTTAAAACCCTGGTCTTCCCACTACCTGCTCCAGCAATAACTCTGGTGTATTGACTGTCTGACTCAACAGCTTCTAATTGTCTTTCATTTAGTGAACTTATAAACTCGGAATATTGCATAGCAATATATTACCATAGTAATTGCCTCTATTCAATTTGAAACAAAGTTTTTTTATTGCGTGTTTATATAATCTAAAATTTGTGCTATTCCGGAGTAATATTCTGAAAGCGCTCCATTTATAATCTTTATTAAAAAAGGAGTTCCAAAAATATAAAAATCATCAATGTTTTTCATACCGATCAAATTATTTCCTTTTTTAAATACTGCTTCAGTACTTGTTTCGACAAAATACATTTTTTCATCTGTTGAAAAATAAAATAACAATATTTCCTGTTTGATTTCTTTGCAATAACCACAAGTTAAACTATAAAAATACACAAGATAAGTTTTGTCTTCTTGATTAAATACATCAGACCATGAAATATGTGTGCCAACATCTTCATAATCATAATTAATTTGACTACTCGTTTTACTTACCGGAGCACAACCGGTGATAAATACTAATAGTAATGATAAAAACTTTTTCATAAATAAATTCCCCTCATTTAATAAATAGAGGAGAGAAAAGCGAAAAATTGAAAAATTTTCTTAAAATATTTTCATTTTTGTTATCATTAGGATATGAATTTTGTTAAGAAAAGAGAAACACCAGTTCAATCAATTGCCTTTATTGGCATCATGGCCGCAATAGATGTTGTCTTTGTGTTAATAACAAGTTTATTGCCCATTTTATTTATTTTATTGGTTTTTCTTTTACCACTTACTAGTGTTCTAGTTACTTTGTCTTGCAAGAAGTTTTATTTTCCAATTTATTTCATCGCAACATTAGCGTTATGTTTTGGGGTGACTGCTGGATTTAGTATTTTCGATACTTTAATCTATGTCTTACCTTCACTTATAACTGGATTTATTTTTGGAATCTTAATAGAAAAAAAGGTATCGGCAATTTATATTTTAATAATCAATTCAGTCGTTCAATATCTACTTACATACTTAACCTTCCTTTTTCTTGATAAAGTAATAGGACAAGTTAGTTTTTTCGATTCCATTTACGCCCTAATAGGATTGGCGAATTTTAAATTTAAGGGAATTTTGACGAATATTTTCACTTATGTTATCGCGCAAATCCAAATTATTCTTACTTACATTTTTGTTAAATACGAGATGATTAGGATAAACATGGAAATTAACCTAGAAATTAAAAATAGATTTCTACTTTATGGTCTAACTCTGGTCGGTGGGATTTTGTCAGTTATATCAGTTTTCTTTTTCCCAGAAGTGACCATTTTATTAACTCTTGTCACTTTATCAATTACAGTGTATGAAGTTATTGATCTTTTGGCTAAAAGAAATAATGTCATATACTTTGTAACCGGTTTTTCATTAATAGCGTTCATCTTTTTGTTTGCTTTCTTATACCAATTTGCTCCAATCCCTAATCAATTGGTTTTGCTTAATGCACTTTATCTTATTATCACTATTGTTGATTTTCTTTTTAATTATTGTTTCAAAACAAAGTTTTAGCATATACAATTATTAATTGAGATATGGCAAATTTCTTTAAAAACATTGGTAAAGGTATAGGGTATTTCTTTGCGTTTCCTGGACTAATAATCGGAATAGCGATTTACGCTGTTTTTGGTTTGCTAGTTTTTATTTTCCAATTTTTTAAACTTGTTTATCTTTTCTTTACCGGTCGAACACTTTTCTCGGATTTAAAAGAAGACATTGAATTAAAAGCCCTTCTCGATAAGAACAATACTTCAGAAGAAGTTGAAAACGTTGAAGATAATAAAAAAGAAGAAAATCCACTTTCGCTATATCCATCAGATTCAATTGTTTATGGAGCGGGATATTCTTCTCCTATTTTTAGTGATAAAAAAGAAGAGTCATCTAATGAACAAAATAATAAACCCGAAACATTAGAAAACGATGTTCAAGAGGAAAATAGCCAAAATATAGAAGAAGATATGACTCCAATTGAAAGGGAAGTTTTTCTTGATGAAGAGGACAAAGAAGGAGGAGAAATGTAATGATTAATTATTTACCTCCACTTCTCATATCTTTATCTGACAATGACAAGAGACTAATCTTTACTCTTCTTATTGTTATTATTGTCTTGCTTGTTTTAATCGCTTTCCTTGGATATTTATTGGTAAGAATTATGAAGTGGCAATCCAAAAAAATGGATACACTTATTCATGATGTTGTTTATTATCGAATTATCACTGATCGTAAACATTTAATGAAATATGGAAGAGCTAAAAACTGGGCTTTATTCTTTAAACAATCTTATATTCCTATATTGATTATAATTGTTGGAGTCATCATTTTAATCATTCACGATTCAATAAATGATTATTGGAATTATAATCCATTTTCTACATATGATGGCTTTGGAACTATATTCTGGACTTGGAAATTTTCTGGCGAATTTACTGGTGATCAATACGATTTAATTAGATTCCAAAAAATCGTTTTAGACAATACTCCTCACTTAATTGATATTGCCTGGGCAGGCTATATCATTGGCCCATGTTTTTTAGTGGGTGGAGTGTGGTATTTAATAAGTATTTCATGTTTATTAGCAAGAACTGTTCTTTTAATTAAAAGAAGCAGAGAAATATTTGAAAAAAGCCTCGATGGCTTCCGCCAAAACGAGACTAATCAAGTTCAACAAAATGTTAATGAAAATTCAAATTCAACAGAAAATCCTACTGAACTAGAATAATAATTTGAACTGCAATATAAATAACTAAAGCAATATCCAAAATACCTAAAAGCCAGCAGATGCGTCTCTTAGCAACTGCTTTTCTTTTTTGTTTTTCAATTTTGAGAGCTTCTTTAGAATCCATATTGTTTCCTAATATTTGATGCTATTGCTTGTACGTGGATATGGTTGGACATCACGAATATTTTGCATACCGGTGATATACATTAATAATCTATCAAAGCCAATTCCAAATCCAGAATGGACACACCCACCATAACGACGAGTGTCTAAATACCATTCAAGGCCTTCAGTAATACCCATTTCATCCATCTTGGCTTTTAAGACATCATATCTTTCTTCTCTTTGAGATCCACCAACAAGTTCTCCAACTGCAGGAACTAATAAGTCACAAGCAGCAACAGTCTTATTATCATCATTTACTTTCATATAGAAAGCTTTAATTTCGCGAGGATAATTAATTAAGAATAAAGGTCCATTAACAATTTTCTCAGTTAAATATCTTTCGTGTTCTGATTGTAAATCCATACCCCATTCGATATTGCTATTTTCGAATTTCACGCCGTTTCTTACAGCTTCTTTGAGTAATTCAATACCTTCAGTGTATGTCATTTTTTTGAATTCCGAATTGAGAACATGGTCAAGTCTTTCTAGCAATGTATTATCAATCATTTGGTTAAAGAATTTCATTTCTTCTGGGCAAGCTTCTTTAACATAAGCAATGCAATATTTAATGCAATCTTCAATGACATCCATATTGCCATCTAAATCAGTAAACGCCATTTCAGGTTCAATCATCCAGAATTCGGAAGCGTGTCTAACTGTGTTACTATGTTCTGCTCTAAAAACAGGGCCAAAAGTGTAAACATCTCTAAAGGCTAACGCAAAAGGTTCAACGTGTAATTGGCCTGTAACTGTTAAATTAACTTTTCTTCCATAAAATGAAAATGGATCTTTAGTGTCATGAGTTGTAACATCGAAGACATTTCCTGCCCCTTCTCCATCGTTAGTGGTAATTTCTGGAGTGTGGACATAAATAAATCCTCTTTCTTGAAAGAATTGATGAACCGCATAAGAAAGAACACTTCTTACTCTAAAAACAGCTTGGAATGTATTTCCTCTTGGTCTGACATGCGCAATTTCTCTTAAAAATTCAAAACTGTGTCTTTTCTTTTGCAATGGATAATCTTCATCGCAATCGCCTAAAAGTTTTGCTTCAATAACATTAATTTCAAATGGTTGCTTGTTTTCTGGAGTGATAGCAACTTTACCATTTATTTCTATTGCGCATCCATTTCTAAAAGATGAAAGTGTATCGAAATCTTTATTTTCTTTTTGATACACTAGTTGGACATTTTTGAAATATGTTCCATCATTGAATTCAATAAAACCAATTTGCCCGTTATTTCTATTTGTTCTAACCCAACCTTGCAAGTTGACTTCTGAATTTAAAAGAGTTTCTTTTTCTTCATCATCTCCACAAAGGATGATGTCATATAATTCAAAATTTGTGATTTTCATTTATTTAGCCTCTCAGTAATTATAACAATATTGTGTTTAATCTTTTAATAAAGATTTTAGAATTTATTCCATTCATCAATTTCCCAGTTTGGATCAACTGATAAATCAAGCGGTGCGAAGACTTTTAATTCATATAATCTTTCTGCAACTTTTGCAATCATCGCTGCATTATCAGTACAACACCACATCGGTGGGATATTGATTTCAACGTGAAGATTATTCATTGCTTTAGTCATTTCTTCTCTTAAATATGAATTAGCGGAAACTCCTCCAGCAAGAATAACTTGATTAACTTTATATTCTTTTACTGCTTTCACAGTTCGATCAATAACTAACCCAACAGCGACATCCTGGAAAGATTTGCACATGTCTTCAACATTAACTTTTTCGCCTTTTTGTTCGAGGTTATGAACAAGGTTAATAACGTTAGTTTTAAGCCCAGAATACGACAGATCTAAGGTATGTTCGCCTTTTAATGGAGTTGGAAGGTCATAACTATGCTTACCAACTTTTGCCAGTTTATCAATTGGAACACCGCCAGGATAAGGAAGCCCAAGAACTCTCGCAACTTTGTCATAGCATTCCCCAATTGCGTCATCCCTAGTTTTAGCAATAATCTCGAAATTAAGGTGATCTTTCATTAAGACTAGTTCAGTATTTCCTCCGCTAACAACAACTGCCATCATTGGAAATTTAAAGGTTGAAACATATTCATTAGCGTATATATGTCCCGCTAAATGATGAACAGGTATTAATGGGATGTTATATAACATACTTATTGTTTTAGCAGCTTGTAATCCGACATGAAGAGCTCCAATTAATCCAGGACCACGAGTAACTGCAACAGCATCTAAATCTTCGAATTTAATATTTGCTGTTTCCATTGCTTCTTTTATAACAATAGAAATGTTTTCAGCGTGTAATCTACTAGCAATTTCTGGCATTACTCCACCATATTTTCGGTGAACTTCAATCTGAGTTGAAACAACGTTTGATAACAATTTGCCATTATCAATAACCGAGGCAGCGGTTTCATCACAACTGCTCTCAATAGCAAGAATTTTCGCCATGTTAATTCACCTCCAATATCATGTATAAAGCGTTTTCGCCATTGCTATAATAGCTAGGCTTAACATGAGATATATTAAAGCCATATTTTTGATAAAACTTAATGGCCTTTTCATTACTTTCTCTAACTTCAAGAGTTAATGTTCTAATTTTTTTTATTTTTGCATCCTTAATAACTTCATCCATCAGTTCACTTCCAACTCCACTTCGGCGAATATCAGGATGAACAGCGATTTGACATATGGTGCCGCTATCAAAAGTGACCCAATAATCAACAAATCCAACAATTGTTTTGAGTCCCAAAGAAGCATTTGAATATTCAATTACCCAAACATTACTTACTGGGTTTTCATGCATTTCATAATGAAAATCTTTTTCTTTCCATGGATGTAAAAATGAAGTGTTTTCAATTTCCATCACCTGTGGTAAATCGCTATCAGTCATTGGCCTAATTTCAACATCTAAATATTTCATAATTAGTCCTTTAAATATATCGGTTTAACCGATAAATCATTTTCACTAGGCGACAAAACATCAATTAAGCTCACCATTTGTTTACAAATATTATTGTCTTTATTTTCAAACCCTAAATATCTTGCATCTCCACAGATAGAATAGTCTGGATGAGAAGAGATATATTCTCTTACTTCATCATTTGTTTTAATCGTGTCTGAGACAATAATCTCCTTATCTCGATAGACACCAAAATAACTTCTATTGCTTCTAGCGTTAATTAGACAAATTGATGGTTTATCATCATCTTTCAAAACTCTTAAAGACGAAACTTGATATATAGGAGCGGAACACGCTAAAGAAGCAACTTTAGCAATTGTTAAAGCAATTCTAACTCCCGTATAAGAGCCAGGGCCAATTGAGACAACAATCTTTTTAATATCTTTTCTATTAAGATTAAGTTCTTTCATTAATTTATCGATCTCCGGAACCATATGTTCGCTTTGAACTTGCCAGGCTTCATATGACGTAAAACCTATAAGAAGTCCGTTATTTTCAAATCCAACCGATAAAGAAGTATTGGAACTATCAAGTAATAAAGTCGCCATTATTTTAATTCCTCCACAAGAGATTCATCGTTACTATAAATGTCAATTTTTCTGCTTGTATCACCAGTGGAAGAAATATTAATCCAAAGAGTGTTTTCTGGTAATAATTTTTCAATAAAAAGTGGCCACTCAATCATTGTGAGCCCCGTTTCATATCCAATATATTCATCGAGTCCAATATCAGTATTAACATCTGCAAGACGATATGCGTCAATATGAATTAATGGACGATCTCCCTTCAAATATAATTTCATAATATTAAAGGTTGGAGATTGTACTACTTCATTGATATTGAGTCCTCTAGCAACTCCTCTAACTAAAGTTGTCTTACCCGCTCCTAAATCTCCAATAAGAGCAATAACTGTTCCATTAGGAACTCTTTTAGCAATTTTAAGTCCAAATTCATTCATTTGGTCGCATGAAAAAATGTCGAAAATATAATGTTTCATTAATCTATTTATCCTTATTTAAGGTATTTAAAAATTTATCGTAATACTTTTTGATTCTTTCATCATCAAAAGGCCATTCTCTCGCTTCCATCTTTTTCACTATTTCTTTTGTTTGATATTTAAGAACAACATCTAAATCATCGCTGTAATTATAGAGTTTCTTATGCCTTAAATACTCTTTTTCATCCAAAATACGAATGTCTCCAGAAGGAAATAATTTTGCGTCTAAATCATAATCGATATATTTAATCATTCTATGGTTAACTATGGACGGAGAAGCAATGTTGCAGTAATAGCAAATTCCATCTTCCTTGAGCATGCATATTACATTCCACCACTCTTTTTTTGAAAAGATAGTGACTGCTGGTTCTTTGGTAAACCATCTCCTACCATTATTTTCAACAACTTTTGCTCTTTTGGTGGCAACAACCACATAGTCATCATTATTGGCCAAAACTAAACCACGATCCCAGCATCTATGCAAAGAACCATCATGTTTATAACATTGAATTGCTAACCAGTGACCAAATAAACCCATAAATTAACCAAGTAAAATTTCAAAAATACCAGTAATGTTTTTCTTTAATTGAACATATCCATTTGCTTCGATTGCGTGATCAAAAGGAATCGCAACAATTTTATCATCATAAGAAAGATATACACTTGTATGTCCTGCCCAAAGAACAATATTTACATTAAGTAAAGAATCTACGCATTCAATTGATTTAAGATTATTGATTAAATCTTTTCCTAAATCTTTTTCTACTTGAGCGCCTTCTTTGCCGTAAATAACAAAGTTATTTTGCTCACTAACGACCACTAAGTCATCGATATCATTAGGCGAATCAGTGACTGTCTGTCCTTTAATTTGAATGATATAACGCTCTTCAAAATGAAGTTTATTTTCAAAACTTAAATATTTGCCAACGAAAGCAACAACTTTTTGCCCTCTCTTAGCGCCAGCTTTATATAACGCTAATTCACCACATTCAAATGGTTTCTCTTTATATGTTCCAGAAACGATATTTCGACTGACAACATCAATTACATCTTTATAGCATCGATCACTGATAACATCAGTCATCGCATATCTTTTTTCATGATAAAGTTTTTGATCGTGTGCATCAGGAATATCGAAAACATAGTTATCAACAATTTGGAAGAAGTTGCGGATATATGTTTTTGTCGTATTAGGGAATATATTCTTTGTCAAAATGTAATGGACAACAAGGAAAACAAATGTAACTCCGATGGTAACTCCACCAACAATTTTTACCCAATTATCGTAAGCAGGATTCATAAATAAGAACATCGATACAACAAATAAAACAACAACTACCGACATGATAATGTTATTTTTTGTACGAGTTTTCTTATATGTTTTAAAGATAACAGCTCTTTCATTTTCTGCTGCCACATCAAATGGAGTTTCTGATTTTTCTTTGCAAAGTTCAATCAAATCTAAGCTCTTATTAAGCTTTTCCTGTTCTTCTTCTGGCGAGAGGATTTTTACTTCAACTTTTTCGTTTTCTTTGTTTTTATTTTTTGCCATATTTTATTACCTAACGATATCAATCATAACATAAATGCCTCATTAATGAGAGCAATTTATGTAAGTTCACATATTATACATTGGATTGATTGAAAAAAGTAAAAGAACTATAATTTTCTTCGGGAGCTGGGTAAACCCGGCTGAGAGGGCTAATGTGAGTAGCCGACCGTACCTGATCTAGGTAATTCTAGCGGAGGGAAGTTTTTAATTGATGACTTTCATCTCCGTCAATAGATGGAGTTTTTTATTGGGAGAGTTTTATGAACAAAAGTACTAACACTGTAAGAACGATAACAGAAATTGGATTATTTGCTGCACTTGGATTTGCGTTAGACGAACTGCAAGGAATAATTTCAAAAGGCTTATTTGTAAATGGTGGATCAATTGGATTTGCCATGATTGCTGTTTTAATTATTACATTTAGAAGAGGAACGCTTGCAGGTTTTGTAACCGGATTAATAATGGGGTTACTTGATGTTGCAACAGGACCATACATTCTTAATTTCTGGCAAGTAATTCTAGATTATGTCATTTCGTATTCTTTAGTCGCCGCTTCAGGATTAATAAGACCATTCTTTTCGAAAAGAAAAAATGACAAAGAAGGTATTTTAATATTGTTATTAGCAACATTATTAGGCGGAATTGCTAAATTTGTTTCTCACTATTTAGCTGGCGTTATTTTCTGGGCTGACCCATCTGGATTTGCTTGGGAATTAACCAATATGAATCCTTACTTATACTGTTTTATTTACAATATTGCGTTCATTGGTCCTTCAATTATTTTGTGCGGAATCTTAATGATTGCAATATTTAAAAAAGCACCTCAAATAATCATTATTGAAAGTGAAGAAGTTGAAAGCCAAAAGCACTTAAAACTTCACGACTATATTGTTAATCCAATAGTTTTATTATCAGGATTATTCCTATTCATCTATTTCTTAATTAAGTATATAAATAGTTACGAATCAGAATATGATGGGTATGGCACAGACGTCAGTTTTAGCAGTGATGCATTGGTGCTAATGGTAAGTGGATTTTTGTTAATAGTTGTCAGTGGAATAACCATGATTAAAACATTGAAAAATATTCAGAATAATAGGTTAACCATTATCAATATACTTATTTTAACTTTTGCTAATGTTGTTTATCCAATTGCTAGATTAATCAAAATGTACAATAAAGGAAACGATCCAACTATTTATTGGATTTGGTTTGCGGTTGGAATCTTTTTAAATTTATTATTTATTGGCTTATATTTATTCACAAAGAAATTGCTTAAACAAAATAACGAAATTAGTGAATCCACTATTTAACCCAATTTATAGGTTTTACGCCATTTTTTTCAAGAAATTCGTTAGTTTTGAGGAAAATATTACTATTAAACCAGCCACCTTGATTTGCTCCAAGAGGAGAAGGATGAGTCGCCTTTAAAATCAGGTGGTTTTTATTTGTTAAATATTTTTCAAGCCCCTTAGCGGCCCCTCCCCAAAGAAGGAAAACTATTGGCTGATCAACTTTATTTAAAACATCTAATATGTCCTGCATAAATAGATTATATTCTTTGATATTATGTGACATTGGAAGATGTTCTCTCACTGTTAAAATCGTATTTAATAGAAGCACACCTTGTTTTGCTAAATAGGTTAAGTCTCCACCTTTATTAAAAATTACTGTATTATATTCAATTTCTATCTCTTTATAAATGTTTATAAGAGAAGGCGGGGTCTTAATGTTATCGGGCACTGAAAAGGCGAGACCCATTGCTTGACCAGGTTCGTGGTAAGGGTCTTGACCAAAGATAACAACTTTAACATTTTCTAAAGGCGTTAACTTAAAAGCGTTAAACATATTTTTTCTTTCTGGATATATCGTATGTTTTTGATATTCTTCATCAAGAAAGCTCGATAATTTAAGCGCATAATCTTTTGTTTTAATTTCTCTAAATACTTCTTCCCAGGTCATATTTTTATCATCAATATTTTACTATAAAAGTAAAAACAAGGTAGTTATAATATCTATATGCGAGTCTTGATTATTTTTAATCACCCAGCCCCATATAAGGTCAAATCATTCAATGAGTTAGCAAAATTAGTGGATCTAACTGTTCTTTTTGAACGAAAAAAAGCAAAAGATCGACCAGATTCTTTTTATGATTATGACAGCATTAACTTCAAAAATATTTTCTTAACAAAAGGATATGTTGGAAACGAAGGAAGCATATCTGGAGAAGTTAAAAAATATATAAAAGAACACCATCACGAATTTGATTTAATCATTATGAACGGATATTCCCACTATTCCGAAATCAAAGCGATTCGATATATGAGTAAACATCATATCAAATTTGGACTACTCATCAATGGAGGACTAGTTAAAAAAGAAACCACGCTTAAGAAAATTTATAAAACTTCCTTAATTTCAAAAGCGGATTATTATCTCTCTCCTTCTAAACTTGCCAGCGAATATCTTGTTTATTATGGAGCAAACAAAGAAAAGATTTATCAATATTTATATAGTAACTGCTATGAAACTGAAATATTAAATGAACCTATCAAAGATAAAAGCGAAATTAGAAATAAGTATCATTTACCACTTGATAAAAAAATATTTATTAACGCTTCTCAATTCATTGAAAGAAAAAATAATATGCAGCTAATATCGTTGTTTAAAAATAGAAAAGACATTCTTTTATTGGTGGGTGAAGGACCAGAAAAAAGCAGTTATCTCAAATATATTAAAGATAACAACATGGATAATGTTTTAATATTGCCATTTATGAAAAAAGAAGAATTATTTGAGTTAATGAAAGGATGTGATGTTTACATCACTCTTTCTAAAGAAGACATCTTTGGTCACACCACTCTTGAAGCTTTTTCTAACGGACTTCCCGTTATTTCATCCGATAAAGTGATAAGTTCCTTAGAATATGTCAAAGATGGATATAATGGATATATTGTTAATCTGAACAACGAACAAAACATTAAAGAAAAAATGGATTTAGTTACTTATGATTTATCTAGTAACGCTATTAAAAGTGCTAAAAACAATACTTTTGAAAGCAATGCAAAATCCCTAAGTGAGGCATTTAAAGAAATATATGGAAAATAAATACATCTACTTTACTACAGCAATGGATAATAATTCATTTGCTAGTTATCTTGAAGATTGGAAAGTATCTCCAAATCTTTCTAATCAAAATTTTCATAATAAATTGATTCGCGCATTATCTTTAACTCACGACATCGATGTTATTTCAGTTCGCTCGATTAACCATCACTATAAGTATCCAAAATTGAAGGCCAAAATCGTTAGAGAAAACAATATTTTCTGGAAATATCCTCAAGTCTCAAGAAATAGAATTGATAAATATCTCAACTTATTTAAAAGAATTGAAGAAATTTCAATGAAAGACAGTAAATACATCTTCGTGGATGTTTTAAATTTGTCATTATTAAAAGCCGCGATTAAATATCGCAAAAAATATGGTATGAAGATTATCGGTATTTGCACTGATTCCCCATATAACATCTCTTTTTTAAGAAATGGATATAAAAATAAGCTCGTCGCACTTGGACAAAGTTTAGATGCATATATTGTCTTAACTGAAAAATTAAACAATTTATATAATGTGAACTCTAAGCCATTTATTAAAATTGATGGAATAAGTGAATCACAATCCGATTATTTACCACGAAAAATTAATAATGATTACATATATTTTGGTGGTTCATTAATGAAAGAATATGGGGTATTAAATTTAATTGACGCATATAAAAAACTTGCAAGAAACGACCTAAAACTAGTTATATGTGGCCATCACTTACAAAAAGACAAGTTATATCCTTTAATTGACGGAGACGATAATATCATTTATCTCGGACCAGTGAATTATAAAGAAAATTTATCTTTAGAAAAGAATTCAGTACTCACAATAAATCCAAGACCACAAAATCCTAAAATTGATCAATATTCATTCCCAAGCAAGACTCTCGAATATCTCGCTAATGGATGTCTAACTATTGCAGTCAGTAACGAATTATTAAAAGAACATTACGAGTCTTGCATCATTTGGGCAAAAAGTGGAGATCCAGATGATTTATGTGAGGCGATGAAAAGAGCGTTAGAGTTAAATCGAACCGATCGAGAAATATTATCATTATTAGGAAAAAATAAAGCGATGCAATACACATCGCTTGAATCAGTTAATCATCTGTTTGATGATGAATTACTTCCTAAACTCTCTCTCAATTAATGAAGCGACCTCTTCAATAGAAAAGTGAGAATCATAATACATACGATTAAGGGCACCTAAATGCTCTTTTTCTTTTTTGGATAAATTATGAATAGCAAGTAAAGCGTTTTTAATTGAATCAGGATTTTCTTCAGCTAAAAACCCACCACCACTTTCAGAAATGATATTCCTTCCATCACCAGAAAGAACTCCAACAATTGGTCTAGCAAACGCCATAGCCATTAATAACTTGCTTGGAATAGTTTTTCCTACTGTTCCTTCTCCTTTTAAAGAGACATAAATTGCATCAGCGTTTTTAAAATAACTTGCAGCATGTTTAGCGGAAATTGGTCCGTGATAAATAACTTTATTATCTAACCCTCTTTTGCGAATATCATTAATCAAATATTCAGTCATTGGTCCCATACCAATAACGTGGAAATAAATATCTTTATCTCTGAGCTTATCCATTGTTGATGTAATTAAAGGAATGAGCTGAATTAATCCGATATTTCCGCAATATAAAATGTGTGTTCCTTCCCCATATTCATAAGGAATAATATCTTTATCTTCTATTAAAGATGATTGAGGAACATAAGAAATATTATCTATCGGAAGATGCAATATTTTCTCAAAATATTCGGCAAAACAAGGAGAACTAATTAATATTTTGTCTGCGTTTTTATATATTGCTCGTGACCACTTATATAGGATTTTATATAAAAGTGAATTCCTTTTTACTGCATTAGTAACTACAACACTTTCAGGCCATAAATCGAGGCAATGAATAATGTGCTTTACCCCATTCTTTTTAGCGTATAAATTACCAGCCGAACATATTGTAACAGGAGATAAACTCATCGAATAAACTGCATCGAATTTGATATTACATTTTCTAACCCACTTCTTTGAGTTTTTCCAAAACGATAAATAGTTCTTAACAACTGATAATCTATTTTTCTTTCTTGGCGAAATATTAACCCTATGAACGTTAACATCATTAATAATTTCTTCACTAATGTATTTATAGGCAGGCAATATTTGATCATAACCATAGTTTGGTTTACCAGTTAAAACATGAACTTCATATCCATCTTTTACAAATTGCTCAGCAAATTTATAGATTATAAAGTTCTCTGGATAATAATATTGACATACAACTAGGATTTTCATTCTTTTATCATAGCAAAAAGCGTTATTAATATGAATACAATTGGATTTGAAAAATTTAATTTTCAAAAAATAATGTATGAATATTATAATAGTGTCTATGGAAGACCGTACTCGCACTAATGTCATAATAAACATTGCTCGTACTCTTGTTTTAACGATTCTTTCTTTTATCACTTTCCCATGGGTATGTAGATATTTAGGTTCATCATCTGTTGGAATTTACACGTGGTGCAATACTTTTGTTATGTATTTTCTTGTTTTAGCGAAAATTGGTATACCAAATCTCGCGATAAGAGAATGTGTCAAAGTTAAAGGCAATAAAGAGCTTCTATCAAATAAAGTTCAGACTTTTTTCTTAATTCAACTTATAACAACCTTATTATCTTTTGGATTGATGACCGCTTTATTATTTTCAGTTCCTGAATTAACCGATTCAAAAGAAATTATTTTCCTTTTATCAATTAATTTCCTATCTGGGGCGTTCTCTTTTGAGTGGCTATTTATTGCTTTAGAAAAACAGTTTTATATGTCTGTTAGAACAATTGTTGTTTTAGCGATATCCACTATTTTAATTATTACTTTCGTAACTGCTCCTGGAGATATTTATATTTACGCTTTATTAACCACTTCCGTCACTTTATTTACATCAGTTGCTAACGTAACATACGTTAGGAAATTCATATCTTTAAAGAAGACAATGCCTTATTCAATTAAAGAATTGATTAAGCCTCTTGCGGTTTTATGTGCAATTTCTTTAGTAATATCCTTTTATAATCAGACCGATACATTCATACTTGGTTTTATTGATAAAAGCAAAAACGAAGTTGCTTCTTATTCAGTAGGTATCAAAGGAATTGATGTTATCATTGGAGTGATTACCGCTCTTAGCACTGTCTTTATTCCACGTGCCGCAATTTGCTATGCCCAGGAAGATAAAAAATATTTCAATCGCATAAATGAATATTCGGTAAATATATGTTTATTTATTGTTCTTCCAGCAATTGCGACAATGACAACATTGGCTAAGCCAATTACTGGATTAATATCAGGAAACACAGATTTTAATGACACTCTTGGATATGTAAATGCACCAACTGTATTAATTATCATTTCTTCAATGATGTTAACTTATTCAATAAGCGATATTATTTATGGCCAGGTTCTATTGCCAATGAAAAAAGAGAAATTTTATTTATTTGCCTTATTAGGTGGGACAATACTTAATATCGTATTCTCAATTGTTTTTGGTTTATATTTATTCCCAGATAAACCATCTATTGGCGTTGCTCTTGGAACAGCGCTAACAGATTTATTAATTCTGGTTTTCTTAATATGTGTGTCTTGGAAATGGATAAGAAAACCAATCTTTAATCTTAATAGTCTAAAAATAGTTGCAGTAACTGCCTTAATTGCGTTAATAACATATTTCTTGAAAGATCCTATATATAACTTTGCCGTTTCTAAAGGACTAGGAAGCTCATTATCAATGATTATTGAACTCGTCAGCGCGGTATTAATCGATGCGATTATTTACCTATTCCTTTTAGCAATTTTAAAAGAAGATTTAGTCCATTCATTTTTGAGGAAAAAAGAAAATGCTTAACGAGAGATTACACGAAAATAAATTCAAAAGAGCGATGGTCGTTCCTTTTCGTGGTTTTGTTAAATTAATAAGTAAGAAAGCCTATATTTCTCTTCAATATCGATATATTACTCACCATAAATTAGACTGGAAAAAATTACTTCGATATACTGAGAAGCTTCAGTATTTAAGATTATATGTTTATCCAAAAAACCAATTAGTAAGTAAATGCGCTGGAAGAGTAGGCGCTAGAGAATATGTCAAAGAAAAAGGATTAGGTAACATCCTTATTAAGTCATATGGAATTTATGATTCATTTGATGAAATTAATTTTGACTCTCTTCCAAATTCTTTTGCGGTAAAATGCACTCATGGAAGTGGGATGAATTATATTTGTTTTGATAAATCAAAAATCAATATCAATGAATTAAAAAAGACATTTAACAAGTGGCTTAAAACAAATTACGGAAAGAAAACTGTCGAACTCCACTATTCTAAAATAAAACCACAAATTATAATCGAAGAATTAATGCTTGAAAACGGCAAACTGCCAACCGAATATAAGATTCATGTTTTTAATGGTAAAGCTAGAAGTTTATATGTTGTTTCTTCTCGTGGAGAAGATATTAGATATAACAATTATTATATTGATTGGACTCCTTTTGATGGATCTCAATTCAATGGTTGGAATAAAACAGATTATCCTCTTACTAAACCTGATAATTTTGATGAAATGATAAAAATAAGCGAGACATTAGCCTCGCCTTTCCCATTTGTCCGTGTTGATTTATATAACATTAATGGACAAATCTATTTTTCTGAATTAACTTTTACTCCCGCAAAAGGAACACTTATCTTAGATGATGATAATTGTGATTTTGAAATGGGTAAATGGTTAAATATCAATTAATGCCAATAAGTATAAGGCAAGAATATTTCATAAACAAAGAGGGCGTAATCAATATCAACGCCTTTTGTTTTGTTATAATCCACTAATTCATCACTAATAATATCAAAAGTCACTGAAACTCCGACTAATCTTGATAATTCATATTCTTTTAAATCAAAGGCGTAGAAAACATAATAACTGCCATCGTTGGTGTGATTATTATCAAAAGTAATTTCACTTTTAAATGAATGATTTTCAATTTCTGATTCATTTTTTGTATATAACCCGATTGTTAATTCAATTACTGAATTATGGAATAAAGCGTGATCATTTCTAACGTCATATTCATCATCGCTTGGCAAATAATATTTGAGTTGATTATTTGTGGTGGCTTTAAATTGCATTGCAAAATAAGTCAATTCATCACTTTCTTTTGAAAAGCGAACACTGAAACCATTTTGATTAGTTTGAACACGATGTTTCTGATAATATCCATCACAATAAGCTTCACCATCAAATAATTTAGATTGAACTCCATAATAGAATGATTGATCGCTTCTCATAAGGTTATATTCTGAAGAATAATCTCTTAATGTGTAATCAGTCTTAAGTAAGATATTCTGATCTATTATTCCCACATCTGCAAAAGAAGTAATTTTTTTATCTGTTACGTCAATTGAAGCGACTTCTTGCGCATTTTTGAGTTCGTTATCCCAATGTTCATAATAATTTTCAGTAAAAACTGGAGAATTATATTTATTTCCCTCAACGATATAATCTAAGGAAAAACCACCACAGCTTGCTAAAGAAGGAAGAGCTAATAAAATCAATAATTTAAATTTATTTTTCATCTTCTTTTCCTCCTTCTGATTTTGCGACATTTCCTTTAGCTAATATATAAGAGAAGATAAAAATCATGATTAAGAATGGAGCGGACATATAAACTGGTTGATAAAGCTTATAATAAATCGCATATTCTGTATCATTAAATGTTCCGATGTATGCTAAATAGAAAATAACAAAAGTAAGCAAAGTTACTTTGATATATAAATTATCATTTTCTTTTGAAAAATAATTCTTAAAGCCTTTAAATCCAACCACCAATGCGAAGATAAAAGCAATAACTCCGATGACTCCACTAGTCATAAAGAAATCAAACAAAAAGCTTCCTGACATATGAACTTCATTTTGGTTAATCATATTATCGACAATATATCCAAGGAATTTTTCTTTGGAGAAAATGTTTTCTACAAGTGGATTATATTTATTAATAATCCCATTAGTGTTAAATAATCGATTCAAAAACGAATTACCAGAAGTAAGATTATGGACAAATGGAATTGCACTTTGATTATTTAAAATAATAAATAAGAATAATAATCCCGCTAAAATTAAGCCAGTTAAAATGACAATCCTAATCGCTTTTCTTATCTTCTCAAATCTTTGATATATGAATATAATCGCATCAATCAATAAAATTAAAACAACAGAAAATAACCCTAATAAAGAAGGAACAAAGATAAGCGATAATAATGAAACAAGAACAAATATCGAATAAATGATAAATGTTCTCTTATTTTCTTTTGGAGAAACAAATAATAAAGCAATTGATGAAGTAAATAATAAAGCAGGGAAAAGAACATATCGAGGCATTCTGACTTCAATAAATTTAAGTCCTTCAAGGACATACGCCATCTTATCGACAGTGGTTTCACTCATCACCCCACCATAATACATATGGTATCCTTTATAAAGTACTGTATAAAAAGCACCAAAATTAACAAAATTAACAATTAAATTAATCAAACATAAAACACCTAAAGCAGAATAAATAACAATTAGTAAAGTTGACATCTTAAAAGATTTATCAACGCTTAATAAATAACCAGTAAAAGACATTGCAATAAACGCAATAGGGATAAAGACTAATTCAACAGTGGAAAAATCCCCAACATAAGCGTGACTTCTTGAATAAACACTTAAGGCTGTTATTGTTGAAAACAAAAATAAAGGTAAAAAGAAAAATGCAATTGATGAAATTCCATCAATTTTCATCTCAGCAATATTAAAAAGAATAAGAAGTATTGCTAACGCTAAAGAGATTGCGCCATAAACAATAAAATTTCCACTAAAAGAAAATGCTAAAACTGCAAATATTTCCATCGCTAAAAATGTTATTGCAGCACTATATTTGTGTAATTTGTTTAATCGCATAGCAATATTATAAAACACAAAAAGAAAAACGAGTAGTACTCGTTCACTTTTTCAATTTGCACAAGTGATTAGAATTCTTCGGTGTAGTCAAAGAGGAATTCTTCAACATCATCGCTTGTTAAGTCGCAGTAGTCATAACAATCTTCAACTACTTCGAGAACTTCAACTGTTTCCTCGTCACTAGAAAGCATTTTGGATCTTGGATCAACATTATCAATCATTCTTATTCCCCCCGTTGCGCTTTACATAGTAACGCGTAAATCATCGTAGTTAATTTAGCATTATAAAAGTCTAATGACAAACTTTATTTAATCAAGTTTTTAGACACTGTCCATATTGGATTTTTTCTATTAAACTACAACAAGAAAAAAGGTGGTTTATTTACCACCATCATTGATATAAAGAATACCGAGACATTTAGGTCCACAGTGAGATGAAATCGTTGCTCCTGCAGTTGTGACAATAACTCTTTTAAATCCTTTTTTCTTCATCGCATTAACAGCGACTTCTACCATATCAGGAGTCGCACCACTGTGAGTCACAAATCCAATTTCTAAATCTGGATTATTGAACTGTTCAAGCGTGTCTCTACAGTAATTTTCAACACATTGTACTTGTTTACCTGTATATTTCTTGCCAGGTCCCATCTTGCCGTTAATAACTAAAATTTGAGGTCTAATTCTAAATAACATCGCACCTAATTTTGCTAGAGCAGAACATCTTCCACCTTTATATAAATAATCAACTGTGGCAAGAACGAAACTCGCTTGATCATGTGGGATTCTTTCACTAACCTTCTTTATAATTTCACTAACTTCAAGGCCTTGCTTTGCTAATTTTGATGCATAGATTGCAAGTAAAGCAATTCCGGTTGATAAACTCATTGAATCAATAACATGAACATGGCCAAGTTCAGAAGCAACCATGCAAGCGTTTTGGTAAGCACTAGACATATCAGCGCTTAAAGAGAAATGGATAACTTCATCATATTCTTTTAGCAAAGAAGAGAAATATTCTTGGTATTGGCCCGCGTTAACCGCGCTTGTTTTTGGAAGAACTCCAGTCTTATCGACGTAATCAAATATTTCTTCTGGAGTGGTTACTCCATCAAGCCCATTTTTATCACCTAAGGTAATAGTAAAAGGAACAGTTTTGATTTCAAATTCATCAAGAATTTCTCTTGGTAAATCAATCGTGCTTTCCGCTGAAATACAAATTTTCATAATTTATCTCCTGTATCATCGATACATTATTGATTTTTTTGGTGGAGCCGGTGGTATCGAAACCACGTCCGAAGATGGCCAAACAATATCGCCTACAGCTTAGACAATATTTATGTTTAACGTGATTTCGTATATTGACTCACTACATCACGCGAGACTAACAATATTTCATGACTCAGTAACTAATCAACTCCAAGCCACAATCCTTTTGTTATGACACCTACTTTAAGCGTGAAAGGCTAAAACCTTAAAGGGCGCTCTGCCCCAGCGATTGCCGGGACCCTATGTCGGGTTAATTAAGCTAAGCAGAGTGATTGAGCTCTAGGAGCTCTCATATAACTGTTGTCAGTTATTCTTTTTTTGGTTTATGGTTACCAACCGCTGCAGATAAAGCCCTGCACATCTCCGTCGAATCCTATACGACCCCAGAGTGTCTGTTAACACAGACTTTCAAAATTGTATAGTAAGAACATTATCTTGTCAAATTAGTCTTGTTTATGTTTACGATAAACAAATGTTATAGCGGTTCCAACTGTTACTAAACCTAAAATAATTAATATCACTAAAATATTATTTTGATTGTCATTAGAAATAGTAAGAATAAGGCTATTTTTTGAAGAAACATTTCTTCCGATAAAATTCTCATAGCCATATTTTTCTACGAGATAATCATATCTCTTCATTGCTTGTTCAATAATTGTGCCATTTTCATTAGAAGAAGCATTAACTAAGATATTTGATTCAACACTAACTAGAGCATTGAATTTAGTTTTTAAATTAGACCACGAATATCCGTCTTCAAATATTGGAGAATTTTCTCCAGCGCTGTCACATGTCATATTGTTTAAGAAATGATAGGAATATGTTTCAGCAGTTTCCATGAATTGAACTTTAAATAGACCTGAATTATTAGTACGATATCCACCAAAAGTATTATATGAGCCAGTGGATCCAATTGTGTAATCTGTACCATCAATTGTTTGATAAATAAATCCGTAATTACTACTATACTTCCACTCAGCGTTTTCTTTAGTGGTGCTATAAGTAAAGTTAATGTGTGTATCCTTCAGTTTAATTGAAATATATTGTTTACCTTCGCCATTTACGAAATAAAGATATTGACCACTTGTTCCTTTTTCGAAATAAACATAATAAGACGTGCTATATTCGGAAACTGTCGCTCCATAATAACCACTCATGGAGTGACTGAAATAATGATTACCACTGCTATTAGTGAAATACATTTCATAAGCATATCCATTGATATATGGAGATTCATTAGTATCAACAGGGGCTTCTCCACTAACCTTATATAAAGTTAACGCTCCACCTGTTGAAGTAGAATAACAAGCAAAACCATATGTTCCGTTTTTTCTTAAGTTAGAATTAACGCCACTTGCACTATTGTTCTTATTAACAAATTCATAGGTAGAAGAACCGGTAATTGCCCATTTAGCTTTGTCATCTATATCAGCAGAAAGAGCAGCTTGGTTTTTGGCTCCAGTACTACTCGCATATTTGCTTTCGAATTCATTATAAATGGTCCAGTAGTCTTCACTAGGAGAAATATGCCAAACAAGAGAACTATCAACTGAAGAAGCATCAATAACTCCATCAGTAATTGTTAGTTCACTAAAAGATAATCGATTTGATGTAACCGATGCTTTCATAGCGCAGTTATTGTAAGTAATTAAATAATCTCCCTCTTCAATATTACCAGTGAAGAGACTATATGAACTCTCACTGCTAGATGAAGAATCAGTAACTGTAACCTCACAATTAGCGGTCATTGAATTATCATAAGTAGAAGTTGCGGTAATAACTGTATGACCAATTGATAACGCCGTAACAAGTCCATTATTTGATACACTAGCGACACTTTGATTAGAACTTGACCAAGTTACTGTTTTACTTGCCTGAGAACCGGTTGTTTCAACAGTGGCAACCAATTGAGAAGTTAAAGAATCGCTTGATAAATCAAAACTCAAATTTGAAGATGATAAAGAAACAGAATTAACAGTATTAACTTCATTAATTGTGATTTGGTAATTAGCGGTTTTTGTAACTCCATTATGAGTATATGAAGCAGTGACGGTTTGAACACCAACAGAGGACATATCATAGCCACTAAATGATGTTTTAGAAGTGACATCAAGGTCATCTCCTCCATCGAATTTCGCCGTAACAAGTCCATCGAATTCAAATTCAGAATCTAAATCAAAAGATGTTGTTTGGTTGCTTAATTGAATTGAAGATAAGCATGGGTGATATGTGATTTCAATATTTGTAATCTGACAATTTTTATTACTAGTTGATATTTGGAAAAAGCCATTGCCTTCAGTTGTGTTTGTCCAAGTATCAGATTGAGATTGTCCTGCAATCGTTTTATTACTTGCTGATGTATATGTACTTTGTTCAGTCGAACCAAAATAAACACCAACCATAGCTGACACCGATACTCCTGATGAATAAGTAACTTTAACCGAATCGATTGTTCCCAAATTTTCAGTGTTATATAAATAAGCATTGCCTGAATCCTTATGGAACATCAAATAAGATGATGAATTTCCTTTATAAATATATTGCTCTTTAAAAGAAATCGAAGCGGTTGTATCTGCGTGCAGAGTTGGGGTCGTATTAACTGATCCGCTTGCAGTAGGTAAAGCAGGATCAAAAGTATCACCATAATTGATAGTGACTGTTTTTTGATCGTCAGAAACACTGCTTTCTTTAACTGTTACTGTGCAGGTTGCAGTTTTGTTTCCATCCACTGTTGTGGCGGTAATTACGGCACTTCCTACTGATATTCCAGTAATAACACCATTAGAAACAGTGGCGACACCGCTATTGCTTGTCGACCAATTGACTGCTTTATTTGTTGCATTACTTGGGACAAAAGAAGGAATTAAAGTAGTTGTTTTATTAACTGAAACGCTTGTGGTTTCCTGAAGAGAAATGCTTTCAACACTGATGGTTTCAGATGTACCAAAAGAATTTATATTATCGCTTACAGGAGTTGCGTATTTTCCACTTGAATTAGTTCCCCAAATATATTCAGCCCATTCAAGGAAATCGATAAATGGATTTCTATTATTTGTAAAATTGGTATACAAAATGTTATTTCTATGAATTTCGTATTCATCAGGTGGATCAAGTCTATTCCACTCAAGCAAATCAGAAACAATTCCCATTGTTCCAGTTTCTGTAGAGGTTGAAGAATATCCACTTGTTGACTTCGGAGTAGGAGAATCAACTAAGGCAAGATTAGGGTTGTTTGAATCGAATGTCTCTGAAGTTGAACCGGCGTAGTTATTATATCTAGCGACCATATAAAATATGGCTCTTGCGATATCACCTTTATCACAATCTTGTGGTTCAAAAACTTTTGAACTGCCTCCGTAAGTTTTTGAAATACCGGTGAGATTGCCTTTTAAATTTGAATGCGTTGATCCAGAATCAACATATGATTTGGTGGTATCAACATATCCAAAGAAATGGTTTGAATGTTCTCCATTAGAAGTTCCATTCGCCGCCCAAAGATGCATTGGGTCACCACGAGCGCCACCTGCTCCAGATTTTTCAAATCCATTTGCTTTAGCCCAAATATGTTCTCTTTCAATTGTCCACGGATCTGATCTATCTCCATGAGAACCCCACGCTCTAGTCTCGTTTGTAATGTTACGATTGACATATAAAGCATGTATGTATGGATTACTGTTAGGACTGCTATTAGAACCATAACTATAATTTGTTATCGTATTTGTAGTAGCGTTATATTGTCCATAAGTAGTGATTCCAGAAGCTGGTGATTTTTTCCAATCACGATCAGTAATTTCATACATTTTCCAAATGTTATCACCACTATCGTAGTTATAATATTTTTGATTTAACATCAAAATAGGTTTTAAGTTTTTTAGTAAATTTGTGCCTTTTCTTTCGCTTGCTACTAAAGAAGAAAGATTGGAATAATAATCCCTAATATCCTCTTCACTCGTATCATTTAAATCAATTGTGGTAGGTAAAGAAGATGCTGAATAACCACTAACCTCATCATTTTTAGAAATGTTATTAACATTAAATGCCACCCCTAACCCAATAAGGAGAGAGGAACCTAAGATGACGCTTATAATTTTATGAACTTCTCTTTTCATGTCTTTTAGCCTTGAAACAATATTATAAAACAAGATTGAATCTTTGAAAATATTTTCAAAAAAGCGAAACATTTTAAATGTTGTGGGTTGCAATTCTCTTTACAAGAGAGTGAATAACATATAAACTTTATTTGCTATTTCAAAATAGAACAGGAATCAAATATGGCAAAAAAACTTAAGAAAACAAAAAAACCAATGTCTCCAAAGACAAAAAATATCGCGATTAATTCTTTCAAAGGAATTATTTCAAACCAAGCCTGTATTGAAAATGGTAAAGAAGCACCATGGTGGCTTGCAATATTATTCCTTTTAGTATCAATTTTAATTCCACTCATTCCTAACTTTGTTAGTTTGAATAATGCTTACGGAGCAAGTTTTGTCAGTAACGCTACTTATGGACTTGATACTGGACTTGCAAGAGCATCAATCCAACTTAAAAAAGATGGAAAAACATTAAATGTTGAAAATGGATTATTATCATATAGTGACACCGCTAGCGAAGATCCGATTTATTCTTATACTGATGCAAACACAAATAGATATACATTTTTGATGTATTTTTCTGATTATCAAGGAAGTGAATTACAAAATTTCGTTAATAAAATCGTTAATCAAAAATTCATTTTAAATAAAGACGCTGATGGAAAAACTGTTGCTG
Source organism: Bacilli bacterium (assembly GCA_017635565.1). Classification (GTDB taxonomy): domain Bacteria; phylum Bacillota_I; class Bacilli_A; order RFN20; family CAG-826; genus UBA2450. The sequence continues at coordinate 78,864 of JAGBLE010000012.1, forward strand.
GATCAACAACTATTTATAATCCAGAACTTGATCCAGATAAAAAAGAAGCAACATATACTCCATCATTTGTTATTCTTTCACCATCAACTTTAGTGGCGGCAACTTATAAAGCTGACACCACAACTAGAGTGGCAAACACCTTTGGTGGACTTGACTGGAATAACACTCCTAATGGAGATTTATTAGAAAGAATTACTTCTGCTATTAAAGATGAAAATGGAAATGTAATTGATATTAATACAATTGATTTGGAACACTTACCAACACAAGTTACTTCACAAGCATTTGGTGTTTGGAAAAATATTTTTAATGAAACATTCCTTAATCAAAAGAACACAAATAAATGGAATACAACTTTAATCTATTTAGGGGTTTACACAGGATTAACATTCTTCCTCGGATTAATGCTCTTCTTACTCACAAGATCAAAGACTAATCCATTTAGAACGCTTAATTTCTGGGTCACACAAAAGATTGCTTATTTCTTGGCGTTAACACCTGCTATTCTCGCTCTTATCTTAGGATTTGTTATGGCGGGAAATATCATTGGCCAAATGGCCTTTGTCCTTCTCTTATCATTAAGAGTTATGTGGGCGTCAATGAAACAACTTAGACCAGTTGCGTAAAGGAAGTCTTTGACTTCTTTTTTTAAGGAGAAATATGGAAGCGATTGAAACAATATTAACTAGAAAATCAGTTAGACAATTTTCAGACAAAGAAATTGAAGAAGAAAAAATTGAGACAATTTTAAAAGCTGCTATGGCCTCTCCAAGCGCGGTTAATCGTCAACCTTGGGAATTTTATGTTGTCAAGAATAAAGAATACAAGGAAGCAATTAAAAAGGCTATGCCTTTTGGTAAATTTGATTCCCCAATTATCATTATTCCTTGTGTAAAAGAAAGCGCGACCTTACCTATTAATCATGATTTATGTTATTGCGATTTAAGCGCAGCAAGTGAAAATATTCTTCTTGCCGCTCACGCTTTAGGTTTAGGCGCTGTTTGGTGCGCTATTTATCCTGGAAAAGATAGAATAAAAGCAATTAAGAAAGCGATTAATATTCCTCTTGGATTAACTCCTTTTTCAGCGATATATATCGGTTATCCTAGTGAAGAAGATAAAAGTGTTATTAAAGACAAATATGACATTAAAAAAGTCAGAACAATCTGACCTTTTAATCTCCATAATCTGATCCGCGTGATTTATCTTCAACAAATATTTTAAGTGAATCAGTAATATCTAATAATTCTAAATATATATATCCTTCTTTTTCAGTAAAATAATTTTCGTAATCTCCAACAAAGATTACTTTTTTATTTTGTCTTACTCTTGAAATGAGGGAATCAATGATAAGTTGATATTTATCAGGATGTCTTTCTTTAAACCCGCTTAATTGAGTAAACACAATTGGTTCAATATAAAAATCAGTTTCTTCATCAATGACAAAATGAGGAGTGAATGGGTTATCATTATCCTTAACTAATTTAAATTGTTTAAAGTCTTCGTAATTCATTTGTGATAAGTTTCGTTATTAATTATTTTAAACGCTCGATAGATTTGTTCAAGAAGAACAAGTCTCGCTAATTGGTGGGGAAATGTTAATTTTGATAAAGTAATTGAAGTATTCACTCTTTTTTTCAGTTCGTCACTAAGACCATAACTTCCACCGATAACAAAAGAAATATTTGAACCATTTTCAATTATCTTATTATTAATAAAAGAAGCAAATTCTTCACTTGTATGTTCTTTTTTGTTTAAATCGAGTCCAATTAGATATTCATTATTTTTTAATAAAGATATTACTCTTTTTCCTTCAATATCTTTGGCTTTTTCAATTTCACTTAAAGAAGGCTTTTCTGAAATTGATTCATCTTTGAGTTCAATCATTTCAATTTTAGTGTATCCACTTAATCTTTTGATATATTCATCACTACCGGCTTTATAGAAATCTTTTATCTTTCCAATCGCATATATTTTAATTGTCATAATCTCCTCCGATAATTGATTCCCATTGCTTCGCGCATCTCACATTATATCGAGAAATATCCACTCCTTTATATGCAAATATTTTACGATATGCTTCTAAAGCAAGTTCTGGTTCATTTGCTTCTTCAGAAAGATGAGCTAGTATTATTTCTTTTGTGTTTTCACCAATAATTTCTAAGGTAGCAAAAGCACTATCTTCATTGCATAAATGCCCAACATCAGACATGATTCTTTGAATTAATAACATTGGTCGATTGGTGTGCAAAAGCTTTTGAATATCATGATTACTTTCAATAATTAGAAAAGTTGGGTTTTTGACATATTTTGTGTTTTCAGAAAAATAACATCCAGTATCGGTCATATAGACGAGTTTTTCTCCATCAGCCTCAATGATATATCCACAAGGGTTAATAGCGTCGTGACTTGTTGGAAACGCGGTAATTTTCATATCTCCAATATAAAAAGGAGAAAATAAAGAAACGACATTACTTAAAGATCCTGGAACGGTTTTTGCTAATGCATATATCTTTTTAGGAGAAAAAGCTTTTATCCCGCGGATATGGTCAGTGTGATTATGGGTAACCAAAACTCCATCAATATCTTTTTCCGTTTTATTATATTGATTAAGTTCCGCTTTTAATCTTTCAAGAGGAACACCCATATCAATTAAAAGAGTGGTCCCTTTCGAGAACACTAAAGTTGCATTTCCCTTTGAACCACTTCCAACTATATTGAAAAACATTTTAATTTTCTTCGTTAATCGCGTTAATCGCGTCTTCCCATTCCTTGCTTGGTGAATCAAATCTCACGTAATCTTTGTAGAAGAAAAGACGTGCTACACCAGTAGAACCTGCTCTATTTTTAGCAACAATGACTTCGGTATAAGAAGCATTACCAGGAATTTCGCTTCCAAGTTCTTTTTCTCTTTGAGCTTTCGCTAATTCATATTTATCGTTAGGGGTTAATTGACCACCTTTTTTATTTGCGGCAGAAGTTGTTTTCTTATCAGCGTAATAATCTTCACGGAAAAGAAGAATAACAATATCAGCGTCTTGTTCGATGTTACCACTATCACGTAAGTCAGACATGACTGGTCTTTGTGAATCACGTTTTTCAACCGCACGAGAAAGTTGGCTAACAGCGATAACAGGAACTTTTAAGTCTCTTGCTAAAGCTTTTAAGGCTAAAGAAATTTGACGAACTTCTTCTTGTCTACTATCTGGTGAACGACCATTTTTGCTAGCGACAGAAACAAGTCCTAAATAGTCGACAACAATAAGCGCTAAATCTGGTTCGTGAGCTTGAAGCTTAGTTGATTTAGTGATGATATCATTAAGTTTAATTGATGGAGTGTCATCAATATAAATTTTGGAATTGGCGAGGGTTCTTATGGAATTAAGGACTCTAACTTTTTCAGTTGCAGAAGTAAATCGACCAGAATTAATCTTTTTAGCATCAACACAACTATCCATAGCGATTAATCGACCAAAGAGTTGTTCTTTTGACATTTCCAAAGAGAAAATCGCTACTGCTTTTTTAGAGTGGGTAGCAATTTTATGGGCAAAGTTTAAACATAATGCTGTTTTACCAACTGCAGGACGAGCAGCGACAACAATTAATTCGCCAGGTTTAAATCCTTGGGTGATTTGATTTAATCTTTCATATCCCGTAGAAACGCCAATGACATCACTATCATTATCAGCGTCTTGTAATTTTTCTAATGAATCTTCAACGATATGAGAAATTTCTTCAGTAGTCACAAAAGAAGAAATATGACGTTTAGAAATGCTTTCTTTAAAACGATTTTCACTATCTAAAATGAAATCGTTAATGTTTTCAATTTCTTCAGTGCGATATTCTTCATCAATCGATCTAATAGTGTTAAGCATTTTTCTGAGAACAGAATTATCTTGAATAATGCGAATATAAAAATCTAATGTTGAAGCAGCAACGACTGTATTAGTACATTCCGCTAAATATTTAGCGCCACCAATATTTTCAAGTTCTTTCAAATTGGCGAGTTCTTCAGCGACTGTTAAAACATCAACATCAATTCCTCTTACTGCAAGAGAAGCAATTGCTCTAAACATTATTTGATGTTTTCCAGCAAAGAAATCCTCTTCTTCGAGAGTGTTTAAAATATCTAAGCAGTAGTCTTTATTGAGCATTGCACATCCCAAAACAACTCGTTCAGCGTCGAGGTTATATGGTAATTCAGTTGTGACTTTTTTTGTTTGACTTTTACGAGCTGGAGACATATTTACTCCCTTCCAGAAATGTGGACTTTGATTTCGCCAATGACACCTTTGAATAATTCAATTCTTAATTTATACATGCCGAGCATATCAAGTGGACCTTTATCGATAAATTTACGTTTATCAATGGTTATTCCATGTTTATTCTTGAGTTCTTCTTCGACTTGTTTAAGAGAAATGGAACCGAATAATTTACTATCTTTACCAACTTTAGCGGTAAATTCTAAAGTGATATTTTTTAAAGTTTCAGAAAGAGCGATTGCATCTTTTTTAGCGTTTTCTTGAGCGATACGAGCGTTTTCTTTTTGTGTTTCAAGAATCTCAACACTTTTCTTACTGACAGGAACAGCGAGTTTATTTTTAAGTAAGTAATTATTAGCGTAACCGTCGCTTACTTTGACTGTCTGGTTTTTCTTACCGACGTTTTTCACATCCACTAAAAGAATAACTTCCATTATTACATATCCTCCTGTCCAATATTTCTTCTATTTGCAACATCAGCTTTTGCCTCTGATAAATGTTTATGAATAACATTAACAAGCATTTCTTCAACTTCACTTACATTACTCTTTAAGAAGGTTGCCGCTGAAGAAGTGAAGTGACCTCCACCACCAAGTTTTTCACATAGCTTACTAACGTTAATTAAGCCATCACTACGAGCAGAAATCTTGATTTCTTTATTACTCGTTTTTCCAATAACAAAGGCAGCGTGAATTCCTTTCATTGATAAGCAGGCATTTGCGGCTTTTGAAATTGAAGCAGAATCATAAATTTGACTTGGATCCGCAATTGCGTAAACCACGCCATAATCGACAGTTTTTAAGTTACTAACGATATTAGTGGTTTCAATATATTCTTCAAAATCATCTTTAAGTAAATCATCCGCAACTGAGTTATCAGCGCCAAATTCTTTTAAGATTGTTGAAGCTTCAAATGTTCTAATTCCGGTATTTTTACTCTTATAGAAAGAACTATCAAGGAAGATACCAGAAAGCATAATGGTTGCATAAGTTGGGTTAAGTTCAATACGTGGAGAAATTGAAGAGAATCTAATGAATTCAGTAATTAATTCAGAAGCACTACTAGCGGCAGGATCAATATAGTTAAAGACAGGAGATTCAATGTATTCTTCTGCTCTTCTATGATGGTCGATAACAACAACTTTGTTGGTGTGGTCAAGAAGAGCTGGAGCCATAACCATATTTGGAATATGAACATCACAAACAACAACTAAAGTATCACTTTTAACTAAGCTAACCGCATCTTTTGAGTTGACCACCAATTGTTCTAAAACATCACGACTAAAGCTACTAGTCAAAGCCGCTCTTGTTTTTGCTTCAGTTGCTTTTAAATCAACAACTAATCTAGCAGGAATTTTTAACCTTTCACAAATTGCTTTAACGCCTAAACAGCTTCCTAAAGCATCCATATCCATATTTGTATGTCCCATGATGAGAACATTACTAGCGCCTTTAATTAAATTGATAAGAGAATCCGCCAAAACACGAGTTTTAACTCTACTACGTTTCTCTTGAGCTTCAGTTTTACCACCATAGAATTCCATTTCTTTTCCGTAAACCGAAACAACGACTTGGTCTCCTCCACGAGACATAGCAATTTCAAGAGCCGCATTAGCAAGTTCGTTAAGTTTAACAACATCAGGGAAATCTCTAGCAATACCAATAGAAAGAGTAAGAGGAACATCTCCACCAAAAGAAATTGATCTTACTTTATCAACAATGGAGAAATTATCATCTTTCATTTTGCTATATGCTTCATAATTACAAAGCATCAAATAGTTACTATCTTTGAATTTACGTAACAAGATTCCATGTTCACTAGCGTATTTGAAAATCGCATCTTTCGCTTTGGTAATCGTATCATTATAATCATCATCACCCTTAATAACTTCATCGTAGTTATCCATGGAAAGAATTCCTACAACAGGGGCTTGTAATTTTGAATAAGAATAAATGGATTCATAATCTGTTGTATCTTTAAAGATCCATAATCCAGCATCACTTAAATATTTAACTTCAAAGTTACGGTTATTGATGATGAGTTTAACTGGATCAGAATTGCTTCTTTCTTTAAGCGCTCTTAAATCTTTTTGCCAATCAAAAATATTTAAATCGATAATATCGATATGACGGTCTTTAAATAAATCGTTATTCCAAATGACAATATCGTTTTCATCAGTAACCACTAATCCAATCATTGCAAAGTTATATGCTTCTTGAACATCGCTTCCAATAACTTCAGCAGCTTTTAAATCAGTTTTATGACGATAAGTAGAAATTCTTAAATAAGACGCCCAAAGTAAAATAATGTTAAATGCGACTAATGCACTAGCGCCGATAATAACATATTCTGGGATGATGATTTCTTTCGCGCCAAAGAAGTTATTGAAATAAATAACGACAAAAGCAGCAAGTCCAAGGACTTCAAATAAAATAGTAATAAAGGTTATGAGTCTAACGTGATTGATTTTCTTTTTCATAGTAAGTTTATTATACATACACATGTACTTAAATTAAAAGAAAAAACAGGAAATCCTGTTTTGGTTTTCCTATTTTTTATTATTAGAAATTAGAATAATATTGCGACAGCTTCTTTGGAATAAATTTCAATTAATATTGTTATCGAACCAGTAATATTATATTCGTAATCATAAATTTGGAAAGCATTTAATCCTTCGTTATCACCATATATTTTTGCACAGATAACACTATAAGTTCCTTCATATCCTGAAGAAGTAAGTTCTTCAAATACGATTTCTCTTTCGCCGGTATATTCTTCGCCTAGTAAATCAGCGCATGCTGCATTATCATTAATAAAATCGTCTTTTAAAACAGTGTTATAAATATATTCAACATAACTATGCGCAGTTTCAAAATCAGCAATTTTGATATTGATTTCTAATTGTTTAAGAGCGCAATCACCAGTTACTTCATATCCGCTTTCAATAATTGTGCTTGTCACATATTCGTTATATTCTTCAGTGGTGTCAGTAATTGTGATTTCTTCAATAACTCCATTAGGATCATCAAATGGTTTGATATCAACTTCACTGAAATATCCATTTAATCTCTCTATCGAAATTGTTTCGTGAGCGGCCTTATAAGAATAAACAACTTGTAGGTATCCGCTTGGATAGCAGATTTTATCGTTATCATTTAAATCATCAACACTCAAAAATGAAAATTCCACAATTTGATTTACTTTTGTTTCAATATTATTTTTTTCATATCTTTTTATTCCACTATCTTCACTAACAAAAGCAAATCCTTGATTAACGAGTTCTGTTGACAAGGAAGCGACATGTTCAGGAGAAGATTTACTATCATAAGCAATAATGATTCCATATGAATTTGCGTATCCTAAATAAAGATATAACCCTTCAGAATAACCACTATAAAAATATGGATCAGGGATTCCAAATTCATTAAATTTTTGTTTTTGAAGATTAGTCCAATCAGTTTGTTTTTCAAAATGAGGATGCTCTTGTAAATAAGAAGAAATGATTTCGTTTTGATATTCGCCAAAATTATTGATGGTTAAGGTCGACGTTTTTGTTGCTCTTGAACCACTGACATTATATTTTGATTCAAAAGTCGCGGATTCTTTCGTTAATGTTAGTTCAACTGAATTAATAGATTTAACGCTTCCAAGTAAATCAAAACCAAAACCATAGAAAGCACCATATTGACCAGTTTCATCAAGTTTTTCTAATTCAAGAGAATATTTCCCGTTTCCAAGAGATTTCCAAAAAGATTTATCGATATATCTAATATCGGCTGGAGAATTGATGAATTCATATGTTTTTAAAGCTGGATTTGGTGAATACATCCCTTCAATTTCTAAAACATTATCAATGATGACATATTCATATACTCCATCCCCATTATTGATAAATCCACCACTAATGCCTTCGTTATCTTTATAAGAAATTAATAATTCGTTTTCACTAATAAATTGGAATGTTCCAACTTCAGAACTAGCTTCCCAATTATAAGAAAATAAAGAAGTATAAAATTGATCTATACTTGCTGAATTTGAAGAATTATTACCGCATCCAGTAATTAGTAACGGCAAAATTGAAAGAGCTAAATATTTTTTCATTTTCTTCTCCTTTAGGCAATTTTTTCTAAAGAAACAATAACGTTATTTTCTGGCATTAGGAATGATTTTCCAATTACTTTTTTGTTGCTTCCTCTTCCAGAAAGATAGTCCGATAAAGTAACTTCAATAACATTTCTATTGGTGTCCATAACAATTAAGTTATATACTTCAACATCAAAAGTGATAACAACTGTTTCTTCTTTAACAAAGATTGGATTATTTCCGTTTATTCCAATAACAACATCGTCAGCGAGATTTTCATCAATCAAAACTTCGTAAGCATTTGAAATGACTGGGGTAACTTCTAATGAAGTCTCTCCCTCAGGAATGTTAATTGCTGCACTATAAATTCTTGTGGTTTTATCTTCATGATTACCTAAACCTTGGTATTTCCAAGTTATTGAAGTTTCTTTAAAAGAGCCACCTGTTGGTTTTTTATTATTTCCTTCAATTTCTAAAAACGCGTATATTGTTGTGCCAGAAACACCTTTTTCAATATGAGAAAGGCCACCAAAATAATCATTTTCTTTTAAGAAGAAGGCCTCAAGAATTGAAGAATCATTATTCACTATTGAAAGAGAACAATCAGCTTCTTTTTCATAGATATATATTGTGACATCATGATTTGGCATCGTGAAATCATAAGAGCCATATCCTTGATCGTTTAAATCACAATCAGTGGAACTGACAGTGAACAAAGTATTGCCACTGACATAGACAGAGAAATAAACATTTAATCCATCATAAGATGAGCTTGGTAAAAGAGATGAAGAAGATAAAGTAATATCAGAATCAACTTCATAATTGATTAAATATAAATGATGCTCACTAGCGATAATCTTTAAGATGATATTTTCTTTAATAGGTGTTCGTCCGCTTTGCATTGATAAGGTGTAATAATTACCAACCATATTTGTTCTTCGATTAAAGGTATAGTTTGTCCAAGTTGAACCATCATCAACACTATATTCGGCAGAATCGATTAAATAATTATCAGGAAGGAGTAAATATCCACTAGTGAATTGAGAATAAGTTTCTCCTTCTTCATAACCAAGGATTTTAATTCCTGGAGTTGAATCACTAGATAAAGAAATCGTATATCCATCTTCTTGTTTTGCATTTGTCGAATAAAAAACAAAGATGACAAAATCATTATTAGGAACAACAAATTCAACTTCAAAATGGTCGACTTCCTGTCCCTCCTCCATAATTGGTAAAGAAGTTGGGTGATAAGTAAATCCATCAACAACAAAATTTACTTTTCCTAAATTATCTTCAATATATCCACCGAATTGGTTGATAAACTGCATTCCACCAGTGATATTTGCTTTCACTTTTTCTCCTGGCTTAAATTTGTCTCCAGCTTTAATATCGGTGGTCACATAATTAGCGTTAGGAACATCAACTCCTTTAACGTTAACTTTTGCTACTTCAACTTCCCAAATCGCATAAATTGTCATGTCTTCAGTAACGTTAATTGAAGTAATAACTTCTCCATTACTGGAAGTTGACCATCCAACAAATTCATATCCACCTCTTTGAGGAATAAGTTTGCTTAATGAATGGTTTCCTTCTTCAACTGTTTCATTATTTGGCATGCCAGTTACAGTATCTTCTCCAGCGTTAGGATCATAAGTAATCGTAAAAGTTAAAGTAGTAGAATCTTTAACAGTAATATTAAAAGTCACTTCAAAATCTTGATAAATAAGAGTGATTGTTTTTGTTCCTGAAGAAGAGGTATCTCCTCGAACTTGAACATCATTTCCAGTTATTTCAGTTTTGCTTCCATCAGAATAACTAACTTCAATAACCAAACCTGACAAATCAATTTCTTCTCCAACTTCATATTCAGTTTTGGTTGGCGAAGTTTTAATGGAAATATTTGTGATATGTTTTTCCACTTCTGAAGAAGGATTGCTTTGACCACAACCACTTAAAGTGGTTAAAGATAAAGATAATAATCCAAGAAGTAATATTTTGACTGACTTTTTCATTTTTTATTCCTTTATTAATTCAAAATTATATTATATGTGTACAGGCGAATACAAATAATTATTTTAGCTATATCTCAATAATTATTGAGCTTTATATTTATTTTGCTTATAAAAGAGATATTTCTTTTTTAAAGAGATGATTGATATACTAAAAGTATCATTGGAGAAAAAAATATGAAAATTACAAGTCCAGGACTCGGCTTTTGGCAAATATCAAAAGAAGACGCAAAAAGAGTGTTTATCGAGGGATATGAAATTGGTTATCGCCACTTTGACACCGCTATTGCATATTGTAACGAGAGTGAAATAGGCGAAGCGATTAAAGAATTAAATATACCTCGCGAAGATTATTGGATCACTTCAAAAATACCTGCTGAAATCAAAAATTACAAAGACGCTAAAAAAGCGATTGATGAATCACTTCAAAGATTAGGGATTGAATATCTTGATTTAATGTTAATCCACGCTCCAAAACCGTGGGCGTTAATGTTAACTCCTGGCCCAAGATTTCATAAAGGAAACCTTGAAGTTTGGAGAGCGATGGTTGAAGCAAAACAAGAAGGAAAGATTAAGAACCTTGGTGTTTCTAACTTCAATATTAACGATATAAAAAATATTTCAGAAAATTCTGATGAACCAATATTCACTAATCAAATCGCGGTTCATGTGGGACATGTTCCAACAAAAGTGATTGATTATTGTCACGAACTTCATTTTCTCTTGGAACATCAATAACAGCGGTAACTGTAAATTCGGCTGTTTTGGTAACAGAATTTCCAGCTTCATCAGTAACAGTAACTTCAATGAGATATTGTCCAGCAGTTTCTGGAGTGAATTTACCATCAGCAACAGTAACTTCAGTTTTGGTTTCACCTTCGCCAAGAATATAAACTTTAGTTTCAATGGTTGGAGTTCCAACAAAATTCTTAGTTGTAATTTCTGGTAAAGCGTATTCTGTACCGACTGTTCCAGTTTCTGGGGTAGCAATATTAACTTGTGCTACTTTTTCAACACTGATATCAGCGATATAGATTGAACCTTCAATAGCAGCATAAGTATACATGAAGATATTTGGCCAAATATCATTTGTAGCAGTTAATACACTAGCTTCAAATCTATAATCGTGCCATTCATCATATACGATTTGTGAAACTTGTCCATCAAGATCGCGATAAGCAGCTTTACTGGTTTCGTTATTCATTTGCAAATGGTGAACACGCTTATCTGATGGAATGAGCATTCTAACGACAACATTATCATATTCAGCATAATGTGATTTTTCGTGAGCCATTTGTCTAAGAACGATGGTTGTGCAGTCATCAGATGTTGTGACTTTCAAAACGCCTTCTTCATTTTCATATTCATCAAGAATTTCAAAAGTATATGCAGCGTCTCTTGCTGGGTTTTTGCTAACACAAGTTTCATCTTCATCATTAAAGTCGATGACTTCTTTTGGATCTGCTGGATCTTTTTCGGCTTTAACTTCAAAAGCTTTACTAGCACTTCCAATGTTTCCAGAAGCATCTGTTGCGGTTGCTCTAATTTCATAATTACCGGCTTCTGTTGGTGTAAATTGATTATTTTCAACAGTAATTTCTGTTTCAGAAGTTCCAGTTAAAATAACTTTGACACTTAATTCACAATTTCCAGAAGCATCTTCGTAAGTGACTGCTGGTAATTTATAGGCGACACCTACATAACCAGTTTTAACTTTTCCAATAGTGACAGTAGGAAGAGTTGTATCTTGAACTGTCAAGGTAATTGTACGAGTAAGGTAAATCGTCAAAGTTTCTATTAGCGCTATAAATTAATCCGGTTTCTTTATCTTTGATATAAACATTTCTTTCTCCGTTATCAATATTTCTTCTTTGGTTATCAACATTTCTAAAGAAATAGCCATTACCAAAGTGATCGCATTGGCAAAGAGATGAGTCGTTCCACAAATAATTAAATAAGTGGCGGGTTGGCCTCATGTTCGTGATGATAAATTCTTTTTCTTTAAAATATCCACTTTTCATATCTATTCACCGATAAAGACTGTCATTCCGTTATTTGTTCGTGATTTTTCAGCAGCAAAACAGATGAGATGGCTATCAAGAGAGACATCTAAATAAGTAACTCCTGGAGCAATTTCTCCGTTTAGTGTTTTAAATAAGCTATTCATCATGAAATAATCGGAACCGTTATGACCACCAACATTTGCTTTTGAAATATCAACATCAACAATTTCGTTTTCACCACCAAAATATTTAATTTCAATATGATTATCTTCCATTAATCCGATTAGTTGGGCTTTTGTCGCATATATTTTGATGTCGCGATATATGTCTTTACTAAAGGCCGACATTGTATGAGAAGCAGTTTTTCCATTAGCGAAATTCATAATTGTTACTTCATGATCAACAACATCGTTATCGGATTTAAAAACACATCGGTCATAATCTGAATGTCTTAAACATTTAAGTACGTTACTATCGTTTATTTCTCCGTTAGTGAAATATCCAACGAAATTTTTTGCATCAGTTTCTAAATAAAGATGTTGAGCGTTATAAATACAGTCTTTGTACTTACAATCTGAACAATATTCCGAACTTCCTACAGGCGCGTGTTCCTTATTGAAATATAAAAGACTACCATAAGAATTAACTGATTTACATTTTTCTCCAATAAGCCATCTAATGATATCCATATCGTGACAGCATTTTGCTAAAATCATTGGACTAGATTCTTTTGAGTTTTTCCATGGTCCTCTTACAAAGCTATGAGCTTGGTGGTAATAGCCAACATTTTCACTTGCTTGAATAGAAACAACTTCACCGATTTTTCCTTCATCAATAATGCGTTTAATCGTTGAATAAAATGGTGAATATCTTAAAACATGGCATACGATGACTCGACGATTATTTTTGATACTTGATTCATATATTTTCAAACAGTCTTCTTCATTATTAGCGATTGGCTTTTCAAGTAGCAAATTATATCCGGCTTCCATCATCGCTATAGCGTGTTCTTTATGATCGGCGTCTTGAGTGCAGACCGCAACAACATCAGCATGAACATGTTTTGCTAAAAAATCATGATAATCACTAAAAACAGGGACATCTTTATAATCTTTTTTTGCGTCCTCTATTCTTTCTGGATTATTTTCAATAATAGCGACTAAAGTAAATAATTCAGGATACTTATTAGCAAAATCAGCATAGATGCGACCACGGGCACCAAATCCAAATACAACGAGTTTCTTTGAGTTCATTTTATTCAACCTTTTTCTTATTTCGATATTCCTTTGGAGTTATTTCAAAACGTTCCTTAAAACATTTTGATAAATAATAAGGACTACTAAACTCAATTAAATCCGCGATTTCTTTAAGCGTGAGATTAGTGTTATCCAAGTAATTTTTAGCGATCAATAATTTATTTTCCTTGATGTATTTACTTGGAGTAACTCCCGTACTTAATTCAAATTCTTCGCGATATTTTCTCATCGACATTCCAAATTTTGAGGCAATATCTTCAATGATTGGAAGATGGAATAAGTTTTCATTTATATATTCAATTGAATTTAAAATAGCGAGATTAGTCGTTCCGTTACTTGCGATTTGACCAAATAATTTATCTGTTCCTTCAAGGAAATATTTGCAAAAGATGTTATTGGCTTTGATTAAAGAGAATTCACCTTGTTTGTTTAATAAGATTTGACATTCATCTAATGAAGTAAGTGTTTCTTCAGGATTATCTAATTCAAAACTCATATTGATTGGTAGGCGAGTTCCATCATAAGAGAAATAAATCCAAAAATATGTTGTATCTTTTTCACAAACATATGATTTTACTTCATTGCTTAAAAGGAATATCGCCTCATTAGTGGAGACAGATAATTTAGAATCTTTAAGAACCTTTAAGGATAACTTTCCACTTACAACAAAAACAAAGCAATAATAAATATCACCACTATTTTTGCAGTAGTATGTTTCCCCAGCATTTCCTTGAGTCTGATAAATTGACTTCAAAAAGATATGATAGGATTTAACAAAGCTGTTTATTGCAATGTAAATGTTTTTCATATAAAAATCCAATAAGATCTTGATATAAAAATTTTACTATTGTTGTTTCCCATATTAAAATACAAATACAGGGCCAAAACATACACTTTTTTACATCATTATTTCAACATTCATATATGTTTTTATATTTTTTGGTTCTTTTCATACAATTTTGGTAAAAGCTTTATTTGTGATTGTCTATTAAATTAAAATTAATACATATTTGATATAGGAAGATAATATGAAAACAGATTTTTTATACCAATCCAAGTACGGATTGTTCATCAGTTGGACATCTTTTTCTTTAAACAAAGATGACACTGAACGCATTACAAATTGCTTTGAAGATAGATTTAAATTATATGAAAAAGCAGTCGAAGATTTTGATGTTGGCACTTTTGTTAAACAAGTACATGAAACAGGAGCCGATTTTGTCATCTTGACATTAAATCATGCTGATTTCGTTTTGCCTTTCTATTTAAAAGAATTTGAAGAAATGCTTCCAAATAGAGTTATTAAACGCGACTTATTAAAAGAGATTATCGATAGGCTAAAGAAATATAACATCAAATTAATTGCTTATTATAATGGGGATGGTTTTAAAGATGTTGAATGGCAAAACTATTCTGAATTTAATTCAAATCCTCAAAAACACGCGGAAATATGTTATAAAATCACAAAAGCGATAAGCGATAAATATAAAGAAGATATCGCTGGTTGGTGGATTGATGGCTGTTATTTAATTGAATATAACAATAGATGTGGCACAAGATATGATTTTAAAAAATATAAAGAATGTTTAACAAGCGGAAATAAAAACGCGATTGTTGCTTTTAACATCAATGGCGCGGAACCTTGGGAATTCGATTTAAAAGGAATATCAGATTATCAAGCTGGCGAACTTTATATACTTGATCGATACCCAAACGGAAGATTTTCTGGAGAAGGTGGCTCAGAATGGTTTTCATGCTGCTATATGGATGATAACTGGGTTCATGAAGATCCAAGCGAAGTAAAATCTAGGTACACTGATGAACAAGTCATTGACTATATTAAAAAAGTAAACGAACTCGGTGGAACATTTGCCTACAATCTAGCGTTATATCGTAATGGAACTATCCCAGAAGCCAAAAGAAAGCAGTTAAAAGAAATAAGAAGAATAATTATTGGCAAATAACTTGAACAAAAAAACAAAAAATGACTCAACCGAGTCACTAATGTTTGTCAACCAGGCCAGCGCGTTCCTGGATCGCATTGTACCACCTCAACGAGGTGCGCCGTGGTCGTACGCTGAACATCACAGTCAGTATATACCGTAGTGACATTACATCTCCACCCTTGACAAACGAATTATAAATCAATTCTTCTGTAAATGGAAGTTATTTGATAACCCTTGTGATAAATATGGTCTTAACCCTAGCAATATCTGGCTCATCAGGGCTAATCTTTACAGATATCTTTATATATTCATCTCTAATATTGTTTCTTCTAATATAAAGATTATATGTCTCTGCTCTCTCTAAATCCTTTTTGAAAATACATTTCTTTATATTTCTTTCAATTCTTTCAAAATCGCTTGGTCTTAAACCATGTCTTTGATTAATGATATGTTCAAATCTGCTTTGATTACTCCTCGCCCTATCATCAATAAAATAGATTTTTAGATTGTGTCTTTTATCGATTATTGGGTTCGGCAATTTTTTTAAAGCATCAATTAACTTTTGTTCATAAGTGAGACCTTTTCTTTTCGCCATATTGTAGCTAAATAATAAACTAAGAATTAAAGGCAAATCAACACTTATTTTCTAGCGAAATTCTTATCCCTATATTTATATTAATTTAGTACAAAGTATTAAGTTAATAGAAATATATAATATAAATATTGGGATAATTTTTTGATATAATTATGGCTATTTTTAAAATCGCTACTTGTTTCACACTCTGTGTTAGACTTTATTGTGGTTCGGTTGCTATTTTCATTTAATAGTTTTCGATGATTTTTTTACAATTATTAATAATTGATTGAGCAATATCTTTATCAATCATATTTTTTAGCGCTACTTTGAGCATATCCTCTTCAGTAACGCCCTTACCCTTACCATTTACTGATGTTGTGTGTTCGCCATAATAAGTTCTTCCAGGGGTAATATCATATGCTGGTGATAATCGATATGTTTTATTTACATCATCATAGATGAATGAGAAGTTTTTCGTGTGGTCATCTTGATTGTCAATTAGGATATTAAAAACCATTCTTCTATACATTTCCACGACATCATCATCGTTTTTTGTTAACACTCTGGTTAGTTTGATTAGTTCATTATAATCAAGAGAAGGTGCCCTATAATCAGCTTCCAATAAAGCCGCCGCACTTATCATGTGTATTCTTTTATTGCCACTCCTATCAAATCTTTTAATCAAAAAATATTTATTACCGCACTTAGATGTTATTAACTTAATATCTGGTATATTTATTCCGCTTTCTTTAGCAAGAGACATATATTTGTATTCAAGTTCTGCAATGTTCTTTGGATCAAACCTTGAAGAGAATTTAACTATATAATCTTCTCCATCATATTTGATTAATGATTTAGGTCTAGCGCCACCACTAGAGCCACCTAAAGAGTATAAATTATTAATGTCGCTAACTGCCTTAGAATCTAAAAGGTTGCTACATTCTTTTTGAATCAAATCAAAATCAATATTGCTTCTATCAGATTCCACACTTAAATCTGGAACATATTCTAGTAAGCCCATACCGGAGGAGCCAACATAAGCTAATCTATCTAGACACGATAATTCATTTATATTTATATTTTTACTTTTTAAGTAACGTTCTAAAAGTAATTCACCATAGCTATCTGGTAAAGAATCAGCAAAAACGCCAAATAAACCATAAAAATAAGGGGAAGTTGCAAAGAATAACTGTTTTGATAAAGGTAGTTTAAAAGGATTGATAGAGAATCCATTTTCTACCCATTCATCAGTGTATTGAAAAACCACCTTATTATCTTTTGTTAAGGCAAGGGTACCAACTTTTATCTTATTAGCAAAAACATCAATTTTTTCGATCACGAATTACATCCTCGATTGTTTTATATTCTTGATGAATTTTAAATAAATTATCCAAATCATCATATAGTTGCAACGCCAGTGCGAGTTTCACTAGCGAAGATAAAGAAATATCACCAGTTTTTTCAAATCTTCTAATAGATGCATAAGAAACACCAGATAAAACAGATAACCTTTGTTGAGAGATCTTTTTGCTTTTTCTAATAGCAACAAAACGCTTGGCTATTTCTAGTTGTTTTTCATAATATGTTACAAATTGTAATGCCTTTTCTTCCATACGCTAATATTTTAGCATATTTACCGTATTTTTCAATATTTATCGATAATATATTAGCAGTTTTTTGAAATAAATATTCTTCATGCATGTTATAAAAAGCCGCCCTTCATGGACGACTTAATTTACATTAATTTAGGGTTGGATTAATCCCATTATCTTCTTTTCTTTAGAAGTGGATTTTAATACCTCTACACATTAATTTATCTTGTATTTCTTCTTTTGGATATGCCCCAAGAAGACCTGCTACTTCACCAGTTAATATGGCAACCGGAATCACTCTAATAACTTCCCATCCTTCATCATCACTAGAGATTATTCTTCCACAGGCATAAAGATTATTAATTTTTTTACTATATAAACATCCAATTGGAATCTCATATAACGCTCCTGGTTTATTGAATGCTCCAAAGGCACCAATAGAATCTTTATGATGAACGCCTTCGTCTTTACTTGTTAAACAATATTCGCCCTTAATAGAGGCAATCTTTCTAAATTGAGGCATTGCTGGGACCATGGAAACTTCTTTAATTTTACCTTCTTCATATTCTTTTAAACAAAGAAGTTGAGCTTCACTAACATATTCATTCACATCATCTTGTTTGTTACCATTAAATGTTTTCATTCCTTCTGGATGACCTTTACCATCTAATGATGCACCTGAAAATTGAATTGTTGGCCTACCAACACCATTTCTATAAATTGTTGTTGCATACGTTAAGTAATTAACGCCTTCTCTAATGGAAATACCTGCTTTTTTAAATAAGAAAGCATTACCTGTTGCGTCAATAAAGGCTTTTGCTTTTAAGGTTTTCTTACCTTCCACAGTTAATACTTCAATTAAGGAAACTGATTGTCCTTTTAAAATGACATCACTAAGTGTTGTTTCGTAAGAAATATCCACACCTTCTTTTGAAAGAAGTTTGTTAAGTGATAACGCGAATAAGTTATGATCAAAGAAACTAGATTTTCTCAATCCTTTTTCTTGCCAATTATCATCTATAGTTTTATAACCGTACTTTAAAGCTAAATTAAATAATTCCTCAACTTGTGAGAATAACATTTGATGGCCTTTACCATCGCATAATGGTTCAAACCAATTAATTAAACCAGTTGTCGCTAAACCACCCAAAAGGGAAGTCTTTTCTATTAGTAAAACTGATTTCCCTTCTCTTTTTGCAGAAAGGGCAGCGGAAACTCCCGCAACACCACCACCGACAACAATAACTTCATAGAACTTTTTCATAACAATTAAGACTTAAAATTAATAAGACTATCTATATAAGTATTTTTTACTTTCCAACATCTTTGTAATTATAACAAAAGAACAGCCGCTATGGGCAACTTAATTTACATTAATTTGACTGTTGTAATTGTCCAAACAAATTTTTCCTGCTTTGTCCAAAAATCACTCTCCCCGAAAAGAGGCTTTATCATTTGACATGTAAATAGAAAAGACCGGTTTCCCGTTCTTCTCTAATTATCTCCGTAATGTGACCACATTGAATGAATAACAACAGTATTGATATCTTCGTGAACTTTGTAAACAAGCCTATGTTGAAGATTAATTCTTCTCGAATAATAGCCTTGTAAATCACCAACAAGTTTTTCATAACTTGGTGGGTTTTGAAAAGGGTTTTTAGCGATGAGGTTTAATAATTTCTTTACTTTATCTTCTAATCCAGCGCTTTTAAGTAGTTTTTATCTTTCTCAGCGTTTTTAGTGAATTTAATAACCCACATAACTACCACTCTTCATTTGGATTATAAGTAGACATTTTAGAAATATCTTCTTTTTCGCCTTCTTTAATCTTTTCAACAAGACCTTTCTGAGAAACTAAATAAATAGTTTCTAACATCGCATTATATTCAGCTTCCGAGATAATAACTGCGTTGCCGTTTTTGGTGCTCACAGTGATAGAGTCATTGTACTCAATGACATTATCAATAGAACTAAAGAGATTTTTTCTCAAAACAGATATATTAGTAACTGCCATAAGTATTTCCTCCTGTTTATATTATACAAACTATATGTACGTAATCAAGTACAATTGAACACTTTTGTGTGCATTTAGCAATAAGTAAAAACCGCCACTATGGGCAACTTAATTTACATTGAGAATGTGCCAGTTCTCTGGCTCCTTCATATGTTTCAACATTTGCTCTTATTTCATCATAAGTACAGTTAGATGTAGATGATGCTTCTTTAAAAACGTAATTGTGCTGATGTGAATTTGAATAAAAATAGATATTTAATTACTTTTTATATAAAGTATATCGCCAATTTTCATGTCGAATTTAAGATATTTATCTTTACCGTTTTGGTAATTAATATTATCAACACTATAGGAATAATTCTTGTTCAATAAAACTAGTTTTCTATTGGAATTTGATTTAATGGTAGCGAGATTAATTTTCGAATCATTAAATTTACAATTTACATCAAAATTACCTCTGGCTTTTAAACCTTTGAAATAACCATCTTTCCATTCGTTGGGCAAGGTTGGTAAAAGTTCAATATAACCATTTTGCGATTGAAGCAACATTTCACATATTCCAGCTGTATAGCCAAAATTCCCATCGATTTGGAATGGTGGGTGAGAATCCCACAAGTTATATAAAACATTATTCGATATAAACGAATGTATTAGGTCCATCGTTCGAGAAGCATTTTTGGTTCTGCTCCACAGACACAACCTATGAGCGGTTGCCCAACCAGTTGATTCATCGCCTCTAAGATTTAATGTCGTAATAGCTCCATTAATCCACTCTTCCTTAGAAGACACTGATGTTCCTGGATATAAGCCTAATAGATGAGAAATGTGACGGTGATGCTCTTCGCCTATATCTGCATAATATTTTTCCTCGCGATATTCTTTAATTTGACCACTTTCACCAATGATAACCGAATCCAATTTATCAATAACTGATTCTAAACGTGTTATAAATGAGTCTTTGTTATTTATTACGTTACATAATTCGATTGTTTTGGAAAAATTTTCATATGTTAATTGTTGATCAAAAGCACAGCCGACTGTTACATAATAGTCGTTCCAATTTCCACCTTTAACAATATTTTCAGGAGACGCTGAATTTTGAATTAAATAATAACCATCTTGATAAGTTAAACTTTTAAATAAGAAAAGTGACATATCATATAAAGATGGATAGCAAACTTCTTTCAAGAAGTTGTTATCTAATGAAAATTCATAATAGTCATATAGTAATAGGGCAGTTAAAGCACCAATGGCTGGACCACTATGAGCGCGAGTTTTCATCCCTTCGATTGCGTATGGCCACGCTCCAGTTCCTATTATCCAACCATTATGGTTTTCTTCATATTTTTCTGGATATAATTCTTTAACGTATTCATCAGCGTTTTTATGAGCTTTTTTTAAATACGCTTTATGGTAATTAATATATGGAATAAAGCATTCTAATAAATTAGCAGGGCCCACCATCCAATAATTCATTTGGACATTAATGTTATGCCAATAACCAGCACTCCAAGGAGCGGAATCATAAGCAGACCAAATCCCTTGCAGATTAGCGGGTAATCCATCTTCCCTAGAAGAACAAATTAATAAATATCTCCCATATTGAAATAAAAGCGTTTCCAAATATCTCGAGTATTTTTTATTTTTGTAATTCTCGATCAATTTATTTGTAGGAAGTTCGCTTGTTTCTTCTCCAAAAGACAATTCGACACGTGAATATAATTTTGAATAATCTCGATAATGTCTTTTATATAATTGTTCAAAATTATATTGGGACGCTCTATCAATAATATCTAATGTTTTATCTAAGAGCGTTGGATCTTTAACTAATTTTTCTTTTGGATTATCAATTAAGAAAACAGATTCATCCAATCTATAATTAGTCAAACAAGTGAACAAGATAATTGTGTCTTGAGAATTAATTACTTCAAATTCGTTTCCTTTAATTAAAAGTTTCCCACCTTTGGTCAATATTTTAATAGCTCCAACATAATCAATGTTGTAATAAGACATGTTGCCAACAAAAATTATTGTGTCCTTCTTATTTTGATATTGAACGCTTCTAGAAAATCCATCGCCTTTAACTCGGCAATAATCTCCAATAAATGGGGCTTCAAATTTTCCTTTAAATGATGGGGCGTTGATTCTGCTAACAAGGACTCGATCTGAGTGTGAAGCAAAAGTAGTCCTTTTATATATCTTATTATTATATTCATATGTGACTTCCGCTAAAGAACGATCTAATGATAACATTCTCGAGAAATTATCTACTTGATGATGATCAAAATATAAAAAAATATCACAAAAACTTTGAACACCATAATTTCTGCTTCGGTGTTCTTCATCTAATGATTTGTGATAAGGATTGGAGAGAGAATTTTCAGTAATTTGTAATCTTTCAATGTCTCCTCTAGATAATTCAGAAACACCAAAATATCCATTGCCTAGAGGCAATGATTTGTTTTCCCAAACATCAAAATCAAGAATATCAAATCCTTCTAGTTCGACTTCATTTTGATAAAACAACTTCATGTACTTTATATCTACTCAAGTAGTTTATAATTTGGCAATTCTTCCCATTTTAGATGGGCTTCAATAACTTTATCTAAGGCAGCGTTTTATAGCACTAATTCGGTATGTTTTCTATTAGCAGGAACAATATGATATTCCCCTAGTTTTTTGTACTAGTTCCCGCTGAACTCGCTACCAAATGAGTTCTTGATAAATTATACATTATTATTTGTCATTAAATGCAACTTATATTTCAACGGACTATTTTTGAGTTTTACAACAATTCTATTAGAGTTGTAGTAATCAATCCATTTATGAATCGCTGATCGGAGTTCGTCAATCGTTTCATATCTCCATTTCCAGTCTTATCTCCAAAACGCAATTCCAAAACGCAATTTAAATATGTTTGCGCTTTGAAATTATTTACACAAACTCAAGTAGCAAAAAAGTCGCCCTTATTGGACAATTTAATTCAGCCTAAATGCATCTTGCTTATCGTTTTTTATAAGAGATGGTCGGTAGTCCATATTCCCCATATTCGCAACCAACATTATAGACATTAATATCATCGATAAGTTTGCCTTTATGAAATAGTTGAATACGCCCCACACCATTACCACCGTTAAATAAACGGTTATGTAATTTCTTTCCGTTTGGGGCTTCATAATTAACAAGAAGCATATCCTCTTTTAAACAAGTTATATCAGTAATCATTTTATTATTCCAAGTCTTCTGTTCGACATGCCACACTATGTGTGTATCTGTTTCATAACAATCAAATTTTGTTCTAGTATTTGTCCAGAATTTAGAGAAATTAAATTCATAGCATTTACCTTCATAGTAGAAAGCACTTAGTAATTTGCCCTCTAAGGCAATAAATCCAACTTTAGGACGGCCGCCACCGATATCAAAGACACTGTTTTCTAGTTTTTTATTAGTGATATTACTTACCATATTGTTGCTAGATAACCAAACCCAAGGAGATGTAAAATCTTTGCCCCAGTTCTTATCGGAATAGCCATAGCTATCTTCTTTTCTAACAATGTATTCTTCACCGTCCGCGATTATTGTACCTGAGAATCTAGATTTCATTCCTTCAGCGTGCCAAAACATTTCAAAAAGTTGAAGATGTCTAAACAACCACCCCGCTCCGTAACCAACATTAAAAGCGATATCTTTTTCTATTTTTAAATCCCATGAAATGGAACCATAATCGCACATATATTCAGGATGTTTCTCCAATTCTTCTTTAGAAATGGAGACATTTCCTCTACTTTGATACTCATCTAAATAACAATCATCCGCGCTTATTGAAAATGGTGCTTTATAATTAACTTTTATCTTTTTCCAGCCAAAGAAACGATGGAGTTGCTTGGCACCTTTCCCCCAGTAACCGATTTTGATCATAAGGTATGATGGTTTGATACCGGTTTCTTGATTTTCTTTTAATTGACCAAATACCGGTTCTTCTCCACCTCTTTTTGGATTGATTAAAAAGAATTCTAAAAAGAATGAGCGTGGCTCACCTGTTTTTGCGTTATAGGCTGTAAAAGAATGCCACCACCAATCATAGCCTTTCTTCCCTTGCCCAGCATATAATTGGCATCTATTTCTTTGTTGTGATTTTTTGTTAAACATAGATTTACTCCCGATTCATTATAGCAAAAAGCCGTCCGTTATGAACGACTTAATTTACATTGATTTAGCCCTAGACTTAGGACTTCTTCATATGCTTCGACTAATACTCAGTTGTTAGATAATCATTTTTGTCCATTTTTACTACATTTGACTTGTAGATTATCAATTACATACATGTTAAAATATTTTCATCAGATGAGGAAATTTTTATGAAAAAAGGATCAATTTTGTTTTGTTTTATTTCAGCACTTTCGTTAGCGGCCTGTAACAAAACTGGCCCAACAAAAGTTGAATATTCGATGTTTTATCAAAAGATACAAGAAATAGAAGAAAATCATCATTCTCACGCTACGATGACTGTTACATATTTTGATGATTTATCTGGAAAGGGCGAAACTATAAAGGCAACGCTCAATTATTCATGGAATGATGAGCAAAACAAGTTCGTTCCTGATGAAGAATATGAATATGATCTTACTGATGAAATAAATAGAACCATTAAAGACGAGTTCAAAAAAGCAGAGGAAAGCGAAGATAGCAAAAGTCTTGGATATCAATATTTTATCAATCCGTTTATATCTTACGTTGATTATACAGAAACAATAGAAGAAAGAACTATCAGAACCATTGAAAGTCAAACTTATAATAATTATGGTTATCTTACTGATTATTTGCTTCAAGCTACTGCTAATGGAACATATAAAGGTGAACCGCTCAACGGAACACAAAAAACAACATATTCCATATCGTATAAATAATAAAAAAAGCCGTCCTTCGTGGACGACTTAATTTAATAATGATTTTATTTAGGCATTTCCACTACAGTTGTATGAAGATTAAAGAATTCATAACTAGTGGTCATTCCTTCAAAATGTTTCAAATTAACAGTGCTTAAAATTTTGATTTCAGCATTTGTAACATATGTTTCATCTTTAGAAAGTTTGAATTTGAAACTTAATTTCATATCATCCTCTACTGGCTCTGTAAAATATAGCGTGGTTCCAGCATCGTGATGAATGAACATTTCAGCTATTTCATAATAGCCTGTTGATTTATTGTAAGTCGCCTTATTGAGATTAGCGCAAACAATCGAAGTTTGTTCGCCTAAATTATCATCATAAATGAACGTTAGTTGATGGACTAAGTTGTCAAATGTTGGAGTTGGCATCTCAAAACTCATGTATAAGTTTTCAACATATTCACCTGTTTCCTTGTCATAACAATATGCTTTGCCATCCTCCCCAACTTTAACGTAGTTCATTGAAGTTGTTCCATCTTGCTCGTAACCAACAAAATTTCTTCCATCGGCTTTGACATAAACCCAGCTTCCTTCGTCTGGATTATCCATGTATCCTTTCATATGACATGTAACATTTGTGCTATAGAAAGATGTCATAAGAGCGTCTTTTATTTTTTGTGAATCATAACCACCATTATTTTTTGCTCTCAACATCTTTTTGCCATTCGAAGTCGAATATAATGAACTGGAGCCAATTGCAAATTGATCAATCCACTTTCCATCTTTTTTCTCATAAACATGACGACTATCTTCGTTGTAATAATGCGAATAATCTTCTCCTAAGCTATCTGAAGGAGCACCATTTCCGTGATAAATTTTTCCTCCTTCTGCAGGTTGAGTGTTACCACCACCATTGCCACATGCGGCAAGCGCAAAAATTATTGGCAATAAAATAAAAACTTTATTTAATCTCATAAAAATACCTCTCATTAATTATACAATGCATTAAAAAAGTCGCCACTATGGACGACTTAATTTTCATTGATTTAGCCACAATTCAGGGCCTTACCATATGCTCCGACTAACTGTCTTGTGAGGAAAGTCATTTTTAGCCAACTGAGGCAAATCGCGACTGTCATAACACAACTACTATCGTTGTCTAAAGCGATCCATTCAGTTTTGTCTGAATTCGTCTATTCGTATTATGTCGTGTTTAAAGTCATTCGCGAACAAGAAAAAACCGAATTTTTACACTCGGTCCTTATTTTAAATTAAGCAATTTATTTTTCTTTTCCAGCGCTTCTAAATAAGTAGATTCATCATCGCTCATTTTCCATTCATCTTTATATAGTTTTAACAAACGATTATAAGTTTCGATTTCTTTTTTAATATCACCTAAGATGTCATAAATATCAATGATTCCAAGTAAAGCATCTGAATAACGTGGTCTTCTTTTATCCTTGCTAAAAGAATCTTCATATAGTTGATTTTTCAAAGTTGTGGCACTTTTGTGCACACACTTTGTTATAATAAAGGTGTATATGCTCGGAGGACATATCAATGAAGAAGATGAAAGCCTTACTATTTTTTATTTTATTTGGGATGTTTTTATCAAGCTGTAGTTTCACTCCTGCTGCTCCTAAAAAAGCGTCAATTAAGATTGAAACCAATCAATTTATGACAACTTCTTTACAAAAAGGAGAATACGAACTCAATAAAGCGATTGAATTCACTGTCAGTGCACTTAATGAAGAATATAGTGTCACCTCAGTAAAAATGGATGACACCGAATTACCGCCAACGAATGCTGAAAGTAATAAATATACATTCACCCCAACCGAAGAAAAAGAATATACATTAAAAGTCTCAACTATAGAAAACGAAAGTATCATTATCTTCACTTTTGATAAATTAACTCCACAAAAATATAGAGAGGAGTTAACTAAAAAGGGAGTTAGACTTAATATTGATAACCAAGATGCTGGTTATGATGAAT
This sequence comes from Bacilli bacterium, assembly GCA_017635565.1. GTDB lineage: Bacteria > Bacillota_I > Bacilli_A > RFN20 > CAG-826 > UBA2450. The sequence continues at coordinate 105,490 of JAGBLE010000012.1, forward strand.
TAATTAAAAATGGCAATCTATCGCTCAAAAATAATCTAAAACTTGCCTTCTTATATAATGATTCAGCTTATGGTAAGAGAGTGCTTCTTAATAAGATCGTATTTACTTTTGTAAGTGGCAAAGAAAATCTTACATACACCCCTACAGCAAAAGATTCATATGAAGATGGCGTTTGGAAATATAGTGAAACTAGTTACGATGAAGACCGCGCTGACTTATTATTCTTAACAAAGGGAGATGTTATCATCTCAAAAATCGTTGTTACCACCGTTCCATATGTCCCATTTAAAATTAAATTAAGATTTAATAACTTAATGGAAGGCGATAAGGTTTATTTCCTTGATGGACCAACATATCTAGACTTTCAGAAGAAACAAGAAGTAACCGCTGATAGTGAATTTATTGCTGGACAAGCATACTATCTCTATTTTATATGGAATCAATATCACAAAGATTTCTTCTCTGATCTCGCAGTGAAATATAAGGACCAACCTGCAAGAGTCTTCAAATTCTATCCAGATCCTGACTCAGGTTTACCACAAGTGGAGATTGTCACTTATTTACTTACTCCGGTTAAGGAAGAAAGTAAAACTAACACTTTAGATTTAGAGTGGGCAGATAAAGCTGTTGAAGAAAAAGATTTACAAGTGGATATCACTTCCGCAAATAAATACGTTAAGCACTTCATGGAAACTGATCCACTTACCTCTTTAGGTTTAACCAATCTCTTCTATGGCTCCACCACGACCATTAATCTTCGCGCTAAAAATGGATACATGAATTTAAAAGTCATCGTTAATGGTGTCGCAATTGAAAAAGAAGAAGATAGCAATGATTATAAATTCAGTATTCCACGTGTAAAACCACTTACTATTGCTTTTACCGCTGAAGAAGGCGATGAAGAAAGACAAGGAAAAGATGTTATCGAATTAACAGGTGAAGATAAGGATAAAGGTGTTATCTTATGTGCTGAAGACAATGGAATAATATACATTTCGCTCTTAGCAAGTGAAGATCATCCAACCGCTTATCTAAATACTCTTTCATTTGATGGAACTTCTTTAACTAGACAAGTTGCTCCTAAAGAAGACGGAGAAGAAAATGTATACTTCTTTACATTAAATTCAGAACAAGCAATAAAATACAAGAACACTCCAGCATCAGAAAGAGCAGCATTATTTAGCAACGCTACAGTTGCTGAACTCGATTCTTATAAATCAACATTAGTGTTCAATAGAGGCGCTTATAAAATTACGGTTAATGGACAAGAATTAATTGAAGAAAGCACTTTAGAAGTTAATGGTAAGAGCAGTGTCACAGTAAAAGTTACACCAAACGAATTTAAAGAAATACACTCTATCGAAGTTAATGATAAGAGATTAGCAAACACCAACTATACTCTTAATCAAGAAGACGGTTCTATTACTTACACCTTTAACGCTAACGCTAAGAAGTGTGACTTCTTCATTCAAACTAAACCTCAAGTTGTCACTTTAACGTTAGATGAAACATCCACCACTGGATATAAAATCAAAGATTTACCAGCTGAACCTGTTACTTGCGGGCAATCTATCCTCCTTACATTAGGAGTCACTGATGACGCTCAATACTGGTTATCTGGTAAAAAGATTACCGTTACATATAATGGTAAAGAAGCTCAAGTAACTGAAGTTGAAGGAGAATTCAAATTCACCATTATCCCAGTTAAGGGTATTTCAAATATTAAGGTAATCGTTACTGATAATCCTCAACAATAAAAAGGCTCTCTAGAATCTAGAGTGGTCTAGAGTGGGATACTCGAAAAATATCTCAAAATCTATAAAGTTTAGGGTGGTACATCCGCGAAGATGTATCACCTTTGCTTTTTATAGG
>JAGBLE010000013.1 GCA_017635565.1 Bacilli bacterium
ATTTTTTTATCCATTATTCTTTATTTAATTGAGGACAATCTCGATGAATGGCAATCGTTCGATAATCTTTAGAAAAATGTTTGGCTAAATAATTAGCGACATATGTGGAGCGGTGTTGACCACCACTACAAGCGATTCCAATCGTGTAACTTCCTCTTCCACTTTTACGAAGTTCGATTAAGAATTTTTCTAAATAACAAATGATATCATCAATAACTTCTTGGGTGACAGAAAATGAACGCATGTAATTAATAACTTTTTCATCTTCTCCAGTTAATTCTCTTAAATCTTCCACCCAATAAGGATTAGGAATTAAACGAACATCAAAAAATGTATCGATACCTTGTGGTATTCCATTTTTAAGCCCGAAAGATAAAAATGTAACAGAAGTTATTTTACTCTCTTCGACATTATTGAGGAATTTATATAAATTTACTCGCAATTGTTTAACAGTCAAAGAAGTTGTATCCAAGCATAAATCGGCGTAATCAAGGACTGAATTAATACTTTTGATATCTTCTTCAATGGCTTGAATTGGAGATATTTTTTGAGTGACACTTCGAGGATGAACTCGTCGAGTAAGAGTGTATCTTTTAATTAATTCCTCTTTCCCACAGTTTAAAATGATAATTCTGAAATTCGCATTTTTACGTTTTTTCACAGCTTTAATTGTTTCTTCAGCGGTAATCGCATGAGACACAAAACAGATGTTATTGATTTTATTATCTTCAGAAAGAAGTTGATCAATTACAACATCAATCGCTGTAGTTGGAATATTTTTAATAACAAAATAACCGAGTTCTTCAAAAACATATTCGGCGCTTGATAGTCCTGAACCTGCTGGACCAGTAATAACAACAAAATTTTTCATTTTATTTACCTAAATATTCCAAAATTGAATTAGCGGCCACCATTCCATCGTGTTCCGCTAAATAGATTTGGCGGATATCTCTTGGAAGGACATCTCCTCCGGAGAAAGCTCCACTTACACGAGTCATCATCTTTTTATCAACTGGGATATTACCCCATTCGTTTTTGATATCAAGATTAATAAATTTACTATTTGGATCTTGACCAACAAGAGGGAATACACCTTGAACTTCAAGGATTCTTTCTTCTTGGGTTTCTTTATTTTGAATTTTAACTCCACAGAGTTTTCCATCTTTCATTAAGAATTCAAGAGGGATATATGGAGTGAGAATAGTAACATTTTCTTTATTTTTTAATTCTTCAACGATTTTTGGATATCCTCTAAATTCATTGCGACGATGAATGAGATATAAATGTTTTACTAATCCAGAAAGATAAATTGCTTCTTTTAAAGCGGAATTTCCTCCTCCGATAACAAGGACATCTTCTCCTTTGAAGAAATGTCCATCACAAATCGCACAATAACTTAATCCATGACCAAATAATTCATCTTCTAACGGAAGACCAATTTTTCTTTCCACTGTTCCAGTAGCGATATAAACAGTTTTGGAATAATAGGTGGTTGATAATCCTTTTAAAACAAATAAATCATTTTCTTTATCTAAAGAAGTGATTTCATCTCCAATAAATTCCACTCCTGCATTCATTAATCTTTCAAAGAAAACTACTGCTAAATCTGGTCCAGGGATTTTAGTTTGTCCTGGATAATTATCAACTCGAGGAGCGACATTAATTTTTCCTCCTGGAGTCGATTTCTCAATAACGGCAACTTTAATACCTGCTTGATGAAGTTTAATACCTGCTCCTATTCCACTAGGACCAGCGCCGATAATAAGACAATCATAGACATTATTCATAGAGAATATCCTCCAATTCTAAATAAGAATTAATTTTAAATTTTGGCGTTAAATCTTTAGGTAACTTTTTCGGACCCCAAATCGCTAAAGCACAATCGATCCCAGCGTTATTAGCAGCGTATACATCGAGCTTATCGTCTCCAACATATATCGTTTCTTGCTTACTAGCGGAGAAATATTTGATTGATTTTTCAATTCCTTCTGGATCTGGCTTTCCGTTTTTAACATCATCAAATCCGATAATATAATCAAATAACCCTTCAAAACCGATACACTTTAAAGCGTATTCAGTTAAATCATGACGCTTATTAGTGACAATTCCTAATTTATAACCGTCTTCTTTTAATCTAATAAGCACTTCTTTACTATGTGGATAGGCAAATGTATGAGTTGGATAAAGTTCCTTAGAGACACGCATAAATTCTTGAAACATAAATTCAATATCCATCTCCGGAAATTCATCTTTGAGGGTGTCCCTAATTGGGGGACCTGAGAAATAATACATTTTCTCCACAGGAGTTCTCACTCCATGACGATATTTATCATATAAGATATTAAGCGATTCAATAATCATTGGGTTGGAATCAAGAACTGTTCCATCCATATCAAATAAAACAACCTTATATCTTTTATTTTTCATTTTGTTTCTTTCCTTGAAGTGAATAAATAACGACACAGACAAGTAAAAGTAAGAAAGATAAACCAATTACTAAAATAATAAAGCCGTTATTATATTTATTAAATGCGATTGTGTTTGATTGACTTCCATTAATCATGAATAAAGAGCCTAAGATTGTTAACGCTAATCCAATCGCAGCAAATATTCCTCCAACAGTAATGGTGAAAGGAATATTAACATTTTCAATCATCGGAAGTTTTTTAATCTTGCGAATTATATGTCTAATAACGTGATTACACATAATTAAGAAAACTCCACCTAAAACAAAGATGATTGACCACATCCAACTCCAATATCCATCATTTCCCATGTTATAGGCTGAATATCTCGTTGGCTCTAAAATAACTCGAGTTAAGCCATACCAAACGATATAAGAGGCCGCTAAATCACCGAGTTCAAGATATTTTCTAAGTCCTTTACCAAGCGCAAAACGGATTAAGAAATATCCAGTTAAATTAGATAAAAATTCAATATAGAAAAGAGGGACATAAATCTGTCCAGAAGGAGCCCATCCTCCACTTTCTGAATATTGAGCGTTATTCATAATTATTTTTGGTAAAAACCACCAATTTGAAGAATCGACCAAATTTCCATGAACTTCAGCGTTAAAGAAATTTCCCCATCTTCCAATTGCTTGAGCAACTAAAATACAAGGAACGATAATATCAACCGCTAACCAAATTGAATATTTTTTATTTCTCCATAAAAACCACGCTACACCAACGATAATACCGATTAAGGCTCCAGAAATAATGGTTAATCCACCTTCCCAAACAGCGAAAATTGACCACCACTCTCCGTTAGCGACTCGACTAGCAAATCCACCATGATCCCATTCTCCGATAACATATCCAATTCTTGCTCCAACTATTCCGGCTGGAAAAGCTACGAAGAAAGTTGATTCTAATATGCCGTGTTTTCCATATTCCTTATAGAAGCGATGATCACAAATGAAATAAACAAGAATTGCGCCAGAAAGAATGCAAAGCGCATACCACGCTAAATTTGGTTTGACACCCATACTTGGATTAACAAATCCATCTTTGAAAGATAATCCGTTAACAAGAGGATATGTGATGTGATCTGCAATTCCATTTGTAAGTAAAATAAGTCCGATAAAGAAAACAATTCCACTACTAATCATTGAAATAAATAAAACCTTGTCACTAGTAGGATCAATCTCTTTTCCGTAATAATGAATGATAAAAGATAAAACAAAAGTTGGTAAAGTAAATCCAAAAATTAATGAACCAAAAATTAAAGAGGCCCATTCTCCTGGAGACAATATATATAACTGATACATTGCCAAAAAGACAAAGATTAGCACTGTTGAAACCGCAATAGCACCAATAAAATAGACAAAATTTTTGATTTCGTTTGGATAATTTATGGTTTTAGGCATTGGATATTTAACTAATTTAATTGCTTTAAAAACTGAGTATCCAAAAATACCTAATGCTATGGCGATAAAAATAATCATAAATATTAAAGAAACCATATTATTTACCAAGAACTTTCTTCAAATATTGGCCTGTATAACTCTTTTCAACTTTGGAGATTTCTTCAGGAGTTCCAGTGGCGATAACTCTTCCACCTCGGTCTCCACCATCTGGGCCAATATCAATGATATAATCGCTTACTTTAATGACATCTAAATTGTGTTCAATAACTAAAACGGTATCTCCATGATCAACAATTCTTTGTAAGACATTAATTAATTGTTTGACATCGTGAGTGTGCAAACCAGTTGTTGGTTCATCAAGAATATATAAGGTCTTTCCTGTTGGTTTTCTTTGTAATTCAAACGCTAATTTCACTCTTTGAGCTTCTCCTCCAGAAAGGGTGGTCGCTGCTTGACCGAGTTTGATATAGCCTAAACCAACATCGTAAAGAGTTTGGATTTTGTGTTTGATTCTTGGATGGTTTTCAAAGAAAGTTAAAGCGTCTTCCACAGTCATCTCTAAAACTTCATAAATATTTTTTCCTTTATAGGTGACTTGTAAAGTTTCTTCATTATATCTTTTACCATTACATGCATCACATCTAACATAAACATCAGGTAAGAAATTCATTGGAACACGGGTTACACCTGCTCCTTCACATTTTTCACATCTTCCACCTGTTACATTAAAAGAGAATCTTCCTTTATCAAAGCCACGAGCTTTCGCTTCAACAGTATTAGCGAATAAGTCTCTTATTTCATCAAAAAGTTTGATATATGTTGCAGGGTTACTTCTTGGAGTTCTTCCAATTGGTTCTTGAGAAACGTTAATTACTTTATCGATTAATTCTTGCCCTGTTATTGATTTAACTTCACCAGGGAAAACTTCTTTTCCAGTGAAATATTTAACGAGTTGTAAATATAAAGTTTGATTAACCAAAGATGATTTTCCGCTTCCACTTACTCCAGTCACTGAAATAAATGTTCCAAGAGGAAATTTAACATTTATATTTTTGAGGTTATTAATTTTTGCTCCCTTTATTTCAAGGAATTTTCCATTTCCTTTTCTTCTTTCTTTTGGGATTTCAATCTTTTTTCGACCAGTTAAATAATCACTAGTGAGACTATTTTCACATTTTAATAATCCTGGGACATCACCTTGATAAATGATTTCTCCTCCATGGATTCCTGCTTTTGGGCCGATATCAACAACGTAATCTGCTTGTCGAATTGTTTCTTCATCATGTTCAACAACAACAAGAGTGTTACCAATATCTCTCATCTTTTTAAGAGATTCGATTAATCTTTCATCATCTTTTTGATGTAATCCAATACTTGGTTCATCTAAAACGTAAAGAATACCAGTTAATTTGGAACCGATTTGAGTAGCGAGTCTAATTCTTTGACTTTCTCCTCCACTTAATGTCATCGCCATACGGGAAAGAGTTAGATAATCAAGACCCACATCGCATAAGAAAGAGACGCGAGATTCAATTTCTCGAATGACCATGTTAGCGATTGTTAAATCATTATCTTTTAATTTGTCTTTAAGAGATAAAATCCAGTCTTTAAGTTCGCCGAGTTGTAAGCAAGTGACATCATAAATATTCTTTCCATCGATTAAAACAGAAAGGGCTTCTTTATTTAATCTTGTTCCTTTACAAGTAGTACAGATAGAATCTCTCATGAATTTTTCATAATAATCTCTCATCCAATCACTACTGGTTTCTTGATATAAACGTTCAACTTTTGTTTTAATTCCTTCGATATATCCAAGTCGATTAGTAACATTTCCAGAAGAACTTTTAAGAGAATATTTATGAATTTCTGGAGAGCCATATAAGATGATATGTTTTTGTTTTTCAGTCAATTCTTCATAAGGGACATCAGTTGAAATTTTATATAAATCACAAAGGAGTTTGAATTCTTGCCACTCAAGATTAGATGTATTAGCGGTATTTTTATAATAATCAATCGCCCCTTTAGAAATTGATAATTGTGGGTTTGGGACTAAAAGTTCAGGAGCAGCTTCTCGCTTAATTCCTAATCCTTTACAGTCAGGACAAAAACCCATTGGAGCGTTAAATGAAAATAATCTCGGTTCAAGTTTTGGAACAGAAAATCCACATATTGGACAAGTGTGACGATCACTTAAAACTTTTTCTTCAATTTCAGAATAAATGACAAGTAATCCTTTTGACCAATCAAGAGCCGTTTCAATTGATTCATATATTCTCGCTCGATTTTCTGGTTTAACAATAATTCGGTCAATAACAATATCAATAGAGTGTTTGTTATTTTTTTCTAATGGTTTTATTTCATCGATTGTGGTAAAAACTCCATCAACACGAAGTCTAACAAATCCATTTGTTCTAATCTTATCAATTATTTCTTTATGGGTTCCTTTTTCGTTATGAACAACTGGAGAAAGAAGTTGAATTTTTGTTCCAGCTGGATAATTAAGAACGATATCAGTCATATTAGTTGGACTAAAAGAAATAATTGGGGTGTGGTGATTTGGACAATAAGGGACTCCAACTCGACCAAAAAGTAATCTTAAATAATCATATATTTCAGTGACTGTTCCAACAGTACTTCTCGGATTATGAGAAACACTTTTTTGATCGATTGCGATGCTTGGAGAAAGTCCTTCAATAACATCAACATCAGGTTTTTCATAATTTCCTAAAAATTGACGAGCGTAACTTGAAAGAGATTCCATATATCTTCTTTGGCCTTCGGCAAAAAGAGTGTCGAACGCTAAAGTGGATTTACCACTTCCTGATAAACCTGTGAATACAACTAAAGATTCTTTAGGAATTGTAACATTAACATTCTTTAAGTTATTTTCTCTAGCCCCTTTAATAACAATATTCTTTTCCATAAGTGTATTTATTTTAATCTAAATAAATAAACTTTTCTACATATATGAGTGTATTTTTTCAAACAAAAAAATCAGGACTCATCCTGACTTGTTTTGTTCTCTTTTTAATTAGATTATTTCTTTTATCGCAGGAGCGATATCGTTATTAGTAATCATGATGATTTTATCAAAGAATTTCTCATCTTTTTCAGTAGGGAGTTCAAATTGATTAAAAAACATGTCTAAGACATCTGGAGCGATTGGATATTCTCTTTGTAAATTTTGATTAGAAACAACATTTTTATCAAGTTTCCACATCACAAGTATTACTTCATCAAATAATGGCTTCAATATTTGATTCTTATCCACTCTTAAAGTGGATGTGATATGAGTTGCATCTAAAATCACAATTCCTTCTTTATCATGAGAATAACTTTTAGCGAGTTCATAAAAAATGGTCCAAACAAGTTGTTCGTGATCAATGTTTGATTGACTTCCAGTAATTTCTCTTCTCAAAGAGTCACTACTAACAACATATACATGTGCGCCTTTAATCTTTTTTATTGTATTAGAAAAATAAGATTTACCACTACCGGGAACGCCAGAAAGAACAATTAATTTATTCATAGATTACTATTATATTCAAAAAGAAAAGGGGTTTAAACCCCTAAACTTTACTAATTGAAGAATTAAGCGAGTAATTCGTCTTTCAAGGTTTTGACGATTTCTCTTCTATTTTCAAGTTCTTCTTCACTTAATGAAGAAATTCTTTCTTTCGCATGAGCGATTTCTTCTGGAGTAACTTCTCCAACTTTTAAGACGGCTTTTTCAGCTTTTTTGTAGTCTTTCTTTAAAATTTTAAGTAATTCTTCATTTTGTTTACGAATTTCAATTTTTTGCTTAACGACGTTCAAATAACTTTCAGGAACGTAGGTAGAGATGATTCTGCTTCCTTCTCTCCATTGACGATAAAAATATTTGTGTCCTGAGATGTTTTTAACTGAAATATATCCTCTTGGAAGAGATTCAATAACTTTTTCGATTAACGAAACTTCAATGAGTGATTCGATTAATACTTCAACTTGTCTTTCACTTTTTTTCATAAATGCTTAACCTACCATATCATATTTAATCACAAAGATTAATTAAGTGCAATCAAACTCTCAGATTTTTTCCGAGAGCTTGATTGTTTAATGATGTATTTATAGATTAAAGACCAAATTTTTTGATTCTGTTCCAACGATCTTGAGCGTATTTCTCAGCCTTGGTAAGAAGTTCTTCAGCATGAGCAGGATTCACTTTTGGAAGTTGAGAGAATCTGGTTTCTGTCATGATGAAGTCTCTGAATTTGGAATAATCTGGTTCAGGCATATCAATTGATAAACCTGGTTTTCCTTCAGCGACTAAACGTGGATCATATCTGAAGAGTTGGAAATATCCACATTCGACGGCTTTCTTCTCTTGTTTCATGGAATTGCTCAATCCACCCTTGATTCCATGGTTTGCACATGGAGCGTAGCATATAATAAGGGATGGACCATTGTAGCTTTCAGCTTCTTTCAAAGCTTTAATAGCTTTAACTGGGTTACTTCCTAAAGCGATTTGGGCAACATAGACTGTGCCATAACTCATTGCAATAAGAGCAAGGTTCTTTTTAGGAGTTAATTTACCAGCAGCGGTAAATTTAGCAATACTACCAGTTTGTGATGATTTTGAGGATTGTCCACCAGTGTTGGAATAGACTTCAGTATCTAAGACTAAGATATTGACGTCTTCTTCATTAGCGATGACGTGATCAAGTCCACCGTAACCGATATCGTATGACCAACCATCACCACCGATGATCCAAACTGATTTGTCTTGTAAATCTCTTTCGTAAGCGAGAACGCCTTTAACTTCTTCATCTTTACTAGCTTTGACTAAGTTAACGAGTTCAGGAACGATTCTACGAGATTCTTTTCTATTTTTGATGTTTGCAAAGTATTCATCAATTTTGGCTTTGAGTTCTTCTTCAACTGTATCTCTTTCTTTAGCAGCTTCTAAAATTTCAATAGCGGCTTTAAGTTTGTGATCAGTTGCCACTCTCATACCATATCCGAATTCAGCGTTGTCTTCGAATAAGGAGTTAGCCCAAGCAATACCTTGACCATCTTTATCGGTGCAGAATGGAGTTAATGGGGTAGAACCACTATAAATGGAACTACATCCAGTTGCATTAGCAACTAACATATCTTTACCGAATAATTGAGAAACTAAACGATAATATGGGGTTTCTCCACATCCAGCACAAGCTCCAGAAATTTCCATATATGGCATTAAGAATCCAACACCTTTTGGAGTTTCTTGCATAGCGGCTGGAAGTTTATCTGCTTTATAAGAAACGTGTTTGAATAAGTATTCTGCCGCTTCTTCTTGTGGGAATTGTGATTTGGCTTCTACCATTTCAAGAGCGTTCTTACCAACTTTATTTGCGTTACATTCAGCAACACAGAGACCACAACCAACACAGTTACGTGGTGAGACTTGGATACGGTATTGATGTCCAGGAACACCGAGGGCTGGTTTAACATCGTTTTTAACGAGTTCTGGTGCGTTAGCGAGTTCTTCTTCATTTAATAAGAATGGTCTAATTGTCGCATGTGGACAGACAAACGCACATTGGTTACATTGGATACAGTTTTCTTTGTGCCAAAGAGGAACTCTATCCGCAATACTTCTTTGTTCTCTATAAGTGATGTCTGGATTCATTGTTCCATCTAAGAGTTCCCATTCGGTGAATTTAGAGACTGGTAAGTCATCTCCACCTAAGTTACCCATGACAGCGACATATGAATCAAAATATTCATCACCAGTGAGAGGTCTTTCAAATTTTGGTTCTAAAGCTTCCCACGCTGGATCGACTTTGACTTCTCTAAGTCCTTCTGTACCAGCATCAATTGCTTTCCAGTTGAGTTCGACAACTTCTTGTCCTTTTTTGGCGTAGGATTTTTCTGCAAACTTCTTCATCCATTTGTTGGCTTCTTCATAAGGCATGATGTCTTGGTTGAGATAGAAGAAGCTTGCTTGGAGAATGGTATTGGTGTGTCGACCCATACCGATTTCGCTTGCAATCTTATTAGCGTCGATAACGAAGAATCTTGCGTGTTTCTTAGCTAATAAATATTTTGTTCTATTTGGCATGACTTTGATGAGTTGTTCATCAGTCATATCAGTGTTGAGCAAGAATGTTCCGCCTTCTTTGAGGTTTCTAATCATATCGAACTTGAATAAATAAGTATCGAGTGAGCAAGAAATGAAGTTAGCGTTTTGAACATAATATGTACTTCTAATTGGGGTCTTACCAAATCTTAAGTGAGAACGGGTAACACCACCAGCTTTTCTAGAGTCATAAGCGAAATATGCTTGAGCATATTGACCAGTTGCATCACCAATAATCTTAATCGAAGACTTATTAGCGGAAACTGTACCATCACTACCTAATCCATAGAATAAGCAGCTTGTGTAATCAGCTTTGACATGGAAATTTTCATCAACAGGAATTGATTTATGGGTGAGATCATCATTAATTCCAACGGTGAAATCGTGATGACGTGAATCACTATTTAAGAAATCATAAACAGATTTGACGTCTTTTGGTTGAGTATCTTTACTAGATAATCCATATCTACCACCGATAACTTCAATATCAAGACCTGCTTGTTTAATAACAGAAACGACATCTAAGTATAATGGTTCACCAGTAGCACCCATTTCTTTTGTTCTATCTAAGACTGCAATTCTCTTCACGGATTTTGGTAAAACCGCTAATAAGTGTTTTGCAGAGAAAGGACGATATAAATGTACTTTGACTAAACCGATTTTTTCATCTGGAAGAGCGTCGATTACTTCTTTTGCAGTTTCAGTGACTGAACCCATAGCAACGATGACTCTTTCAGCATCTTTACGTCCATAATAGGTAAATGGAGCGTATTCTCTACCAGTTAATCTAGTAGCTTCTTTAAAATATTTTTCTGCATATTCAACGACTTTATCGTAGTGAGCGTTTTGCGCTTCTCTACCTTGGAAATAAATGTCATCGTTTTCTGCTCCACCACGAGTTACTGGGTGGGTGTGTGGATTTAAAGCACGAGCTCTGAATTTCTCGACTTTATCCATTGGAAGCAATTTCTTCCATTCTTCATTATCAACAAATTCGACGTTTTGAATTTCGTGAGATGTTCTAAATCCATCAAAGAAATGGCAGACAGGAGTTTCAGCGTCAATTGCAATTAAGTGAGCAACTGAAGTTAAATCAGCGATTTCTTGAACTGAGTGAGAACAAATCATGGCAACGCCAGTTTGTCTAATAGCATAAATATCTTGGTGATCACCAAAGATTGATAAGGAACGTGTCGCTAAGCTACGAGCGGATACGTGTAAGACTACTGGTAATAATTCACCGGCCCATTTATAAATGTTAGGAATCATTAAGAGTAAGCCTTGGCTGGCAGTGTAAGTGGCGGCTAAAGCACCGGCTTGAAGAGCACCGTGAACTGCACCAGAAGCACCGGCTTCAGATTGCATTTCGCTAACTTTTACAACACTTCCAAAAAAGTTTTTTCTTCCTTTGCTGGCTTCAACATCAATAACTTCTGCCATTGGGCTAGAAGGAGTGATTGGGTAAATTCCAGCAACTTCAATAAAGTTATAGGATTCTAATGCTGCTGCGGTATTTCCATCAACAGAGAGCATTGTCTTTTTAACTTCCATTAGTTTTTTATCCTCCAAAAAATAACCAAAATTAATATACACATGTATGAGCGTGTTTACAAGGTAAAAATAAAAGTAGCCGATTAGACTACACCGACTACATTTATTGCTTATTTCTTATTTTTTCGATTTGCTTGTTCCTCAGTGATTAATTTCTTCAAAATTCTTAAGTCAGTATCACTAAGAGAAACATTTCGATCAAGTAGGCCACCAACGGAAGTCATTTTTTGATATATGAAATCGTTGATTGATTCAAATTTTTCTAAATCTTTTTTCTTAACTGCCACTTTTTTATTATTCAAATTTTTGTTCTCTTCTTGATTAATGACAAATTGTTTCATCACTGGAACTAATTCCATTAAATTGAATTCAGGATCCATCTTTAAAGTAGGCTCAAAATACGAAAGAGTGTCGCTAATGATTTCTGGATAATTTCCAACCACCCGAGAAAGTCTTTCACTTGTCACATATTTGCGGTTTATTTTTGCTATACCACTTAAATACTTCTTAATTTCAGAAACCTTTGGTTCATTCATAATTATCACCACCTACTAAAATAATTTTATCACAGTAAAGAACTCACGAAGAAAAAAGTGTTGAAAAATACTCTTATTATTCTTTTATAATTATATTATCGGAGGAAAAATATGACAAATTTCCAAGTATACAAAAAAACACTTTCTTTTTCGTTTCTCCAATTCGTTTTTGGAATGATTAGTCTCGGTGGACTTATTGGCTGTTGTGTCGGTGGATTTTATATCGCTGAAGGAATGGCGAGTAGCAAAGGATTAATCGGACTTGCTGTTGGACTTGTTATTGGAATAATTATTGCTATTCTAATTAACTATTTAATTTTAAATAGAATTAAAGCTGCTCAAATCGCAATGATGACCAAAGGAGTTACTGAAGGAGAATTACCAGATCACGTCACTCACGCTGGCTTTGAAGAAATTAAAGGAAGATTTGGTAAAATTACAGTTTTCTTCTTTGTCACTGGCGCAATTAAAGGCGTTTTTAGACAAATTGGAAGATCAATTAATCGAATTGGAACAGCGGTAGGTGGAGAAGTTGGAAACGGGATTACATCAGCTATCGATTCCGCTATTCAAACTTTAATCGATTATTTATGCGATTGCTGTTTAGGATGGGTTTTATATCGCAAAGACATGAATTCTGCTGCTGCAGCGTGTGAAGGAGCAGTTATCTTCTTCAAACACGGCAAAACATTAATTCGTAATGTTGGAAGAATTTTTGGAATGGGTTTATTATCACTTGTTTTATTTGGAGGAGCATTCTTTGGAATTATTTATGTAACTCTTCTACAGTTCCCTCAAATGTTTGACGCCCTTATTGCCGAAATCACAAACGCCGCTGCCGAGAGCGGTAGCCAAGTCAGTGAGATTGTCACTAACCCTACCACTTTCGTTATTTTTGTTTCTGCTTTAAGTGCGGTTATTATTTGGTCAATTCTACATTCAGTTATCGTTAGACCATTTATTTTAGTTGGTGTTCTTCGTAACTTCATGGAAGCCGGTAAAGCACATATGCCTACTGAAGCAGATCTTGAAGAACTCGAAAGAACTTCACCAAAATTTGCTAAATTAAGAAAAAACAACATATAGCGGTTATCTTAATATTAGAAAGAGGAAGATATTTCTTCTTCTTTTTATTTGCAAAACAAAAGACCTCTTTATAAGAGGCCTCTGTTTTTTAAGTAAAAATTATTCAGCTTTTGCTTCTTCTTTGCCTTTGGTGAGGAGTCCGTAGACAACCGCTGCAAGAGCAGCACCAGCAAGAGGAGCAAGAATCCAAATCCAAACTTGGGTTAATGAAGTAGTATTACCAGTAATTGCTTGTAAGACAGCAGGAGCTAAGCTTCTTGCTGGGTTAACAGAAGTACCAGTGAATCCTAATCCCATTAAGTGAACTAAGGCGAGAACTAAGCCGATGACAATACCAGCGTGTTTTCCATCGTGATATCTCTTGTCGGTAACACCTAAAATAGCAATGACGAAGACAAATGTTAATAATACTTCAACGAAGAAGGCCGCTAATAAGGACCAAACGTCTGCGACTAAAACGCCATCAACTTCGACTTTAAGGAAGTCTTGGACTTCGTTTCCGCCTAAAGCTCCGAAATTGCCTCTTAAGCAAAGGGCAAGGAATAAAGATCCGATGAAAGCACCAACAGTTTGAGCTAAGACATAGAAACAGAAATCTTTTAAGGAAATTTGTTTTCTAATTAACATTGCTAAACTGACTGCAGGATTAATGTGGCAACCAGAAATATTTCCGATTGAATAAGCCATTGCAACAATAACTAAGCCGAAAGCAAATGAAGTGGCAACCCACCATCCGCCAACGCCTAATGCATATTGTTGGCCAATTACTGCGACACCACATGCAACTAAAGTTAATACAGCAGTGCCAACACATTCTGCCAAATACTTTTTCCAGTTTTCTTTCATGAATTTTTCCTTTCTACAATTCATTTTTATCTGAATGCGAGAAATATTTTACATTGTCTATGACAACTTTTGCAATAAATATGAAAATTATGGAAAGTAAAGCGCCCATTGAGACATCGGATAAGAAATGAGCACCGACTCTCATTCTGGCAAACGAGACTAAAAGTGTCCAAATAAATCCACAGCCGAATAAAACATACGAAATCTTTTCATATTTTTTATCAATATAAGGTAAGAATAATGATGACATTAAGAAGACACCACAAGTTCCAGCGTGTCCACTTGGGAAGGACTTGAATTCTTCAGAAAGAACTCCGTAGTCATTAATAAATGTCTTGTAATCACTACAAACTGACCACCAGTTATGATATTCAAGGCCACTAACTGTGCCTAAACTTCTAAATCTTGGGCGATGGAAAATCGATTTAAGTAAAGTTACTCCACCGATTAAAGCTACGCCAATGGCTAAAGCTAAAATGATATAAATAAGCCAAAGCTTATCATTATTTGTTTTACAAGTGATTTTATATCCTAAAAATCCAATTGCAGCGTCAACTGGTAAAGCGATTAATAGTCCAAAGAGCGGATTGATGTTTAAATAATCAAATCCATTTGGTCCAAAAAATTCTTTTCCAATGAAATAAACAGATAATCCAAACGAGAGAATTCCAAAACCAACATTGAAATATTTCCAAAATTTATGTGGATATTCTCTTTTTATTCCTAAATATACGAGGCCACCTCCTAAAAAGGCCAATACACCATATCCAGGAATTGTTCCAATAACGGAAATAACTAATCCGAAAGTGTCTTTGTTACTAAATAAGGCGTCATTAATCTGGTAATCAAAAAATGAACCAACGATAAAAGTAGCCACTAGCAAAGCAAAGACTAGGTAAACGTGTAAATATATTTTTTTCATAACAAGAATATTATAAACCTTGTTTTAAAAATTTCATTCGTCAAATAATGGAGTGCTTAAATATCGATCACCACTATCAGGGAAAATGACGACAACATTTTTATCACTCTCATTAATATTTTTGGCGATTTTAATCGCTCCTGCTAAAGCAGCACCAGAAGAAATACCCACTAAGAAACCCTCTAAATGTGACACTAATCTTCCATATTCAAAAGCATCTTCATTACTAATTGGAATTATTTCATCTAAAACTTCTAAATCTAATGTATCAGGAATAAATCCCGCTCCAATTCCTTGAATTTTATGTGGCCCTGGTTTTTCTCCAGATATAACAGCGGAAGAAGATGGTTCTACTCCCACAACTTTAATTCCTTCAATTCTTTCTTTTAAATATTGTCCTGTTCCAGATATTGTTCCACCTGTTCCAATGCCAGCGACAAGATAATCAACTTTTCCATTTAAATCATCAAATATTTCCGGACCAGTTGTTTGATAATGCGCTCTTGGATTAGCAGGATTTTCAAATTGTCCCAGAATGATTGAATGAGGGATTTCTTTAGAAAGTTCTTTGGCTTTATTAATCGCGCCTTTCATTCCTAAAGGCCCTTCGGTTAAAACAATTTCTGCTCCATAAGCCTTTAAAAGCTTTCTTCTTTCTATGGACATTGTTTCTGGCATTGTTAAGATGCAGCGATATCCTTTCATCGCGGCAATAGAAGCAATACCTATACCTGTATTTCCACTTGTTGGTTCAATAATTACTGAATCATCGGTTAATAATCCTTTTTCTTCAGCGTCTTCAATCATTGCTAAAGCAATTCTGTCTTTGACAGAACCTGCAGGATTAAATAACTCAACTTTCGCGTACAAGTGACAATTAAGATCATACTCTTTTTCAATATGTTGAAGTTCAATTAGAGGTGTATTTCCCACTAATTCGTAAGTATTTTTGACAAGCATAAGGCTTTCCTCCAAATATACCTTAATAATAAGAATATTAATAATATGTGTCAAAAGATGTGATAAAAAAAATGGGCAAGGCCCATTCTTTTTCTTATAGTAGAGCGATATCAATGATAAAGGCGGAATAATAAAGGCTATAATAGAAGACAATCATATAATTATTATTTCCTGGATAAGCATAATAATAAAATCCATCTTCATATCCTTGATAATCATTAACGCTTCTTAATCTATTTCCGAGAGTTTCTTCATATGAATTATATGGATAAATGTCATAAGAAGCAGATAAAAGAGTAGAGATATATTCTTCTTCTAATAAATAACTCGCTCCATCTCCAGCGACTGAAATAGTTAAGCAGCTATATCCTTCGCCATAAATATAAAACGAGAAATCAAATTCAAGATTCTCTCCATTAAGAGCGGGAATCTCTTCTCCTAAAAGATGCTTAACCGCATTGTTTGGGAAAGAACTTGGATTTAAATTAGGAAGATATGTATAACAAAATAATCCTAAGCAACCTTTAAGAACCCCGTTATACGCTTTTTGAGAAGCGATACCTAAAATCTCAACCGCTACTTCTTCATTTAAAACCTTATCAGCGTATAGTGTTTGCGCTTCAAAATAGGAATAGTCGGTTTCATCATAATAATATTGATTTTTAACTTCGCATTGATAACGATCTTGTTCATAACATGCGTAAGCGTATTCCACTAATTTATTTTCAGCAACTTCTTGGCTTTCATAATATAAATAGAAATTAATTTCTAAATCACCATAAGCATCAGTGATAACTTCATATTCAAAAGCCTCACTTTCAATATATGGAATAACCACTCCAATCGCATCATATGACGCTTTTGCCGCCTCTTCACCCCATTTAGAATTTTTAATTGCGTCATTATTAGAGGCACAAGAAAATAACAAAGTAGAAGTAATTAAGGAGAACAAAATTTTCTTCTTCATAAATTAATTATTTTCCTTATTTAGAAAGAGAAATTCCGTTAGAGGCATTACCAATAACATATTCTCCATCTCCATCAATAAATCTGAATTCAATGGATTCTTTATCACTAGATAATGTAAATCTAATAATTCCGTTTTCTTCGGTTAAGAATTCATAAATTCCTGTATCAGAATCAAATCCATCAAATGAAGCTTTATATTCAGTTTTGAGTTCAATTCCCGCTACTTTGGTTAACAAAGTCAAAGTTGCACTTGTTGAATTATTGATTTTGAAAGAAACATCAAATAATGTTCCATTAACATTTACTCCACTTGAAGAGAATGTTTGACCGATGAGGTTATATTCTGGATCATCAATATATTCTTGAGTGTAAGTTTTAATGACAAATTCATTAGAAACAACTCCATTAGTGACACTTGTTGCGGTAATAACTGCTTCTCCAACTGTTAAAGCAGTAACCATTCCACGATTATCAACTTTGACAATTTCTGGATTGCTTGATGCCCATTTAACATTTTTATTTGAAGCATTGGCTGGTGAAACAGTTGCGCTTAATTTCATTGAACTTCCAACTTTTAATTTATTCCTGAATCCATTAACTTCAATTCCAGTAACTGGGACCGCTAAAGTGTCATCATAATTGATACAGCTTTCATTAGCACCAAAAACAAAATTAAATAAATCGAGCCAGAAGCCAAAACCGATTGAGTGTTTAGTGGTAAAGACAAGTTTGACCATTGAAGCAGGTTCAAATTCTCTTGTTAAAATTTTTGGAGTCATTCCACTGCTGGTGGTTTTAGCAATTTCAGTAGTGATTTCTTCGGTAATATCAATTACTGACCAATTTTCGCCATCATTACTAGTTTTAATAAATGCACTTCCAACTTTTGATAAGTTAGTAATATGTGAAGAGAATTGTAATCCGTATAAGAAGGAAATTGAACTGACTTGTTGAGCTTCAAAATCGAAAAATACTTCATTTCCTTCACGTTCACGATATGAATCATTCATGTGTTGAGAAGTTCCCCAATCAACCATAATTGCATTAGTGTCATCGACTTTAATATCTCCATTTACTGTCGAAGAGATATTTGCTAAATACGAAGTAATAACGAAAGGAGCCTCAGTTTTAATGTTATTTGTCGCATTAATTTTATATGCATCATCTCCTAAAGACTCGCTATCGGTAAATAAGAAACTATATACATCATTTTCACCAACTTCAATTTCTTTTGGAGCGTTGACTTTAACTTTTAAATGTTGAGAAGAAATGACTTGATTTTCTCCATTTGTGTGAGTGACATAAATCTCTGCTTCTCCTTCTCGAAGAGCGGTTAAATATTTGTGACCACTTTGCCAATTTAAGAAAGAATCAAAAGTAACGACTTCATTATTAGAAGAAGCCCATCTTACTTCTTTCTTATTAGCGTTATCTGGAGTGTAGGTAAATGAGAGATCAATCGTATCATCTGGATAAAGAATGATATCAAAATTTTCATCTGAATCAACTTCTTCGTTAATATTGATTACTAAGGTTTCAATATAAACATCAGGAGCTTCTTCATGCCCAATCATTTCCTCATAAGTTTTAATTGTACTTTCACTAATTTCTGGAGGAAGAGGGGAAGTCGGAGAGGTGGTTGAACCAAAATTACTTAATTGGATTTGAAATCCGATTGAGTCATCATTTGGATCATCATATCCTCTTATCTTTGTGAAATAACCATCATCATTAACTTGAATATCAATATAATGAATATCATTAGTTAGATAAGTGAATTTTAATCCTTCAAGGACTTTATCAATTGCGTTTTCTTTAACGACATATAAACCTAAGATGTTTTCAACATCATCTTCACTAATAACGTTTAAGAAATAAGGCATATAGAAATAAGCGTAATCGATTCCTACTTTAATTCCTTTTGAACCAGTTGAAATCCAACCACTTGTCACATATGAATTTGTTTGCTTCCAATATGCGTAGCTTTCTCCTTCGTAATATGAATAAAACATCCAGGCAAATTCATTACCATACATCTCTGCGGTATTTCCGTCATAGACTGCAACAAAATCATGTTCTCCAAAGTAATATTCATATCCATATTCTTCTCCGAAAGAAGCAGAATTTAAAGCGTAAGAAACAGTCATATTCGTGTAATCTTTTTCTTTTGCTTCTTTAAAAGTACTTCCGTGGATAACTGGTGGAGGTACATCTCCTCCTGGATCTTTTTCTCCACTATAAGAGTTACATCCAATAAGAGACATAAGTCCTGCTAATGGGAGTATAAATAATAATTTCTTTTGCATATAATTCTCCTAACTAAGCTTTGTAAGCTTGATATATTGCCAAACAAATCGTTTGACTTGAAATTTGATATTGTAATTTCATTTCTAAAGTTGAACCGTTTGGGTGAATAGCAAATAAAGGGGTAGATAAGACTCCACTTTCTTCAGTTTCTTCGCCTTTATTAAATCCAGCCGCCACTAATTGGTCGAGATAATGGTCATAATCATCTTCAGAAGCATAATCATAATAGATGAGTAAAACATAATCATCAGTGCTACCATCTTCTTGATCTGGGTCATAATATGTCCATCCCCAATATGTTGCGGTTTCTGAACCTTCTAATTTTGGAAGATAAACCCCCAAGAAAGCCCCTATTTCTAAAGTTGGCCACGCATTATCAATCGCGATATAAAGTAAATTACATTCATATTCGCCGACCATGCTATATAAAGTAATAGTTATATATCCAGTTGGATCTAATAATTGAATTCCCCCGTTAGCGGTATCAGTATTTGTGATAACGTAGCTATTACTTTGAAGGATTTGAGAATATTTTGTTAAAGCGTTATCTTCAACGAATAAAGCGTTAACAACAATCCTTTCATAATATGAATCATAGACAAAATTATATGCAGGAGCTTCATAAGAAGGAACATCAACTTCCAAATATTCTTTAATAAAAGCTCCATCCCAAGTAGTTTCACGAGTCTTTCTAATTGATAGTTGTAAATTAAAGAAAGTAGTTCCACTACTTTCATCAGTCATTATTCCGTAATTAACAAATAAATCACTAGAATAATCGACAAATCGATAAGCATATAGATAATCACCAACGACTGAGAATTCTTTTTCTTCAAGTTTTTCACCGTATAAGCGATTTGCAGTTGTATTTGAAACACCAAAACATTTGATGTTAGTGTACTTAATTAATTGATTATTACTCGTTGTTTTTGAAACAAAAGCCTCGTAATTAATTGAAGTAAAAACAGGAATATATTTGGCTTGATCTCCGATTGAATATCTAATTAATTTATCAATTGTATCATCCCAACTATTCGCATAATATATTTCGTTTTCCTTAACGTCAGAAAAGTCTTCACTCTTGTTAGAGGAAGAACAAGAAAAGATAGTTAAAGGAATTAATAGAGATAGTAATAATTTTGTAATTCTTTTCATCTTGTTGTTATTTTACCTTTTTCGACTAATAGGCTAGGCGAGAAAACCCCGCCTAGCCATAATAAATAGTTAAGTATTACGCTGCATATAAGGAGCCAGTTGTAGCACCAGCTTCAACATAATCTCCACAAATGTAGTAATAGATTGACAAATCATCATCGCTAACGATTTCTAATGTAATTTCTCCATCATTAATAATGGTAACTGAAAGCTCAACTAAGCCTCCTTCGATTTCGCCACTAATTGTATTTGTTGCGGCATCAAAAGCGAGTTCATATTCAGTTCCTTCGCTATAATCTGAACTAATAACTGCAGTATTTCCTTCGATTAATAAAGCGATAGTTTCAGAACTAAATCCTTCACCTTCGAAATAACCTTCTAATGCGGTAGCAGCTTCTTTAACGTTAACCTTATAAGTAGCAGATACTCCGTTATATGTGACAGTAACGGTCTTTTCTCCAGCAGCACTCATATCAGGAGCAGTAACAGTTGCGCTAGCGCTAACATCTGTTTTTCCTCCCTTAGAAGAGACATAAGAAACTTTTAATCCAGTACTTGAGAATGTTTCTCCAATTTCAAATTCTTTTTTGACTGAAGAAGTATCAAGTTCAAGAGAGAATGTTTCAGGAGTGAGAGTTTTTAATGTTACTTTAGCTTCACCAAAGGTGATATATGAATCACTTCCAGCTGAGCATTCTGCAACTAAAGAACCTTCTTCTTCATAAACAACAAATGTTGCAGAATCGAAATCATTACCATCATCTAATTCAAGAGTGTATTTACCACTATCGATATTAGTGACTGATCCAGAGAGACTGAAGTTTCCTTCTTCATCTTCTAAAGTTGCAGTTCCATCGGCGTTAAGAACTAATGTAGCATTTTCTTCATTATAGTAAGAGATAGCGATTGTGTAAGTTCCGACAAAGTCAGCTGGTAAACTCTTACTATTAACAGTGACTTTAAATGTTGCGGTATTGTTACTTACTGAATCAGTAATTGTAATATTAGCAGTTCCAGCTTTTTTCGCAGTAATTTTGCCAGTTGAAGCGTTGACTGTTGCAACAGTTGTATTATCTGAAGCAAAGGAAATGTTTTTACTATTGATTTCTTTTCCTTCAACACTTGAAGTTAAGAAATAATTAGAATCTGTGCTTCCTCCTTCAAGTAATTCGATATCAGTAGCGGTAATAGAAGCAACTGTAACGACTTCAGCAACTGTAATGGTTAATGTATTTGATTTAGTTCCATCAGCGGAAGTTGCAAAGACTTCAAATGTACCAGCTTTTTTCGCAGTTAACTTAAGTCCATCAGCATCAAAAGCAGTATCATCAAAGTTTAAAGTTAACGCTTTATACGTAGAGAAAGCATCACTTGGAGTAATGTTTGCAGTTAAAGTGACAACTTCTCCAACTTTGACTGATGTTGAATTAGCACTTAAAGCGATTGACTCAACTCCTTTTGGCTTTGAAATATCAAATCCGTTAGAGCCAACACCGATTGAGAAATCATAATATGTGCTTGTATAGCTTCCATCGGTATAAACATATGGTGCGGTTGCGTGCAATTTTCCATTTTCGTTAACAACCACTAAAGAATGTAACTTGTTAGCTTCACTATATGTGAAGATTACTTTATTTCCTTCATCAGTAATTTCACTGACAGAATATGTGATTTCTTTTCTAGTAGAAGTTGCTTTAGCGGTATTTCCATCAATCACAACTTTAATTGATTCATCACTGCTATAGAAAGTTCCAACAAAATTTTCACTGACACTCATATATTGAGCAGTGAATGTCTTATCTTCATTAAAAATAAATTTATCAGGAGCGGCAGCACCTTTTTCATCTGTCCAGCCAGAGAAGACACCTTTACTTGATGCAGGTAAAACTGGTAAATCAAGAGTTTGACCATATGTTGCTTTATATGTACCAAGTTCGTCATCTCCATCCATTAAGGTATAAGAATATTCTTTTGCTTCCCAAGTAGCGTAAAGATTAATATCTTCAACGATAAGAGCACTCATGAAATAGAATGGTTCATAATCTAAATATGCTCCATCAGCATTTTTGCTTCCAACTACCCAACCAGCAAAATCATATCCATCTAATGTTGGGGCAACTGGTCTAACCGCATGAGTTCCATGCTCAACAGTCATTGAGAAAGCGTTATTTCCACTTTCGGTTGCACCATCAGGAAGTTTATATGTCGGTTTAGCACCATCAATTAAGGATTGGTTAATCTTTCCTGCACCATCCTTATAAGCAATCATGTAATTAACTTTATGAGTGACGGTTTCTTCGGTACCGAGTTTTCCATTGATGAGATCATCTAACCATTGAGCCTCATCTCCTTCATATTCTGGATGAGCTTCAAGATAAATCTCATATGCGGATTTACCGTTTTCTCCATCTTTTCCATCGGTTCCATCTTTTCCGTCAGTTCCGTCTTTTCCAGGAGCGCCATCTTCACCATCGGCACCATCTTTTCCTGGTTCGCCTTTTTGTCCTTGAGCAGAAACACCAGTGTCGACTCCATCAATAAACCAATGTCCATTTTCACCAATTGTGATTACTGAACCATCAGCACCATCTTTTCCATCAGCACCATCTTTTCCGTCTTTGCCGGTAATGGATTTAAGCCACTCTTCATATGTTAGTGGGTTATCTGTGCTCTCAGCATACAAAGCATAAATCTCACGTGTCTTTGATTCAAATTCAGACATTGATGTGTTTGAATTTGCTTGAGCACCACAACTAGCTAGAACAAATAAAGAGGCTATCGCTGTCGTAATAAGCAATTTGCTTTTATTCTTCTTCATATTTACTCCTCTCTCGTACGCATAAATTATTAAGGTACGTGCATGAAAAATTTGTAATTATGATAAAACAACAATTTTTTTTAAGTAAAGAAAAACTATAATTTTTTTGTTGCTCCAATCGAGTAAAATTAAAAAAATTCTATTTTAAAAAATAGAATTCTTCAATCAAGTTTTTATGATTATTATCTTTTTTCGTATTCTAATTTTGCGGTGAAATTAGTTGTTCCATTAACCGAACCTTTAACAACTTCAGGCATGTTTTTATCCGAATAAATTGAAACTTCATCACCATATTTAATTTCTTTATCATAATTGATACTGATAGAAGCAATACGGTTTTCTTTATAAAAATCTGGTTCGTGAGTATCTAATATGAATTCGATATATTGAGTGTTATTTAAGTGGCCATTTAAATCAATTTCTGTATATTTTACTTTTCTTTTGTCCACTAATAAATTTGCTTCACCACTAACTTTTTCTGGAAGAGGTAAATCATCTTTATCGCTTTCTGGTTTAATTGGCTTAATTCCTTCAGGTTTAACCATTACTCTTCTTGTATCTTTATTAATCATTGCCCACATTGAACTAGCTGCAATAATTAATTTTCCTTTTGAATCATATATTTCAAAATAACGAGGATAAATGAAAGAGCGAGTCACCCCTGGATGAGTTCCGATAGTAATAACTTCATCAAGGATTGGTGTTCGATAGATTTTTACTTCCATACGAATAACAACCCAAAGCAGATTATGTTCAAACAATTCCCAGTGTCCTGCTTTAATGCTTTCAGCGTGATTAGAAGCAACACTTTGCATGAGTTTAAATAAACTTGAAAGTCTTAATTCTAAATTTTGATCGACATCAATTGAGGTAACTTGAACTTTTTCTTTATACATAAAATATACTTCCGAAGAAATATCCTATCTTATTTTTAAAATTATTAAAATAAAAAAATCCTGGCAAAGGGTTTTCTTCGCCAGGATAAGATTTATTTCTTGCTAATAACTACTTGTCCATTTTGATAATCGACAACATATTTAGCAGTTGTAGAAATATTTCCTTCAATAATTTCTTTTGCAATTAAGGTTTCAACATTGTTTTGAATGAACCTCTTAATTGGTCGAGCACCAAATTGAAGTGAGAAAGAGTTGTTCAAAACATAATCTTTAAGTGCATCAGTAAATTCGAAACTGTAATAAGATTCTTGTAATCTCTTATTGAGTTCGTTAAGCATCTTTGTAACAATTTTTCCTTGTACTTCTTTACTTAGTGGAGAGAAATAAACGATTTCGTCAATTCTATTCAAGAATTCTGGTTTGAATGTTTGATGAAGCAAACCTTCGACTTTATCTCTTTCACCATTTAAAAGATATTCGCTACCAAGATTACTGGTCATAATGATGATTGTGTTTTTGAAATCCACTACTCGACCTTGAGAATCCGTTAATCTTCCATCATCAAGCATTTGTAGCAAAAGATTGAAGACTTCAGGATGAGCTTTTTCAATCTCATCAAATAAGACAATTGAATAAGGATTTCTTCTAACTTTTTCAGTTAATTGGCCACCTTCTTCATAACCAACATATCCTGGTGGCGCGCCAATTAATCGACTCGTTGAATATTTTTCCATATATTCAGACATGTCAATTCGAATAATGTGGCTTTCTGAATCAAACAAAGATTCTGCTAAAGCACGAGCAACTTCTGTCTTACCAACACCAGTAGGACCTAAGAATAAGAACGAACCAATCGGTCGATTGTTATCTTTGATTCCTGCTCTTTGTCTTAAGATTGCGTCACTCACAAGAGACAAAGCTTCATCTTGACCAATCACTCTTCTTGAAAGGGTGTTCTTCAAATCAAGAACTTTTTCACGGTCTCCTTTTTCAATTTTAGATAACGGAATATTAGTCATCTTAGAAATGATTCTTGCAATTTGCTCTTCATCAACGACTTCAGAAAGGAGTCTTTCTCCATCGTTTTTTGAATCGAGTTCTTTAAGTTTCTTTTCAAGTTCAGGAATTTTCTTATATTGCAATTCCCCGGCTTTTTCATATTCAGAATGGCTTAAAGCATATTCCAAATCAAATTTTGCTTTTTCAAGTTTCTCTTTGATTTCTTTAACTTCATTAATTGCGCCTTTTTCTTTTTTCCACTGGGCTTGAAGTTCGTTATCCTTTTTAGTTAGAGCATCAAGTTCTTTGTTGACGTCTTCTAGTCTCTTCTTACTTGCCTCATCACTTTCTTTTGAAAGAGCGACTTTTTCAATTTGAAGTTGTCTCATCTTTCTTTCGAGTTCATCAAGTTCTGCAGGCATAGAGGCTAATTCAACTTTAATTGAAGCACAAGCTTCATCAACGAGGTCAATTGCTTTATCTGGAAGGAATCGACTTGTTAAATATCGATTGGATAAAGTTGCCGCTGCAACTAAAGCGTTATCGGTAATTTTCACTCCGTGGAATGTTTCAAATCGATTCTTTAATCCTCTTAAGATGGTCACTGTGTCTTCAACAGTTGGTTCATTAATCAAAACTGGTTGGAATCTTCTTTCAAGAGCACGGTCTTTTTCAATATATTCTCGGTACTCTTTCAAAGTAGTTGCACCAATACAATCAATTTCTCCTCTTGCAAGCATTGGTTTAAGCATATTAGAAGCATCAAGAGCTCCATCGGTTCGACCAGCACCAACAATTAAATGAATTTCATCAATGAAGAGAATGATTTTTCCATCAGATTCTTTAATCTTGTTAAGAACCGCTTTTAGCCTCTCTTCAAATTCTCCTCGATATTTCGCTCCTGCAACAAGAGCACCCATATCGAGTTCATAGATGATTTTATCTTTTAAAATTGTTGGAACATCATTACGAACGATACGTTCCGCTAACCCTTCAAGAATTGCGGTTTTACCAACACCTGGTTCACCTAACAATATGACGTTATTTTTTGTTTTACGGGCTAATATTTCAATGATCTTTCGAATTTCTTCATCTCGGCCAATAACTGGATCAACCTTTCCCTTTTTCACTTCTTCACATATGTTACGGCCAAATTTTTGAAGGACATCTTTATCATTTTCATAGTCTGGTACTTGATTCATTTGCATAATTCAATCCTCCTTTTTTCAGTTCTATTGTATCACAAAATTAGCACTCTGCAAGTGTGAGTGCTAAAAATTTTAATAAATACTATGTATTTAATTTTTTAAAAAAGCAAAATATCCTCTATTGACAATACCCAGTGGGGGTATATAATATCACTGAGGTGAGGTTATGGAAAATTGTCCACATTGTAAAAAGAATCCTCGTGAAGAGGAACTTATCAATAATATTCAAAAGAGATTAAAGAAAATTAATGGCCAAATTAATGGTGTTTCCAAGATGATTGATGAAAATCGATATTGTGGAGATATATTAATTCAAATTGCAGCTATTGAAAGTGCACTTAAAGAAGTTGGTTATATCGTTTTAAAAGATCATCTTCACACTTGTGTTTCTGATGATATCCAAAACGGAGACTTCTCTTCTTTAGATGAAGCAATTGAAATTGCTAAGAAACTTAAATAAATATGAAAATCGATGAAAAATATCTCATTTCAGGAATGAGTTGCGCTGCTTGCTCTGCAAGAGTAGATAAATCGATTAGAACTCTTAAAGGCGTTAAAGAAGTTAACGTCAATCTTTTGACTAATTCTATGGTCGTTAGTTATGATGAAAAACTTGTTAATGAAAAGAAAATTGTTGATGCAGTTAATAAAGCTGGATATGGAGCAACTTTAGTGGAAGAAAAAGAAGGAAGAACGGTTATTTCAGAAGAAGAATTGATTGATCACGAAACTCCTCGACTTATCAAACGATTAATTTTTTCACTTATTTTGCTCATTCCTCTATTTTATTTAGGAATGGGCTTTATGCTTAATTGGCCTATCGGTGTATTATCCGATAATGTCCATGTTTTAGTAATTATTGAGATGATTCTCGCTTTATCAATCATGATTATCAATCGCAGATTCTTCATAAGCGGATTTAAATCAATAATTCATCTCTCTCCAAATATGGATGCTTTGGTAATGCTTGGAAGCGGAGTGGCTTTTGTTTATTCTTTTATATTAACTATTATCTTATTAATTGATTACTCTAATGGAATGGAACCAACCCACTTAAATATGATAGCGATGAATATTTCTTATGAAACTGCTGGAATGGTTCCTGCATTAATCACAATTGGAAAAACACTTGAAAGCTATTCAAAAGGAAAAACAACAAATTCAATTAAAGCTTTGATGGATTTATCTCCAAAAACTGCTTTAATCATTGAAAATGGTGAAGAAAAAGAAGTCAGTATTGAAGATATTAAAATAAACGATATCTTCATTGTTAAACCAGGAATGAGTGTTCCAGTTGATGGAGAAGTTATTTCTGGCATTAGTAGCGTCGATGAATCAATGCTTACTGGTGAATCTCTCCCAATTGATAAAGAGGTCGGTTCTTTAGTTAAAAGCGCCACTATCAATCAAAATGGAGTTTTAACTTGTAAAGCGGTTCGAGTTGGAAATGACACAACTATTAACCAAATTATTCAAAGTGTTGAAAAAGCCGCGAATAGCAAAGCAAAAATTAGTCAAATTGCTGATCGAGTGAGTGGAATATTTGTTCCTATTGTTATCGCTATCGCATTAATTGTTTTCTTATGCTGGTATATATTCGGAAAAGATTTTGTAACTACTCACAATGATATTCATTCTTCTTTACTTTCTTATTCAATTGAAAGAGGAATATCAATACTAGTTATTTCTTGTCCTTGCGCTCTTGGATTAGCCACTCCTGTTGCTATTATGGTTGGAAGCGGAAAAGGGGCAAGAAATGGCATATTATTTAAAAACGCTGTTGCAATAGAAGAAACTGGAAAAATTGATTACATTATTTTAGATAAAACAGGAACTATAACTCAAGGTAAGCCAGTTATTACTGATATAAAAAGTTTGGTTAATGAAGACGAGTTATTGAAATTAGCATTTTCAATTGAATTAAATAGTTCTCATCCATTAGCAAATTCGATTGTTGAATATGCAAAGAAAAATAATATCGAATCATATGAAATAACTGATTTTAAGACAATTGTTGGAAATGGATTATCTGCAATTATTAACGAAAAAACTCTTTTAGCGGGCAACATTACTTTATTAGAAGAAAATAATATCGAAATAGCAAATGAATTAGATTATATTAATGAGCTTTCTAGTCAAGGAAAAACTCCACTACTTTTTGCGTTTAACAAGGAATTAATTGGAATAATCGCGGTAAGTGATGTTGTTAAAGAAGATAGTAAAGAAGCAATTAGAAAAATTAAAAATTTAGGTATTGTTCCAGTCATGCTTACTGGTGATAACGAATTAAGCGCCAGATATATTGCTGATCAAGTTGGAATTGATTATGTCGTGAGCAATGTCCTTCCTGAAGGAAAATTAGAAATAATTAATAATATTAAGAAAAACGGAAAAGTGATGATGGTTGGAGATGGGATTAACGACGCAATTGCTTTAACTAGCGCTGATATTGGGGTTGCTATTGGTCAAGGAAGCGATGTCGCCATCGATAGCGGTAATATCGTTTTGATGAAGTCATCATTATTAGATGCTTATGCGGCGATTAGATTATCCCAATACGTTTATTTAAATATTAAAGAAAATTTATTTTGGGCATTTATTTATAATCTCATCATGATTCCTTTTGCCGCTGGGGCTTTTAGTCTATTGGGGATTTATAAAGTCGCTCCATGGATGGGAAGCGCCGCGATGGCGTTATCTTCTGTCTTTGTTGTTGCTAATGCTTTAAGAATTAATTTGTTCAACGCTTATAAAGAAGTTCATAAAAACAAAAAAGTTAATAGTTTAACTTTCTTAGATAATTATCAAGTTTGTAAGATAAAGGAGAAAAATAAAATGGAAAAAGTTATCAAAGTTGAAGGCATGATGTGTATGCACTGTGTAAGTCACGTCAAAAATGCGCTCGAAGGAATTAAAGGCGTGAAATCCGCAGAAGTTTCTCTAGAAAAAAATGAGGCAGTTATTACCTCAGAAAAAGAAATCAAAGATAAAGAAATCGAAAAAGCAATCACGAAAGCGGGATATAAAGTCGTTAAATAATATTAGTGAATTAGTTCAATTTCTCCGCTTGAAACGGATAGCACTTTTTCACCGATATCAATTAATAAATTAAAAGAATTATCGACACCCACTACTTTTCCTTGATATCTATTTTTATCATATAAGAAATCCACTATTTTGTTTTTGAGGTAATTATGGGACTCAAAATAATCTAGTTGATTTTTTATTTTTGTTTCAGTAAGCGAAACGCTATTAATTAATTCATCAAATAATTCTTTTTTAAATTCATCTATATCAAACTCAACTCTACTTTCTAAAAATAAAGAAGTAGGAGTTTTTCGATATTCGCCTATAAAATCTTTTTGATTGATATTAATTCCAATTCCAATAACTAAATAATTTGGTAAATTTCCTTCTAAAAGAATTCCGCACACTTTTTTATCATTAATATAAACATCATTAGGCCACTTAATTTCAATCTTTTTATTAGGCAAATATTTTTCAATTATCTTAGAAACACCAACTGAAGAAGAAAGAGAAAAAAGTCCTCCATAAGTCACTAAATCTTTATTTTTAATTAAAATCGAAAAGGCTAAATTCTCTTTTGGGTTTCCTTTCCAAACTCGACTATTTCTTCCTTTTCCATGACTTTGATAATCAGCGGAAGCAATAGTAAAATTATCTAAGCTAGAATAATTATCTCTTAGATAATCATTAGTAGAACCGATTTCTTCAAAATGTATTTCTCGATATTTCATGATTAAAAAACGGGATGAACCCGTTTATTTTTATAAGAATAAGAGGAGGAGAATTCCTGCTGCAACAGCAGAGCCAATAACTCCTGCAACATTAGGCCCCATCGCGTGCATAAGTAAGAAGTTTGTTGGATCTTCCCTAACGCCTTCTTTATGAACAACACGTGCCGCCATTGGAACAGCACTAACTCCAGCTGCACCAATCATTGGATTA
This sequence comes from Bacilli bacterium, assembly GCA_017635565.1. Classification (GTDB taxonomy): domain Bacteria; phylum Bacillota_I; class Bacilli_A; order RFN20; family CAG-826; genus UBA2450. Next base: position 30,191 of record JAGBLE010000013.1, read on the forward strand.
ACTTTGCCCTTGGTAAGTAAGCACATAAGTTTTCCTCCAAGAACACCACTTGCAGTAGCAAATGAGAAGGCCAAAATTCCTAAGACAAAGATTAAGATTGTGTCAACTGTTAAGAAGGTTGCAGCATCAGCAGTACATCCAACACAAACTCCGAGAAGAATTGTGACAATGTACATCAATGTTTTTGCTAATGTTTCAGTAATTTTTGGAACAACTCCACTTTCTTTGATTAAGTTACCAAGCATTAAGCAACCAATTAACGCTCCAGCACTTGGAACGATTAAGACTGTAATCGCAGTAACAATAATTGGGAAGAGAATCTTTTCTATTTTAGAAACTTCTCTTGGAGTTTCCATTTTAATTTGACGTTCTTTCTTTGTAGTAAGAAGTCTAATAATTGGAGGTTGAATAACAGGAACTAAGGCCATATAAGAATAGGCAACAATTGCGATTGATGATAAATAATCTGGAGCTAATTTAGATGTAACCAAAATAGCGGTTGGTCCATCAGCTCCACCAATGATACCAATAGCAGAAGCAATACGTGCATCGAAATTGGTCCATCCTAATCCATTTTTACCTAACGCAATAGCGCCAATAAATGTAATAAAGATACCTAATTGAGCAGCAGCACCGAGTAACATTGTTTTCTTATTAGCAATAAGTGGCCCAAAGTCAGTCGTAGCGCCAATACATAAGAAGATTAAGCATGGGTAAATACCCCACTTAACTCCGTAATATAAGAAACCAAATATTCCAGTGTAATCTGCGGAATAGATACTCTTAATGTTATTAACTAATTCAATGGTAAATAATCCACCTGAATCAGCAACAAAATTTTCTCCACTAATAAGATTGAATATTTGTTTTGTTGTTGCGGTTTCAGTGCCCAAAGCATCAAAAATGTATTTGCTTTGATCAGCAGTTAAACCTGCTTTTGCAGCAAAAGAAACCACATTATATTCAGTCGCCCCTTTTGCAAATATTTCTTTTCCAACGTAAGGAAGGTTTACAAGAAGCATTCCAAAGGCGATTGGAAGAAGCAAATATGGTTCGAATTTCTTTTTAATCGCTAAGAAAAGTAGCACAAGGGAAATGGCAATCATGATTAGATTAAGCCAACCACCAGCTTCAAAGAAGCCAGCAATACCTGAGCTAGTAAAGAAAGCTTTTATTGTCTCCCAAAACTTTTCCATAAACTTAATTATTTAATTGTGATGACAACTTCTTTAGCGGTAACGTTTTGGCCTTTGCTAACAAGGACTTCCGCTACTTCTCCATCAAATGGTGAAACAACTTCATTTTCGAGTTTCATTGCTTCAATAATAAGTAGGGTTTGGCCTTTTTTAACAACATCACCAACTTTGACCTTAACATCAGTAACGCTTCCTTGAATTGGGGAAGGTACTTCGTTAACATTTCCACTACTAACCCTTTTTGGTTCTTCTTTTTTGGTTTCTGTTATTGTGGCAGGTGAATCACTTTTGACTTCTTCAACTGATTCGACTTCAACCTTATATGATTTTCCATTAACTTTGATTTTGTAAATTTTCATAACCTAATCCTCAATTCTTTTAATAGATTTAATTCTTGCGTCTTTTCCAGTTTCTTTATGGTATTCAATAGACGCGACAAGAACAGCAACCGCTGCATCTTCATCTTCGTTTAAAATTTCATTTTCTTTTCTTGGCATGATGCTGGTTTTGCTTTGAACAACTTCAATTCCCTTTTGGAAAACGGTTGTAATCAAAATGATAATAGCAAGAACCAAGAAAACGATGATGATCGCAATTAACGCAATTAAAAATGCATCACCGATTCCAATATTTTCCCAATCATTCCAAACAGCCAAAACCATAATTAAGCCTCAACTTTTATCTTGGTTGGTTTAGCATCTTCATTTCTTTGTTTAAGAAATTTAAGTGCAACATCACCAAATAAAGCGATAGAAAGAACATCTTCATCGCTCTTAGCGACATCTTTATATTGTTTCTTTAATTCTTGGAATTCAGGTTTTAAATCATCTGCTGGTCGATAAGTAATAACTTCATCATCACCAATGATTTTCTTGCGAATTTCTTCATCAACTGGTGCAGGTGATTTTCCATATCTTCCGTGGAGATAATCATTGATTTCTTTTGGAACCATTTTATATCTCTCACCAGAAATAACATTTAAAACGGCTTGAGTTCCAACCATTTGTGATAATGGAGTAACTAAAGGTGGATATCCAAGATCTTTACGAACATTTGGAACTTCTTTTAAAACATCTTCTAATTTGTCAGAAGCACCTTGTTGTTTTAATTGGTTGATTAAATTAGAAAGCATTCCTCCAGGTACTTGATATTTGACAATATTAGCGTTAACTGAAAGAACTTTTGGATTTAATAATCCATTATTCAAATATTTTTGTTTAACTGGAGCAAGTTTATTTGCAGCAGCGTTAAGCATATCAGCGTTTAATTTTGGATCATATTCTGTTCCTTTAAGCGCGAAATTAAGAGATTCGGTACAAGGTTGGCTTGTTCCTCCAGACAAAGGAGAAATTGCGCAGTCAACAATATCGACTCCAGCTTCAATGGCTTTTAAATAAGTCATTTCACATAATCCGCCTGTGCAGTGACTATGTAATTCGATAGGTAATTTAGTGTTTTTCTTTAAAGCAGAAATGAGTTCATAAGCCGCCATTGGGGTTAAAACTCCAGCCATATCTTTGATGCAAAGGCTATCTGCACCAAGTTTTTCAACTTCTTTAGCGAGTTCAACATAATAAGAAACTGTGTGAACTGGGGAAGTTGTATAGCTTAAAGCAATTTGGCATTCTCCACCATATTTTTTTGTGGCTTTAACTGCACACTCTAAATTTCTAATATCGTTTAAGGCATCGAAAATCCTAATGATATCAATACCATTTTTGATTGATTTTTCGACAAATTTTTCAACGACATCATCAGCGTAATGACGATATCCAAGAATATTTTGTCCTCTGAATAACATTTGTAATTTTGTGTGCTTACAAACTTTTCTGACTTGTCTTAATCTTTCCCATGGATCTTCGTTTAAAAATCTAAGACAAGAATCAAATGTGGCACCACCCCAAACTTCTAAGGCGCGGTAACCAGCTTGATCTAATTCTTTTAAAGCGAGAAGAACCTCTTCAGTGGTCATTCTCGTTGCAAATAAGGATTGATGGCCATCTCTGAGGCCGGTTTCAACAATTTGAACTCCCATAACAATTCTCTTATTTGGCTTTTGGTCCAGCAGAAACTAAAGCCTTACCAGCATCGTTAGTTTCGTATTTGACAAAGTTCTTAACAAATCTACCTGCTAAATCAGCAGCTTTTGCATCCCAAACTTTTGGATCGGCGTATGTATCTCTTGGGTCTAAGATTTTTGGATCAACTCCTGGAAGTTCGGTTGGGACTTCGAAATCAAAGACTGGGATTTTCTTTGTTGGAGCTTTATTGATTGAGCCATCTAAGATAGCATCAATAATTCCACGTGTATCTTTAATGGAAATACGTTTTCCTGTTCCGTTCCAACCAGTGTTAACTAAGTAAGCTTTAGCACCACTGACTTTCATCTTCTTCACTAATTCTTCAGCGTATTTAGTTGGATGTAATTCCAAGAAAGCTTGGCCAAAACAAGCAGAGAATGTTGGAGTTGGTTCAGTAATTCCTCTTTCAGTTCCTGCAAGTTTAGCGGTAAATCCACTTAAGAAATAATATTGAGTTTGTTCTGGAGTAAGGATTGATACTGGAGGTAAAACTCCGAAAGCATCAGCACTTAAGAAAATAACATTTTTAGCATGTGGACCATGACTAATTGGTTTAACGATTTTTTCAATGTGATTAATTGGATAACTAACACGGGTGTTTTCGGTAACTGATTTATCAGCAAAATTGATTTTTCCGTTTTCGTCTACTGTGACGTTTTCTAATAAAGCATTTCTTCTAATTGCGTTATAAATATCTGGTTCGCTATCTTTATCAAGGTTGATAACTTTAGCGTAGCAACCACCTTCGAGGTTGAAGACACCATTATCATCCCAACCATGTTCATCGTCACCGATTAATAATCTCTTTGGATCGGTTGATAATGTGGTTTTACCAGTTCCGCTTAATCCGAAGAAGATTGCGGTATTTTCACCATTCATATCTGTATTTGCAGAGCAGTGCATGCTAGCAATACCTTGAAGTGGTAAATAGTAGTTCATCATGGAGAACATACCTTTTTTCATTTCTCCACCATACCATGTATTTAAAATGACTTGCTCTCTACTTGTGATGTTAAATGCAACACAGGTTTCACTGTTTAAGCCGAGTTCCTTGTAATTCTCAACTTTTGCTTTAGAAGCTGTGTAAACGATAAAGTTTGGTTCAAAGTTTTCAAGTTCTTCTTCTGTTGGTTTAATAAACATATTTCTAACGAAATGTGCTTGCCATGCGACTTCCATAATGAATCTGACTGCCATTCTGGTATCTTTGTTAGCACCGCAGAAAGCATCAACAACGAATAATCTCTTTCCAGATAATTCTTTTTGGGCGAGCTTTTTAACTTCTTTCCAAGTTGCTTCAGTCATTGGGTGGTTATCATTTTTATAACCTTCTGAAGTCCACCAAACAGTGTCTTTACTATTTTCATCAACAACGATGAATTTGTCTTTTGGAGATCTTCCTGTATAAATACCAGTCATAACGTTGACAGCACCGAGTTCGGTGAGTTGTCCTTTTTCATAACCGGTGAGTTCTTCTTTTGTTTCCTCTTCGAACAAAAATTCATAAGAAGGATTGTAGATGATCTCTTTAACATCGCAAATGCCATATTTGCTCAAATCAATTTTTTTCATAAATGCTCCTTATCTATTTATAGATAACGCTTTCCAAAAACGTCCGAAATCGGTTTTATTGTAGCACTATTTTATTGATTATATCAATATGTTAAATGGATTTTTCTTTATATTTAAAAAAGAAACTATTTCTCAATAGTCTCTTGATTATTTTCTTGTTTTTTGGTTTTCTTTTGATCATCAATAACGCTTTTTGGTAATAGTAGCGTAATTAATATCGCTATTGTTATTTTTGCTATATCAAATGGAATATATGGAACAACTGATATCATTAATGTTTTCTCTAATGTAAACGAGAGATATAGCATCATGAATATCGTTCCGATAATATAGCAAACAACTAAACCAACCGCGCAGGCAATTATCATTCTTAAAACTGGGTGAATCTTAGGAATTTTATTTAAATAAAAGATGATTGGAGAAATGATAACAAAAGAAATGACATATCCAAACGTTGGCGTTACTCCAACTGCAAATCCGGCATAGATAGGAAGTAATAATCCTAATAAAAGATATAAGGAAGTAATAATGACACAATCAATAACGTGAGAAGCGGTCAAGCAAATGATAAACACCATTAGGAGTTGAAGAGACACTTTGATATTAGCGCCAAGTGGTAAAGAAAACATTCCAAGCACACACATCATTGCGAGTAATATCGCGTTTTTAGTAATTCTTTTGACAGTAATCGTATTCTTCATAACAACTTAATAATATAAAGAAAAATAATTGATAATTAAATAGAGAAAAAATTTTGTTTTTGCCCAATCTGAAAAAATGTAATCTAAATATATGAAAAATAAGATTTCAATCATCTTTGTTGATATTGATTGGACAATATTTGATCATTCAAAAAATCCTTCTGAGTTTGATTTTGTTTCAATCGAAAAACTAAATGAATTGCATGAATCTGGAACAAAAATATTTATTTACACCGCTCGACCATATCATTCGGTTGAACAAATTCATCTTTTCGATTATCTCAAACCTGACGGAATGATTCTTTCTAATGGTGGATTAATCATTTATAAAGATGAAATCCTATATGGCTCTTGGTTTGACACAAAAGTGTTTGAAGATTTTTGTAATTTAGCCCTTTCCCTACATGTAAACGTTGAAGGAATAAGACCTTATAACGCTTTCCTTATCGCCCCAGAAGATGACGCTGTTCATAGTTTATTTATTGATTATCCAGAAGATGTTCCTCCAGTTGAAGATTTCCATAATCAAAAAGTTATTGGTGCGGCTTTATTTGCTCCAAAAGAATTAGATGATATTATTCGTCCAACATTACCTGATAAAATGTTTTATTTTAGATATCACGACTTTGGTGTTGATGTCGCCCCACTACCTCACGATAAAGGAGAAGCTATTAAATTTGTTTTAAAGAAGCTATTGATTAATAAAGATGAAGCGATGGCAATTGGGGATGATTTCGCTGATATATCAATGTTTAAACAGGTCAAATATAGTGTGGCAATGGAAAATGGTCGAGAAGAAGTAAAAAAATCTGCTTCTTTTATTACAGATACGGTTAGTAATCATGGAGTTAAAAAGATATTAGATAAATTATCTTAAAGACTTAAATTTTTCTTTTGTTTCTTCTGATATACGATATGATTCAGCTATCTTACTGATGGTTTTTCTTTTTAACTTATCATCATCGATATTTTTCAAGAATTCGTATACTTCATTTTCATATTTAATGGCAATAGTCGCTAATAGCCAAGCTTCACCCATCATTACCATATATTCATCATGAAGCGAGAATAGTTCAAAAAGCGAAAGAACTCCACTATTTTGATAAAATTTGAGTCCATAAATATAGGCAAATCTTCTTTCATAAATACGTTTTGATTGATAAGTTTTTAAGAAGAAATCTCTATATTTTTCAAAAGTGCATTTCTTTAAATAATGAGGGATTGAATCAGTAACTGCCCAACTATCAGCGTATTTGATATTTTTCCTCAAGAAAGATAGTTGCTCATCAATCGTTTTTATTCTAAGCAAAGAAACACCAAAATATATTAAATCAATCTCAAGATATTCTTTTAATTTGAAATCTTTTAGTTCTAATTCATTATCAATGGATAATTCTTTGACTAGCCTCTTTATAATAGGTGAACGAACACCAATACAATTTAAATCAGAATTTAGAAGTTTCTTAGTGAACTTAGAATACTCTTCATCCCTAATTTCAAATAAATAATTAACTAATTTTTGGTAGTTCATATGACAATAATACAACATAATATTTATATTTTCGATTTGTTATTTTAATAACAGTTAGTGGTATAATGATAATTGCTGATTTATAGAAAGTATGAACGAATTATTATTTAGTGTTATCGTCCCTGTTTATAATGTCGAAAAATATATCGACCAGTGTCTTTCATCTATTCAAAAACAAACTTATAAAGATTTTGAAGTAATTATTGTTAATGACGGAAGCAAAGATGAAAGTATTAATATTGCAAAAAAATATGTAGAAGCTGATTCTCGCTTCTCTATTATTGATCAAGAAAACAAAGGATTAGCAATTGCGAGAAGAGTCGGTGCTTTATCTGCAAAAGGACAATATATTATCAACATCGATTCCGATGATTATGTTGATGAAAAATATTTTGAAAATATGGCGGAAATCATTAAATCTAATAACAGTCCAGATTTAGTGTGCCTCAACCATTTTGAAAACGAAGACAAGCTCATTGAAAACCCAAACTTCAATGACACTCTGTTGAATAAAGAACAAATAGAAAAAATCATATATCCATATCTCATAAGAGCGAAAGACTTCCATTATTTCGTTCCAACCGCATGGTCAAAGGCTATTAAAAGAGAACTATACACAAAGTTTACCTGCACAACTAGAATCCAAGTTGGAGAAGATGGCTCAGTCACAATACCAGTTGTTATTAATTCAAATACGATATATCTATCTAAAAAAACTGGATACCACTACCGAATTAATAATTCTTCTTTAATCCAAAATAAGAAGCCTCGTAATTATGATGATGTTTTTAATACCTATAATCACATCATTTCAAACATCGATATAAATGAATTCGATTTTAAAAAGCAGTTGTATCGTTTTATTTCTCATTTATTCTTTAATTGCTCAGTCACTCAATTTTACTGTGATAAAAAATATAAAGAAGTTAAGAAGATTATTTTAGAGAAAATGAATGAACCAATCATAAAAGAAGCAATAAAACATTTAGATGCCTCTGGATTTAAAGGAAAATTAATGAGGCATTCCTTAAAACATAAGAGAATATATTTAATGAAATTGTATAGTCATATAATGTAGGAAAAATTATGAAAATTATTACATGTGCAAGTTATTTTGGCTCTGGTAGCAGCGCCCTTACAGATTTGGTTTCAGAATATTCAAGCGTTCATGCAAATGATGATTTTGAATTTCGTTTTATTCATGATCCAGATGGAATTAGCGACCTCGAATACCATTTAGTTGAAAATCATAATCGAGAATGTTCTGGATATGCTTTAAAAAGATTCATTAAAGTTTCAAACTTCAATAGCGGAACTTGGTTTAACAAAAAATACGAAAAGTATTTCCATGGAAAATATAAAGAATACACAAAAGAATATGTGAATGATTTACTTGATTTCTCATATAAAGGATTTTGGGTATACGATGTTGCCGCTAACGGAAAATTCAAATATTATTGTCGCGCGTTTATTAACAAATTTTTCATTAAATTCAACATGGAAAAACCTCAAATTATGCGTAAAGAAATCACTTATTGTTCTCATCCAAGTGAAGAAAAATTTCTTGATGCAACTCGAAAATATACTTCTAAATTACTTAATTACCTCAATAACGATAACAAACCATTTTTAGTAATTGATCAAATCCTTCCTTCATCTAATATCGAACGATGTATGAGATATTTTGATGATGAAATATTTACCTTTGTTTTTGATCGCGACCCTCGTGATGTTTATATATTAACTAAGACTGTTTGGAAATATGACCACATCTTCCCACATAATTCAGTTGAAACTTTCTGTAAGTGGTTTGATTACGCAAGAAAAAGCGCTAAAGAAAAGAGTAAAGATAAACATGTAATTTATCTCAATTTTGAAGATTTAATATTTAAATATGAAGAAACAGTAAAAATGATTGAATCCACTATTGGACTAGACAATAAAGATCACACAAATCAATTTAGTAGACTTAACCCAAAAAGAAGCGTTGTAAATACTCAAATTTGGGAAAGATATCCTAAATATAAAGATGATATCGCATACATTAAAGAGCATTTAAAAGAATACCTATACGATTTTGAAAGTGTAAAAGAAAACGAAATATGTGGTATTGATGTTAAAAACAAAGAGGTTTTCTAATGAAAAAAATTCTCATTGTCTCTAATCACCTTCAATATGGTGACGGCGTTTGTTGCACCTTGATTTCTTTTGCTAATTTATTAAACGAATTAGGTTATGAAGTAACAATTTCTTTTATGCTTAGATTTGATAAAAGGTTATTACCTTTATTTGATAAAAACATAAAAATCAGAAGAGCGTTTTCTCTTCCAGTTTTTAAAGGTTGGGATAGATTGATGTCTTTTCTACCAGGTAAGTTTTTATATAATAAAGCCAGCAAAAAAGAAAAGTTTGATATCGAAATTGGATATTGTTGGAGAAACCCTACTATCGCAATTGCTAATTCGACAAATAAAGAAGCTAAGCACATCATGTATACGCATGGATATAATGACGCTAGTAAATATTATCATCGTTTTGACTGTGTTTTTGCCCAATCAAAAGGAATGGCAAATCTAATTGAAAAAGATAAAAAGAGCGGAGTTCCTATCTATTTATTCCATAATTGCTTCGATGATCAAACAATAATTGAACATTCTCTTATCGCTCCTAATTTCACTAAAAATCCAAACAAAAAATTATTTGTTGTTGTTGGAAGAATAACTACTGAAAAAGGATGTTTTAGATTACTTGAAGTTGCAAAAAGATTAATAAACGAAGGAAAAGATTTTGAACTCTGGTATCTTGGAAGCGGATATCTTGAAAAAGATATGAATGTCTATATAAAAGAAAACCACTTAGAAGAAAATATTAAATTATTAGGTGTTCAATCGAATCCATATAATTTAATCAAACAAGCTGATTGTCTTATTTGTCCTTCAACTCAAGAAGGATATAACACTGCGTGTGTTGAAGCATGTATCCTTGAAGTACCAGTTTTGACCACTGATGTTTTTGGAGCAATTGATATCGTTGAAGAGGCAAAAGCGGGTAAAGTGGTTGAAAATAACGAAGAAGGTCTTTATGAAGGATTCAAATTTGTTTTGGATCATCCTGAAGAAATTGCTAAATGGAAAGAGACATTAAAAAAGACAAAATTTAATTTTTATAAAGAGACAAAAAAGAAATTACTTATTAACCTTCTTAACGGAATTGAAAATGAACAAGTAAATTAATTTACTTTACGAAATATAGCCGAACATATATAATCTAATGGATTTTAAAATGGTTAAAATTAGTGACGAAACAAATATAAATCGAATAGAACACAAGAGTAAAAAGAATATGGCGTTAGGCGCCATAATCGGTTATCTTGCCATTTTAGTGAGCATCGTTCATGGTGTTGTTTTAACTCCAATTGTTACGATGTATGTTGGAATTGATAACTATGGACTATACGGAATTGCCACCACCATCATTGCTCTTTTCTTATTAGATTTAGGTTTAGGAACTGTCACTGAAACATATTTATCAAAATTGCGAGCGGCAGGAGACAAAGATTCTGTTCAAAGATTCTTATCCACTATTTTTAAGATTTATTTGGTCTTAACCGCAATATGTTTAATAATCGTTGGAGTTATTTATTTTTTATCTCCTTATTTATATAAAAGTTCTTATTCTCAAGAACAAATCTCCATGCTCCAGAATCTCATTTTGATTGTTGGAGGATATGCTTTAGTTAGTTTCCCTACCAATACTTTCTCAAGCGTTATCACCGTTTATGAGAAATTTGGTTTTAATAAAACTGCTGATTTGGTTCAAAAATTAATTTATCTCGGATTAACCATTGCCGCTGTTAAGCTTAATTGGGGTTTAATTGGTGTTACTGCTGTTAATGCTGGAAGCGGAATAGTTGCTATCATCATGAGATATCTTTATATGAGATTATATTTAGGAGTTAAATTGGATCTCAGACTTAAATTTAAAGGCACAAGAAGCGAATTAAAATCAATTCTTGTTTTCTCTGCTTGGGGAATTGTAATTGCCTTATTAACTAGACTTGTTTTCAACATTACTCCTTCAATTTTAGGAATGGTTTCTAGTAGCGACCAAGTCACTAAATTCATGTATGTCAATACAATTGAAGGATATGTTTATATGTTTGGAGCAATGACCGCTACATTCTTCATGGCAAAAGTTGCTCGAGTTGAATCAACCGGTACTCCAGAAGAAAAACGAGAAAAATTATTAGCATTAGCCAAGAAAGTTGGAAAGCTCCAATTTGTCGTTATTGCTTTAATTATTTTTGGTTTTGCTACAGTGGGAAGAGAATTCATTTCTTTCTGGCTTAAAGATATCTTAGTGGAAAGCCCAGACTTCTCTTCGATTTATTGGTGTATTCTCGCTGTTGTTGCTTATGAAATCGTTCATATTCCTGAACTTCCTATTTATAATGCGATGTTGACGGAAGGTCATATTAAACCATTAGCGATTAACACAATTATTAAAGCAACAATCAATGTTGGATTATCATTTGTTTTATCTTCATATTACGGCGCTAATGGTGCCTGTCTTGCTATTGCCATCGCTAGAGTTGCTGATCTTATATTAAACAATTTTGCGTATCGAAAATATTTAGGAATAAACTTAGGAGAATTCTTCTCATTTGTTTATATCAAAGGAGCGATTGTCATCGCCATATCATTTGGAATTGGACTATTAACTCATTTCTTCATGCCAATTGATAATCTCCCTCTTAAATTCACCATTAATGGAGTGATATTTGTCGTTATCTTTAGTTTATCAGTCCTATATATTCTCTTCTCAAAAGAAGAAAGAAAATATTATATTAACCAAATATTAATTCTCCTACATATCAGAAAAGATGTTTCTACTGAAAAACCAAAAGAAGAAACTACTGAGGAAAGTGAAAAGAAAGAAGAAATCAAAAGTGGAGAAGAAAATTAAAGTTTTACAAATTGTTGGAAGTATGAATAACGGAGGGGTTGAATCTTTTGTTATGTCATATTATCGTGAACTTCACGAATATTGTGAATTCACTTTCCTTTGCTTTGATGATTCTAAAATCATTCCTAAAGAAGAAATTGAATCTCTTGGAGGACATGTAATCATCGTTCCATATTTAAGTCATTTCAAAGCTTTCAATTCTTCGTTAAGAAAAGTCCTTGATGAAAATAAATATGACATAATTCATTCTCACTTAAACACATTGAGTGTTTTCCCTCTTCGAATTGCCAAAAAACATAAAGAGCCAATCAGAATTGCCCATTCTCACTCCATCAGTAATAAAAAAGAATGGAAAAGACATATTGCTAAATCCATTCTTAGACTCTTTTCTAAAACTTATTCAAACGTCTATTTCTCCTGCGGAGAAGCAACTGGTCGATATCAATTTGGTAATAAAGCCTTTAATAAAGGAAAAGTTACAATTATTAAAAACGCGATTAAGGTCGATAATTTCCGCTTTAATGAAAATATTAGAAAAGAAATTAGAGATGAATATAATCTTTCAGAAAACGACTATTTAGTGGGCACAATTGGAAGATTTGTTGAAACCAAAAATCAAAAATTCATTCTTGAACTTGCTAAAAAGAATAAAGAACTCAAATATATGATTGTTGGTAATGGTCCACTAGAAAAAGAATATCAAGATTATATAAAAGAAAACAATATTGATAATGTCATTATTGTTGCCACTAATGGGGATGTAAAAAAATATTATTCAGCCTTTGATACATTTATTCTTCCTTCATTTTATGAAGGATTCCCAATCACTTCTTTAGAAGCCCAAAGTAATGGATTATATATCATTTACAACACTACTGTTCCTAAAGAAGGACTAGTAACAGGATACGGAAATTTCATTTCAATAAAAGATCAAGAATTATGGATTAAAGAATTATTAAATAAACATCCACGTAAAACCGAACTCATTGATGTTGTTAAAGAAAAAGGATATGACATCAAAGATGCAGCGATGGACTTGTATAATAAATATCAAGAATTATTAAAAGAAGATGCTCACAAGTAGCATCTTTCTTTCTATTCGTTTTCCTTATATATTTCAGAGATGTGTTTGAAATCTTCAAATCTTCTAATAAATGCATCAACCACATCAGGAGCGAATTGCTTTCCTTTTTGAGAAACAATTTCATTATATGCATCATCAATGGTCCACGCTCCCTTATAGCAGCGTTTACTGACCAAAGCGTCAAAGACATCAGCAACAGAAGTAATCTGCGCTTCTTTTGGAATTTCATCTCCAACGAGGTGATGAACATATCCATTTCCGTCATATCTTTCGTGGTGATATTCAGCAATAATTGCCCCTAATTGCATGATATTTCCAGGAACTCCTTTAAGGAGTTGACCACCATAAACAACGTGTTGTTGCATGATTTTATATTCTTCATCAGTGAACCTTCCTGGTTTATGCAAAATATTTTCATCGACCATTATTTTTCCGACATCATGAAGCATTGAGGCAATTCTAATATCGTGAACTTCACTTTCATTAAAACCGAGTTCTTGAGCAAGAATCGCACTATATTCACTAACTCTTTTAACGTGATTCCCTGATTCACCAGATTTATTTGATAAGATGGTTGCAAAGTTTTCAGAAATACTATCCTGTTGAAGGATGAGTTCGTTTAAAACGTCTTGAATCTTTCCTGCCATCGTATTGAAAGATGAACTCACATCTGTAATTTCATCATTAGCTTTTAAATCTACTCTTGTATTGTAATCTCCACCTGAGATTGATGAAGCAGCTTTAGATAAGTTTTTAATTCTTTTAATTTCAGCAGAAGAAAGTAAAAACGCGACAACTGCAGCAGCAATAACAGAAACACCAACAATAACGATTGTCAAATTTCTTCCATAACCAATTGTCGCTTTAATTGATTCATGATTAATAAAACTAACATATTTCCAATTTTCAGAAGTAATTTCATTAACCGCCACTGTATATGAATCCGCTCGAGAAACGCCAGTAGAGAACTTAGAGACGTTATTCAAAACTGCATTATCAACACTTTTATCTCCAGAAGAAAGATTTAAAACATTATCTCCGTTTTCATCAAAAAGAAGCATTCCTTCATTTTCATATTGAGTATCTGTAATCGCCGAGAGGAAAAGAGGACGATTGAATTCGTATTCAATATACCCCACTACTTGCATATCTAATGAGTCTTCAACGCCAAAATTAACAAGAGCTTTCCAAACAAATAACTGTTCACCAATAAAATACCAATTCGATTTTCCTGGATGTTCGATTAATTTTTGATATTTTTCTTCAGTAAATTCGACATTACTCATCGATGTTGGTTTTAATCGATTATAGATAGGATTAGTGACAAAAGGAGAATACATTGTTGCTGATTCAATATCTGGATCACTAACAACTAAATAATCCATGGCGCCAATTAAGGTTGAACCATCTCCAGATTGGTCTGAACCATTTAACGCTGTTTTAATTTTGCTTTCAGATTCACTTGAAGTAGAAACTGTAACAATATTATTAGCAAAATCATGATTATATCCGATTTGATTAGCGAGTAATTTCATTGATGTTTCTGCTGATGAAATTGAGTTTTGTAACGCTAAAGTTGCGTTAGTAGAAACACTATTAAGAGTACTCGAAGCAGTGTCATAAGCAGAATTAGCAAATGTCATCAAAAGAAAAATACCTAAACTAACAACTGCAATTGCAATTGTTACCATGGTCATAATTGATATTTTGGCCCTGATTGGGAACCTAATATTAGTTTTCTTTTTCATTTTCAATATCTATCTTACCAAATTAATAAAAAATGTTAAAATAAGAACATGCATAAAAATAAATTATATTTATTACTTCTCCCTATTCTCTTAGTAAGTTGCGCTTCAAATAGTCAAAATAACGGTAGCGAAAAAGAAGAAATAGAAGAGAATTGTTTTATTAAAGAAGATACCACGATCGATTTTTTGTGCATGGCGGATGGAAGTTATCATAATTCGCTTCAAAAAATGATTGACGATTTTAAAAAAATCGAACCACACGTTACAGTCCATTTATACAATCCTCAAGGTTCTGGCAACTACACGATGATTGAAAAAACCATTGTTGCTGGATTCTTTAAGGAAGATTATCCCGATTTAGCGCAGTGTTATCCAGACAACGTTGTTAAATATATCGATAAAGGATATGCAATCAATATTGACAAATATTTGAATAATCCTGAATACGGACTAAATAATGAAGAAAAAGAAGATTATATTGAATCATTCTTGCTAGAAGGAACAAATTATTTAGTTGACGGAACTTATTCTCTTCCATTTTGTAAATCAACCGAACTCCTTTACTATAACGCGGATGCTTTAATTAATCTTGATTTGAGTTCTGTTGATTCCAGCATTAATAACGGCAACCCACTTAACGAAGAATATCTCAATAGTTTAACTTGGGAAGAATTATTCGATAAATTATGCCCTGCAATTGTTGCATATAATAATTCTTTATCTATAGAAGATAAAATTATGGTGGAAAGTGAAAATTCCGCTGTCTTCACTTATGATTCAGATGAAAACTTCTTCATTACTCTTGCTAACCAATATGGGTATGAATATACAAGTATTGATGAAAATGGGAAACCAAGCATTGGCTTTAATAACGATGATTTGAAGAATCTAATGAAAAAATTAAAAGTCGCCAAAGATAATAAATATCTTCAAACAAAATATACATATGAAAATTATGTTTCGTATCTCTTCCAAGGAAGAAATAGCCTATTTACTGTTTCTTCTAACGCTGGATTATCTTATAACCTACCTCAAGAAAATCAAAAGCAATTCAAAGTTGGAGTGGCTAAAATACCAAGTCCAGAAGGAAAAGAATATTCATCAATTAACCAAGGTCCATCAATTTGTATTCTTGATCACAAAGATGAAAATCGCGCTTTAACTTCTTTCTTGTTCTGGAAACATATCACAAATAAAGAAAACTCATCATCTTGGGCACTTGATACTGGATATATGGGAATTAGAAATAGTTCTTATCAATCTGAAGCATATAATAATGCTTTAATTGTTGATGAAAATTCCTCTTTAGCAGATTTAGCGAAAGCTGCTAACTTAGTTAAAATTTCAGAAGTCAGAACTTCAACATTTAACACTCCTATTTTTAAAGGATCAGGAACTGCAAGAACAAATGTTGGATTAATATTAAAAGATTGCTTATTAAGCACCGACTTAAATAGCGAAATCGATGAAATATTTGAAAAATATTATAACGATACTTATCAATATTTAATTAAATATAACGAGATTTAAGGTGATATACTTCACCTTATTTTTATATGAATTTATTTCTCTTTTGTTTATAATGTTTTTCGTAATATGAAAAGCGAACTAGAAGTAGACATTTATGAACAAGCTATAACAACAAAATTTCGTCAATTATTATGGTCGAGATTTTTAAAAGCCATTCACGAATTTAAACTCATCAGTGAAGGAGACAAAATTTGCGTTTGTATTTCTGGTGGAAAAGATTCAATGATTATGGCAAAGATGTTTATGTGCTTACAAAAATTCATGAACTTTAAATTTGAAGTGAAATATCTCGTCATGAATCCTGGTTATAATTCTCTTAATCTTGAAATGATAAAAAAGAATCTAAAAACCCTCAACATCCCCGCTGAAATACATGAAACAAACATCTTTGAAATCGCTAATGCACAAGATAAAAGTCCTTGTTTCTTATGCGCTAAAATGAGAAGAGGAGCCTTATATAACATCGCTAAAAGTATGGGGTGTAATAAAATCGCTTTAGGCCACCATTATGATGATGTCATTGAAACAACTTTAATGAATATGTTATCAAGTGGGTCTTTCCAAACCATGCTTCCTAAACTTCATTCCACTAATTATGAAGGAATGGAATTAATTAGACCTCTATATTACATAAGAGAAAAAGATATCATCAGATTTAGCAAAGAATTTAATCTCAATTTCATTCAATGTGCCTGTCGCTTTACTGAGAGTTACACTCATAGTGAAGACGGAATTGGAGAAAGTAGAAGAAGATATATTAAAAATTTAATTAAGGAAATAAAAAAAGAAATTCCCGATGTCGAGAAAAATCTTTTTTCTTCCGCAAACAATGTCACATTTGACATGATTCTTGGATATAAAGTAAATAGTGTTTATCATTCATATCTTGAAAATTATGATGATGATAAATAATTGATTTACTTTTTAAAAGGGTAAACCTTTTCAAAATTGCTTGCTAATTGTAAGACCGTTTCATCTTCCATATATTTACCAATTATTTGTAATCCGATTGGAAGATGATGTTTTCCTAAGCCAATAGGAACAGAGCAAGCAGGATTTCCAACAAAATTAACAATAAAGGTCATCGCAAACCCAATTAATGGATCAATTTTTTGACCGTTAATCATTTCTGGTCCTTTTGTATTATTGTTCTTATCGTTTTTAACAGGCATACAGCAGCTAACTGGAGAAATAATTAAATCATAATCTTTAAAGACTTCATCAAAGGCGTTTTTGATTGCTTCTTTTGCTTCACCATATTTCACTAATTTATCTTTTTCTTTGATTGCTCTTTCGTTCCAATAAAGTAATTCTTTTGGTAAACCTTTTTCTAAATCTAATCCTTTATTTTTATATTCTAAGCATTCACTTGCAGATTCTTGAGAAATCGCAATTCCCCAAAGTTCAGATAATTCATTGTTGGTGTAGCGGATATCAAAATTTACTCGATCCACTATCGCCCCATATTTTTCTAAGGATTTAGCTTTTTTATAAACTTTCTTTTTGATTTGATTTTCCACAGGGAAAATTCCAAAATCATCAGTGTAAGCAATCTTCATTCCTTTGATTGGTTTATCTAAGAATGACAAATAATCAACATTTTCTTTTTCTTCACTAAATGGGTCGCTACTATCAAAACGTTGCATTTCATTAAGTAAAATTGCAGTGTCTTTAACTGATTTTGTTAATCCACCATTTTGACAAAATGGGAAATAATTTGGATCAACACTACTAGCGTAATGGATTGGAACAGTTCCAGTAGATGCTTTATAGCCAAATATTCCAGTCCAACTTGCAGGAACTCTTATCGATCCTCCAGCATCTCCTCCTTCAGCAATTGGAAGTAAACCAGCGCTTACCGCAGCGGCACTTCCTCCACTTGATCCACCGGAATTATATTTTAGGTTATATGGGTTTTTAGTTGCCCCATATCTTAAATTGTCACAAGTTCCTCTAAATCCATATGTCGGAGCGTTACATTTTCCTATCGCAATTCCGCCTAATTTTTCCATCGCTTCACAAAATAAGGAATCACTACTATCAATCCTATCAAGAGAAGGAATTCCTCCACAGCTATTACTCCATCCTTTTTTTGAATCTAAAAAATCTTTTAAGCCAAAAGGAACTCCAGCGAAAGGTCCAACATATTCTCCATTATTAATTCTTTTTTCTAATTCAAGTGCTTTACTTTCTGCCTCATCAAATTTTGTATAAGTAAAAGCATTAATCTTTTTATTATATTTATTTATTCTTCTTTCAAAATATTGAACAACTTCTAAAGGAGTTAAGATGCGGTTATTAACTAATTCTCCTATTTCAAAGGCTGACATCTTTTCTAATTCATAAGTTGTTTTAATATATTCTTCTCCAACACGATTATCTTTCCAATATTTTGAAACTCGATATCCAATTGGGGTAAAGATAATCTCGCTGAATAGTTCGATAATTGCTCCTAATACTGATGCACCAAGACATTGCCAAATTGTCCAACGAACTTGAATAGCAAAAGGAATATAAGGTAAAACATAGAAAGCGAGAAAGACAAATAAGAAATTATCCACTATTTGACCTAAAAAAGTCGAAATATGGCTTCTTAAAGTAAATGCAATTCTTCCATCAGGATTACGTTTAATCCTTTTTCCAACAAAAACATTAACGTAATTATTGGTTAAGGCGGAAATAATAAAGGCAACTGTGCTCGCTAATAAAATTGACCACGAACTAAATGCAAAGACGTCATATTTAGGATTATTTAAAGCAACGCTTACTGAAAAGAAAGCTAATCCAACAATAAGATTAATAGTGACCGCTAATATCGATAAATAATTAGCAGCTTTAGCCCCAAAGTGTTTTGTCACAACATCAAGGATCAAAAAAGAGAGCCAAGATATGCATATTCCCGCATTGATTGCTAAAAACGGAAGGGAAACGAGTTGATATTGGGCGAGAATATTCATCCCAACAATTGTTAAACAAAAAAGAATAACTACAGTTTTAGGAACGGCCTTAAACAAAAGAGTTATTCTTTTGAAAATAGAATAATTTTTCATAAATCTCCTTGGTTTTATTTTATATAGCGAAGGATTTAGAGGCCGAACTCCGCTAGAGGATATTATACCCCTTTAATCAAATTAAACAACATACTTATACATTCATTTATTTATTTGGGAAAAGTAATCTACCATTTTTATTAGCTATTTTGTTACTTTTAGTAAACTGTTCAAAGGAAATAAAAAGGAGGAGCCTCTTTTAACATGGGGAAACCTGGGTAAGCTTCAACTTAAAAAGGTGATGTGCATCAGTTCATATCACCTTTTATTATTTAAAGAGCTTTACTAATTTGATCTCCAGTTGGGTTTTGAGAAGAGAAGCCAATATTAACGATGTGGTCTCCCACTCTTTCAAGAGATGAGATAATCACGGTGTAAAATGCGCCTAATTCAATCGTACAGTTATTTTGTGATAATCTTTCAAAGTGTTTTGCGGAGAACTCTTCTTTATAAGCATCGGTTTTTTCTTCTAAAAGATTAAGTTCATCAAGTTTTTCTTGATTTGGATTTTCGAATAATTCAATCGCTAAAGAATACATCTTTTCGATTGTGTCCACCATCATTCTAAGTTCATTTCTTGCTTCTGAAGAAAAATGCAATTCATCATTTTTCATTTTTAATGAGTCATCAGCGAAGTTTTTCGCATAGTCTCCAATTCTTTCAATATCATTTACAACATGGAAATAACTACCAAGAATTTTTTCATCTTTTTCACCAAGCAAAGGTGAAAGCTTAATTAAAAATTTAGTGATAACGTTATTCATATAATCGATTTCATCTTCATGAACGCCAATTTCTTTAATGTTATCCCCTTTTTGAGAATATAATTCATCAATTCCTTTTTTAAAGTTTTCTTGGGCAAGTAACGCCATGTTTAATATTTCTTTCTTTACTTGTTCCATTGCAATTGATGGGGTTTGTAATAATCTTTCATCAATATATTTGATAACATGTTCTCTTTCATCTTTTTTATCTTTGATAACTATTTCAGCAATTCTCACTAAATATTTAATGAAAGGAATAAGTATTAATGTCGTTGAAACATTAAATGCGATATGGAAAATTGCGATTTCAATCGCATAGTTATTACCAAAAGCGTTATTTAAAAAATTAACGATTGGGGTTTTAAAAATCCAAACAAATGTTGTGAATATAGTAACTCCAATAACATTAAACAATAAGTGAATTAAGCCGGTTCTTTTTGCATTTGCACTAGTGCCAATCGTAGCAATTAAAGCTGTAATACAAGTTCCAATATTTGCTCCTAGAATAATAAATAATCCACTTTCAAAAGGCATTGCCCCACTTGACACCATAACAATAACTAAACCAGTCATCGCGCTTGAAGACTGCATTATCGCGGTAAAAACAATGCCTAAAAGTAATAAGAGTAAAGGAAAATCAATTCCAGAGAAAATATTCTGTATTGCTTCTTTAATTTCGTTGTTGTTAAAAGAAGCGCTCATTAAATCAAGGCCAATAAAAATTAAGCCAAGACCACAAATAATTCCACCTATATTTTTGACTTTGTCATTTTTGAAAAATTGCATCATTACACCAATAAAGGCTAATACTGATGCATATATTCCAACATCAAAGCTTGATAATGAGACTAATAAGCCAGTAACGGTCGTACCAATGTTAGCGCCCATAATGACTGATGTCGCTTGGAAGAGAGTCATCGTTCCAATATTAACAAAACCAATCGTCATCACGGTTGTAGCGGCACTTGATTGAATGATTCCAGTAACAAGAGCACCAATACCAACGCCTAAAAAACGATTCTTTGTAATCTTGCCAATTAATCTTTTCATTCCTGGGCCAGCAACTTTTTGCAAAGAATGAGAAAGCATATTCATTCCAACAATAAAGACACCAACTCCAGCAAGTAACGCCAAAATGCTATTAAATATGACCATTGCTAATCCCTTTCTCACCTAATCTAAGTTTTATAACCTAGACTTTTAGCTTAGTGATTTAAATAAGATTTATTCACTAAACTTATTTTATGCTAACAAAATTAATTTTTGATAACAATAACCTTGGTGGATTTTAGCATAATTTTTCTCATTATTTGATTCTTTCTGTGGTTTCTTTATCAAAGAAATAAAGTATGTCTTTATTGATGTTAAATGTTATCTCTGCTTCACTTTTTGGTTTGGTTTTTGTTGAAGATTTAAGAAGCAATCTTTGACCATTTAAATAAGTATAGATAACCAATTCATATCCTAATAATTCAACATAATCACAGGTAGAAGAGATGTCATTAGATAAATCTTCGTTTGTCGCTTCACCCTTAAGATAAATATTTTCTGGTCTAATACCTAAAACAACTTCTCCTTCATGATTTTCTAATAACTTTTGTTGTTCTTTAGTTAGATCAATCTTAATTTCTTTTTCACCAGGTATAACAAAATATCCATTTTCATATTTACCATCGAGGAAATTCATACTTGGAGAACCGATAAATCCACCGACAAACATATTGACAGGATTGTCATATACTTCTGTTGGTGTTCCGATTTGTTGAACATATCCATCTTTCATAATGACGATACGGTCCGCCATTGTCATCGCTTCAGTTTGGTCATGAGTAACATAAATTGTTGTCGCTCCAACTCTTTCGTGTATTTTAATGATTTCGCTTCTGGTTTGAACTCTTAATTTTGCATCCAAGTTACTTAAAGGTTCATCCATTAGGAAGACCTTTGGATGTCTAACAATTGCTCTACCAAGGGCTACTCTTTGACGTTGGCCACCACTTAATGCAGCAGGTTTTCTAAATAAGAACCTCTCTAAATCTAATATCTTAGATGCTTTATAAACTTCTAAATCAATTTCATAAGCACTATATTTGCGATATTTAGTCAAAGGCACTTCATTATTTTTGAGATATTCTAATTCTTTTTCTAAGTTCTGAATTTGGTTTTCTTTTTGAGAAACGCTATCTTCAAAAATCTTTATCGCCAATTCTAATTTCTCAATATATTTCTTTTCTTTTTCAGCTTTTTTCTCATCAGCTTCATTACTGAGTTCAACTTTTGTTTTTTCTAATTCATCTTTATATAAAGCAAGTTCTTTATTGTTTTTTTGAACTTGATTAGATATTTTTTTGATTTCATTTTCGTGTTCTTTAATATCTAGTTCATTAATTCCAATCTTTTGTTTATATAGTTGTTTAATTTTTTCTTCGTTAGCGAATATTTCTTGATAGATTTGATCTCTTTCTAGTAGCAAATCCTTAGCTTCGTTTTTCTTACTTATTTGGCGATTAAGCTTTTTAATTTGTCTTAAAAGTTCGTAATTCTTTTTTCTGATTTCATCAATTTCTGGATTTTCTTCGTAAATTGGGAATTTGACTTTTCTTAATTTCAAAGCAAACGCCATATTTTGATAGACAGTCATATGAGGATAAAGAGCGTAGCTTTGGAAAACCATCGCGATATCACGGTCTTTAGGAGCGACATTATTAACAAATAAGCCATCAATTAATAATTGACCACTTGTAATATCTTCAAGTCCTGCCACCATTCTTAATGTTGTGGATTTACCACATCCAGAAGGTCCAACAAAAACAATGAATTCTTTGTCTTTAACTTCTAAATTGAAATTAAATACTGCTTGAACACCATTTGGATAAATTTTATTGATATCCTTAAATAAGAGATTTGCCATGAATATTCCTCCTAATCGACAAATACCACGAAAGCACTGTCGTAACTTTGTATATTTAATTCTAAAACATTAGAACTATTCATATCGATATATTCTCTATTTCCACGATTATAAATATAAGCACCTTGGTGAACATTTTTTGTTGTTAACGTGATACTTGCATCTTCCATATAAAACGGTAAGTTATGATTATAATCTGTAATAGAACGATAATCACTAGTAGCAGGAGCACTTCCTGAATTAGTAATCATTAAAGCTTGTTCTTCGTTTCCGTTATTGAATAAACCAATTAATAAATCTTGATTTGAATTTATGTTACTTAAGTAATCGGTGTAAGCAACACTGTGTTTGAGGTTTTGGAATAGCATATTCTTTTTATCAACATCCAAGATTGATGTACCTTCATATTGATATTCCGAATATATTTTTGATAAATATTTCATCTCAAAATCAACAGATTTAACGTTGTCATATAAAGTTTGATTAACAATATTTCCATCAGGATCAGCGATTACATTATAATTAGAGGCACTTGAAGCATATATGTAATGGAAATAATTCTTCACTCCATAAGATAATCCAACCGATATTTGCCATCTAAGTTCTTTTGCGGTAGGCATGATATATCCTTTTCCACCATCTCCAGAGGAATGTTGACAGCTAAGCAAAGAATACCAAAGAGGAATATTATTAATTTTTCCTTGATAACTCCATACATCAAAATCACAGAAATACGCTTTTCTAATATCTCCATCATCAAATAGAGGATAAGTATCCCAAGCATAGGCAGGAGGATTAACTTTTTCAATATATGGTTTGATGTAATAATCTTCATAATCTTCCGCGTTAGCGTCATAATCATCACCATATAGTCCAGATAAACTACAAGCGCCAGGGAACATATTGATAAAGAATAACTTATCTTTTGGCATTACTTTGTCATATTGTTCTTTCATTGTTTTTAATTCGTCAAACTTAGTTGTTTGAGGTTCATCATACATAAAGAAGCCTAAAACTGCTTCATGATTAGCGTAACTTGGACAAGTTCCATCCCATGGAGCGTATTCTCCTTTTTCTTTATCCCATCCTCGTGGATCAACGATAAATTTAATGCCCAATTCTTTTGCTTTATCTAAAGTATGAATGAAATTATTATGCCAAACAGGATTAACACCAACAATAACATTAATACCTGTTTTAGCGATATCTTCTAACGCTTTGTCGTTTTGGAAATGACAATTACCATTCCAGAATCCAATATTTAATCCTTCTAATTCTTCGTAAGGCGTTATTGGAGTGTCATTATCAACAATTTTCCATTCATATCCATCATATTTAAATGTTGTTTTATAGATATAAACGCCTTTATTATTGTCATTTTCACTAGCAAAATAACCAGATAAAGAAATAATGGAATTAATTCTGATGAGACTATTTAAATCCTGATTATCAAATAATATTTCTATCTTATTAGAAGAAATGTTAATAGCGGCCTTATTAATATCAGCAGCGTATAACCCATCTAACAAAATATTCGCGGATGAAATTGGAAGATAATTATTTTCTTCAATATTAAGGCCAGGAACTTCGAGATATAAATGTTCAGAATCACTAATTTCCATATAAGAAATCACGTCAGTTTCTCGATTAACGTAATGATAATATTCGCTAGAGACTCTAAAGAAATTAAATATCGTTTCTTTTAATTTGAAGTGATATTCAACCCCATCAATATTGCCAATGAATTGTCCTTTTACTATTAATAAGTCGCCTTCTTGAATATCTTTATAATCAATTTCGTATTCAGTCGCGTTCTTTTTAATTAAAGAAATCTTATCTCCGATATAACTTCTAATTTCTTTTCGATAAATGTAAGCATCTTTTTTATATTCTTCATTAGAAGTATCTAATTTATATTCACCGATTGGTAAATTATTTTTTTCTAACCCAAAAGTGGCTTTAAATCTGTTTTCGGTAATGTTACTAATTTCATAAGCTTCACTGACATCAACATTAACTTCCTTAGAGAAGAATAAATTTGAAATGAATATTTCTCCATCAAAATGATAAATAGAAAAACTTGTATCTTTTAAATTCTCCACTATTTCTAAATCAATTGTGATGCTATGCCACTTATTATCATTAATCAAATCTAGTTTCTTAGTTTTATCGTTATAATTAAACAAAGCATGCATTGATCGATTATCTAAATCACTATTCAAGTCATAATATTGGTAATCAAAAGTCACAAATCTTGTTGTTACTTCTTTTGAGAAATTAAAAGTCGAATATCCGTTTCCGTTATTTTCTCTTAACCCTTTTTTGAAGTCATCTAAATTTTCAGTAGACACTCTTAACGCTTTCTTTTCATCAATTTCGTAATATTTATAATCTGCATCACCAACACCATAAAAATATTCATCCCATTTAATTTGATCAATATAACTGGCATTAGATCTTACATAAGCAATATCTGAATTAGTAGCATCTTCAATTTCTTCTTTTTCACTTTTCTGCGCTAATTCATACTTTGAAATATCAACAGGTTCCTTATCGTTTTTATCAAGATAATAATTATGACAGTCAGCGCAATAATAAAAGCCAGAAGAATATCCAACTAAATTAATAGTCGGTCTTCTTGCGTAAATATATTGAAATTCGTGATGATGTTCGCCATTACCACAGCTTGATAACGCTATTAATAAAATAGGAAAAATACCTAATTTTAAATTCTTTTTCATAAATTAATCTTAAGTCAAAGAAAAAAACATTTATAGTTTTTTTGTGTGCATATTATAAATATTGCAATATATAGGAATATAGTTCGAAATAGTATAACTATTTCTCCATATTAAAAGGAGCGCTATTTGATATAGCACCCCTCTATAAAACTTTAAGTTTGTCCGCTATAAACGTGATTTTTTATTCAGCACGTGCAAGAGTCCAAATTGGATTACCACCATCATCAGTGCCAGTAATATTGTAACTGACTGATAATTTGGTTGAAACAACAACAGCGTATCCAGTAGCGTGGCTATAGAAGATACCACTAATTTGGACGATATCGCCAGATTGAATTGAACCACCAATTACACTGAGATCAATGGATGAACTACCGAAGTTTACCCACCATCTATCAACGCCTTCTGATGTTTCTTTTCTTAATGCATCAATCCAGCCATCGTTGGCTTTAGAAATATTATAAGTTGTACCATCTCTAACAACTTGAATGCAGGATGATTTCATTCCTCTAAATTTACCATTGTTAATTGGACCATCATCATAAACTGGAATTGTGTCTAAATGTTCAGCGTAGAATTGCAAGCCGGCATTCTTATACCATGGGGTACCACTAACACCATTACCTCCAAATTCATAGTCATGTAACTCAACTTTTCCTTTAAATAATAATACATGGTAATTTCCATTGCCTTCATCTGGTGTGAGAATTAAATCAAATGCATCAACATCAAATCTACAAACTACCTTAGTAGTGTCATCTTGATCATAACCAATAAATGTAGTCGCATTAAAGTGAATTATATCTCCATCATGGAAGACTTGGGCAAATGAATCACTCCAATTGCCGCAGAATAAATATCTAAACCAACCACCACTCAATTCTAATTGATCATTAGAACCATTACATGTGAATAAGTCTTTTGGAAGATCTCCGACTGGGTTAATTGTTTCTCCGCCACGAATAAGAGAAATGTCATTTTTATTTGCTAATGTGTAGTTGGCTTTTGGAGCACCACTAACAACGATTTGGAAGTGGCCATTATGCCAGCTAGCGCAGTCATTAATATGGAATTGAGCTTTGTAATTGAATTGCTCTGAAATGTGACTTCCGTGGAGTAAATCATCTCTTTCTCTTGTTCCTTGTTCGGTAAGAGTTGCTTCTTTTGTTACTGTCCATTCTGTGTATAAATGAACATCATCTAACGAAGAACTAATATCAAAATTAGTAATTCCTAAAAAAGCATTTCCACCTTCGTTAGCGTGGGTCGTAACAGTCAAATTTAAATTATATTCATCACCAACATTAAGATTAATATCTTCTTTATCGGTATAAACATTTAAAGAATCTTCAGGGCGATATTGCAATACGTTAACAGCGCATCTTGCGATGTGACTACCAACTTGCACGCTATGGAAGATCCTAGCAATAACGAAGTAGACAATAAGAATAATCCAATTTTGATTCTTCTATTTTTCATAACTATCCTTTAATTCCTCCCATAGATACTGATACTCTTAATTTTTTATTAAAGATGATAAATACGATAATGATTGGTAAGGCCATAATTAAGGTGGCCGCTAATTGAATTGGAATGTAATTTCCTTCTGGAGAAGCATTTTGGACGAAATCATAAATTCCAAATGCTGCCGTTGGATAACTTGGGAAATAAAGCAATGGAACTTGATAATCATTCCAATAAGAAATAAATGAAAGAACAAAAACAGTAACGATTGTGTTTAATGATTGAGGAATAATGATTTGACCCATTACTCTTAAATTAGATGCTCCATCAACTTTTGCCGCTTCTGTATATTCTTGAGGAATAGAAGAGAATTGAGCGTGTAAAATCAAGAAATAAATACTTAAGAAATTAAATCTTAAAATGAATACAGCAGGGATAGAGTCATATATTTTTAAATTGTGGAGCATAGTAATTTCACTAGCCATACTACCAACAATTGGTAAAGTCATTGTGATTAAAACAAATGTATAGACAACTTTAGAAAACGCATATTTAAATCTAGCGGTTAAATACGCGACAATAACTGGGCATAATGTAAAGGCAAAAGCACTTCCTAAAGCGTAAATGAGAGAATGCATTAATAAATCAGGAATACCATATTCCATCTCAGTTGTTGTTGTTAAAATCTTCAAATTTTCCCAAGAAAATGCGTAGTTATCAAAAGTATATTTGATTCCGAGATTGAACGCTCTTGAGACACCAAAGAAGTTTGAATAATCGTTTTTGTCCATGAAAGAGACAACAATTGCCCAAACAATTGGAGTAAATAAACCGATTGTATATATCGCTAGCAAAATAAAGATAGCGACAGTAGCAAAAGAAGGTTTTTCTTTAAGATGACTTGGCTCAGTATATAATTTAACTTTTTTCATTATGAGGTCACCTTAGAAAGAAGCTTTCTTGCCAATAAAGTGAGAGGAGCAACAATGGAAGTTGTTAATAAGCCTAAAAATGCTGCGTAACAATACCCAGAAGATCCTGCTCCACCAGAATAAACAATAGAGAACATATAATAGCCAAAAGTATATTCAGTATTTTGCATATCTTTTGGTCTAAAGAACGAGAAGAGGTTATTTTGATTTGTAAATATTGAAGCGATTCCAACGATTAAGAAAGTTCCTACAGTCGCTAAAATGGAAGGCAAAATAATATGGATAAATTCAGTAAAAGAGGTTGTTCCATCTAGCTTTCCGGCTTCAATAATTTCATTTGGAATTTGATCCATCGCAGCGGTATATATCAAAACTTGTCCACCAAAAGAAATCCAAATTGAGAATATTGTTACTAAAATAAACCTAATATCACTTGTCGCAAAGTCAGTCGAGAAATAATCTGGCATTTTAATTCCAAAAAGTAAGTCAGCGTAAGCAGGAACTCCACTAGAAACAAACATTTGGAACATAACAACTAATAAGATGCCTGGTAATATTGAAGGAATAAATAGGACAAATTTAAATAAGTTAGATAACGTTCTTCTTTTATAAATGTAATAGGAGAATATTGTGGCGAGGACTGTTCCCGATAAAGAGGTGAAAATATAAACGAGAATAGAATTTTTAATCATCACCCAAAATTCTTTGGTGTTGATATCGGCGACAAATTTGTTCCAGTTAGGACCAATATCAAAAATGAATACACCATCAACTGATTTCTGAAACGCCATCAAAATTGATTGGAAGTTAACTCCAAAATAGAAGATAGCAATTTGAACTAATGGCAAAGCGATTAAGGCAACATAAAAGATAACGTCTCCTTTACGAAGCGGCGTTCGATTCTTACGATTAATCTTTCTTGCTACACTTCTTCTCATAAAAACTTAGAAATTATTTAACTAATCCCTTCCATTTACTACTGATATATTCGTATTGACCATCAAAGTAGGCTTTTGCGGTCGGATTTGAAATATTAGCGCTTCCAAAATACATAAATGGGTGTCTGAAAACATTTCCATTAGGACCACCAATTCTTGTATTCCAAATGAAGTGATATGCATTAAAAACATCAAGATTATTGTTAACCAAAGTATTTGAACTATATGGATAAACAATATCTGAATTTTTCTTTAAATCAATTAATGAACGAGCATAAGTTGATAAGTGGGCTTGATCTTCTTCTGCAATATCGTAATTTAATGGTCGAGTAATCGATGTGTCAGCGGTAAATTTAGAAAGCATCTTATCGGTGTGTAAGAATTTCATAAATTCAAACGCTAATTTCTTTTGCTGACTGTTTTTAGAAACAATTCCAAAAGATTGAGATAAAGACAAATAGGTGTGTTTATAATTCATTGCAGCAGCGACTTCTGAGTTTTCGAAAGGAATAGGCATAATCGCATAATTGGTTTTTTCACCATATGTCTTTTCATAGTTAGCAATAGCGTTTCTAGCTTCGTTTTCCCACCAAGAACCCTCACAAATCATCGCGATTGGTTTTTCAGAAACTTGTTTACTATTGACGAATGTTTGTTGAGCAACGGTATGGGAAGGATCGTTAACTCTATTTTCGGCGTGTGACAATAAAATATCTTCGACGAATTTGAGTGTTTTATATCTGCCTTCTTGTTTGGTTAACATATAAGCATTATCATCAGTAATGGTGACTGGATCTAATTTAGTAACGGTTCCATTAGAATCAACATTGATTAAATTAGTAGCGGTTCCATCAAAAGTAAAATTAAGCATCATTTGGTCATGTCCTTCAACGTGACCCACAAAGTTATATAAATAGTTAGCAGTATATTCAATACCTGCTGTTGAAGTGATAAAAGGAGTAATATTACTATTTCTCATTTCATACATTAAATTAGCGAATTCTTCAAAAGTAGCAGGTAAACCATCATCTAAAGTTCCTGGAATGTTATCGCTTCCAACGCTTAAATTTCCTTCTTTGTTGGTAAATCCACCATCACTAGATATATATAAACTTCTTTCATTCCATAAATTAACGTCATAGACTAATCCATAAAATGAATCATAGAATGGAACGGCATATAACTCGTTATTGACTGTTAAATAATCGAGGAATGATTCATCAATTTTGTCTTTAATTGAACGAGTTTCACCATAAGCGGTCAATTTTTCGTTCATCATTTCAGTTAATGGTAAAAGTTTTCCTCTATTGATGACTTCGTTATATGGAATGCCTTCAGTGAAATAGATGTCTTTGTTTAATGTTGAGCGCATGATGTAATCACCATCATATTGGGTTGAGCCAGTAACGTGAACTTTGACACCTTTTCTTCCTGGTTGGAATTCTTCAGAATCTTTATATAATTCTTCAAAAGCTGCGGCAGCGTTAGTTAACCAGGTAGTTCCGATACCTTTATCCAATGTACCAATATGCAAGTTGGCTTTATTTGGGTCATCATCCGCTCCAGCTTTTTTTCCACCACAACCACTAAGAGCAGTGCTAATCAAAGCAATTGAAGATAAGGTTAATAAAAATTTTGATTTCATATTCAATTATTTCTCCTTTGTATATTTATATTTTTTAATGATTAAGATTGATGCCATTAATATGGCAAGTGATGACAATAAAATTGAAGATGATAATATTGTACCACCACACCCATTATTTGTAGGTGCCTCATGCTTTTGGATTTTATAGGTTTCTAAATAAGCGTTTAAGATACGGTTAACTTCTTCTATAGATGTTGCTTTTTCAACATCGTCCATCGCTTTAACGGTCGCTTCGTTAAAGGCACTTAATTCTTCACCACTATATTGGTCATTTTCCATAACGGCTGCGTAGTGATTTCTTATTTCATCTTCGGCGTTTTCTTTAGCGTCATCTAATTCTTCTTTTTCATATTGAGCCTTTGTTTTTAAAGAATCGATTTTGACTTTTAAATCAATGACAACACTATTTATTTCTTCTTGATTAGTCGCTTGATTAATCAATTCAATCGCAGAAGTTTTAAGTGAAGCGATATCGTTTTGTTCATCTTGACGATAAGAATCTAATTCATCTTCTTTATATTGATTAACTTCATTAATTGCAACATCTTTAATCTTGTCTAATGTAGTCTTCACATTGTCAACATCGTTTTTCGTAGCAATGAGTAAAGAATTGACTTCTTCTTTTGTTGTTGCTGCTTTAATTTCATTTATAGCATTAGCAATAATAGTTTGAATTTGAGTATATTCTTCCTCATCATAATTGTCTTTATTAACATAATGATTTAATTCAGTTTCAGCGTTTATTTTTAAATCATCTAATGAAAGATTTAATACCCAGCTATTGCTACTTGAATTAAAGAGGAAAACACTTTTGGAAATATTAAATCCAAATTTGGTTTCGTGATCCATATCAAATCCTGAAAACGCACCATTAATGACAATTTGATCTCCATCTTTAATATCATTAACTAAACTATTGATGTCAACAGAATAATTTTCAGAATCGTATTTCTTAATTAAAGGTAAAGAAGGATTTGCCACTGGCGTTTCAGTATTATCTCTAATTAAAG
>JAGBLE010000014.1 GCA_017635565.1 Bacilli bacterium
CCCTGTTTCTTGTCAGTATATTCAATATTCTTTAATTTTCCTAATAATGCATCAAAACGTATATTATCTGAAGTAACGTCATTGAAAATTAAATCATATTTTTCCTTGTATGTTTCATCTAAACCTTCATTTCTTTTCCAAAGGATTAAGTTTAAAACATCTTCCCAATCACTATAAGATTTTGCTCTTACTAAGAAAACAACGAATTCATCATAGTAAAGCGTACTGTCATCTGTTCTCTTTTTTAATTCATATAAAATTTTATATAAGAACATGGTTGGGAAGTTTCTTACACTGCTCAAATTTGTATAATTACCTAAAGTCGGATTGACATTTAAACAGAGCTTTTCAACTTGTCTTTCAAATAAGTAAGCATATTTAGTAGCATCAGCCAAGTTATGAACATATCTTGCTATAGCACGATAGGCGTCAGTGACAATACCTGTTTCGTATCCAGCTTTTTCCCTATAAAAGAAACCTAATGATTCTGCTGAAATAGCATTACGATATGTGTTATCACTAGCACCTTGAGTTGGGTATTTAGCATTCAATTCTTCATTTTCTCTAAAGAACCTTGAGTAATATGAACCAAAATTCTCATTAGGATGTCTTTGAGAATTGTATGTTTCCACTACTTTTGCTTGAGTGAAAATAAGATAATAGTCCATTTTCTGTTTTGTCATAAACCAATATCCGTTTTCTAAGCCTTGGTTTAAAACTAAATCCAAATAATCTTTAACTTCTTGTCTCATGCTATTTTGTCTCCTTTTCGATTTCTTTAATAACATTTGCCAAATAATATGCTAAAAGCGGAGGAACCGCATTTCCGATTTGTTTAATAACGGAACTCTTGTTGCCATAGAAAATATAATCATCATCAAAGGACTGGATTCGAGCAGCTTCTCTAAGTGTAAGAGTTCTATTTCTTTCAGGGTGAATATAAACACCGGAAGAAGGTGTGTCAAAACGAGTAATTATTGTTTTAGCGAGTTCGTTCCAACGCATTCTTCCATATGCCCCACTATGCACAGATTTAATATTTTCACCTTCAGCCAAGTCCAAGCGTCTACCGCCTTGTTCCAATCTTGATATTCTATCAATCGCTGTTGCATTATGCTTTGTGGCAACGTGATTATAAAGCATCGTCGAATTAGTCCTTCTTTGGCGTTGGTATTCAGTTAAAGGTTCTAATCTATAATCTTGGCAAAACGTCCCCTCGCCACTTTCGAGATAATTTAAATCTGAAATAGCATCATAAATTGTGTGAGAAACAATTTCACCATTTTTAACCATTCGTTGCTTAACTCTTTCTAAAATTGCATCGAAATCAACATTAAATTTTGAACCAATAATAATCAAACGGTGTCTCTCTTGAGGAACGCCATAATCCGCAGCGTTCAAAACACGTTTAAATATATAATATCTTCCGTGTTTAAAGTTCTTTTCATCAGAGAAGAGTTTCTCTATTTCTTCAATTATTCTGCCATCTTTCATAGAAAGCATTCCAGGAACGTTTTCCATTATGAAAAACCTAGGCTCTATTTTTTGAACCACTTGGAAGTAATTCCTAAATAAGTAGTTCCTTGGATCATCCAAGAATTGGTCTTGCTTATTTTCTCTAATTCTTGCACCGGCCATCGAGAATCCTTGACATGGTGGTCCGCCAATAATTACATCAATTTTTTTATTTATTTTATCGAGTTCAGGGAGGATGTTTTTGATATCATCATTAATCATAATTGTCTCTGTGTGATTTTTCTGATAACTCTCTGCTATTGATTCGTCTATCTCATTAGCAAGAACGATGTTAAAACCGGCTTTTCTAAAACCTGTAGACAAACCACCAACTCCAGCGAACAAATCAATTACGTTCATATTAATCCTCACTTTCTTCTATTTTATTAAGTCTATACTTTAATGTATAGTTCTTAATGAATCTTGTTTCTTCATCATCTAAGCCACAATTAGGGCATAAAATGTCATCAATTTTATCAATTATTTTCTTTGAATATTTGTGCTTATATTCAAATTCTGTTTGCTTAGAATTAATTCTAACTTTATTGTTTTCTAAGTCTTTTTCTAGCTCAGCTGATAAGGCTATAAGCTTTTCTATTTGTTTCCTAGTTAACTTCGAGAAGTTGAATTTAATATTTTTTAAATCTGAATTGGTAACATGCCAGCAATCACTTATGATTACCCACATGTAGTAGAAAAGGGAGCTGTTAACAAAGCAATACGCAATTCTCCTATCTTCATCAGTTTCAAACATGAATTTAGATATTTCTTTGGTTGATGGTTCAAACATAAACGCTTTTGTCCAGAACCCAATTCTAGAGCTGACATATAAAGGATATTTTCCGTCGTCATCTTTCAAATCGAAGAACGACATACTGCAAACTCTATTTTTTACAAAAATACTATTTTCAATTGTTGTCCCAATTTTAGGCAAAAGATCGTTGTTATTTTCTATAAAATCAAGAGATTTAAACACATCTACTCTTTCGTCCTTATACCAGAATTGATAATTAGATGTGAATCTTCTGCAATTGTCCTCGCCAATACTAGAGAAAAATATTGTTAATCTTTGATGAACCCCAGTAAATAAACAGCCTGGCCTATCAGCAAAGGTACAATAATATACAATCGATGAACTATCTTCTAAAAGTTCTCTTATGTCTCTCATACGAGGAGTGGCTATAAATGGGAGCGGAACAACAAAAGAAATAACTGAACCATTGTTGGAAAGATTACATGCTCTTTCAATCGTATATGCATAAAGGTTTCCACATTTATTAGTTAAATAATGCAAGAAAGGTGTCTTATCTTTCACTTCAACATATGGAGGATTTCCTACTATGCAATCAAACTCACCAAAAGTTCTCCAATCAAATCCACCATTGCCACGGATAAATCTATCACTACCACACAATGCGTCAGCAGCGACAAAATTCTTTTTGATTGTTTCTAATAAATGGTCAGAATAATTTCCATCAACAATGGTCTTGATAATTAATCTAGTTTTTGAAAGCATGACTGCTTCGTCAAGGATATCAACCCCATAGACGTTTTCATAATAAGACTCAACATTTATAACGTTATTGAATAGCTGTTCATTAAGGTATTTTATGCATTCATATGCTGAAATTATAAAAGCACCAGACCCGCATGTTGGATCAAGAATCTTAATAGTAGGAAGAATCGTTGACATTCTAGCGATATCTCTATCAGGCAAGCTTCTCTTTAAAATACTTATTTTCTCAACAAAAGTAAGTCTTTTATCTATAAATTCGA
Source organism: Bacilli bacterium (assembly GCA_017635565.1). Classification (GTDB taxonomy): domain Bacteria; phylum Bacillota_I; class Bacilli_A; order RFN20; family CAG-826; genus UBA2450. The sequence goes on from JAGBLE010000014.1 coordinate 3,292, forward strand.
CGTTGTTAGAAATATTCAAAGCAGCATATACTCGATTCACAACTGCTTTAGGTAGCTTATTCAGAACTGATATCATTATCGCATTCCAACAGATAAAATTGGTTGTATCGATTGGTGTATAATACGACCCTGTTTCTTTTCTATTGATATGTTTTTCTAGAACTTGGCCGAGCATTTTTTCAAAAACATCAAGCGATTTATTGTCGGATACAAGTCTAGCTATTTCGTTATATATTGTTTCAATAAGAGATAAGTTCTTTTTGAAAAGTTCTTCAGAAGAAAAATGCAAATCTGCTTTTGAGCATAAATTTATATTAAATTTCCTTCTATTTTTATCTTTATTTCTTTTAATAGCTAAAATGAAAAGATCATTTAAAACCGCTGTTGTTTCGATTAAGGAATTTTCTTTAATCAAAATGTCATAATATTTCTCGTATTCTTTTGATAATGATGAGATGTTTAGTACCGACATGGTTTCTACTCCTTTTCAAAAACAATCTTGTATTTCTTACAAAGTTCCTCAAAGGCATAGATGGCCTTTTTTGTCGGCTTAGACTTGTTTGTCTCCCATCTACTGATTGTCACACAAGAAACGTGTAAAAGTTTTCCTAAGTCAGTTTGACTTAAATTCAATTTTGCTCTAACAATAATGAGCTTTTTGCTAAATGGCATATTTTATCTCACTTTTATCATCTTTAAACAAGTTTTAACAAGTTTAAACATATTTTAACATAATTAAATGACTAAAAATATATTATTTTTCCTAACATGGTAAATCACTAATGTCCTTCAACGGAACCATACATCTAATCTTATCGCGAATCATTCTTTTTGCAGTTTCGTCGCTATGGAATTCTTGAATAGGTAGAACTGAAATCCACACACCTTCTAAATCATGCATATTTTCAGCCACTTCTTCCACTTCTCCTATAAACGTATGCTTACCATATTTGCGAAAAGTTACTAAAACTAAATCGCCAATACAATATTTGCATATTTTGGTTCTATCGTGTGAAATCTTGATTCTTTGTTCTTTGCTCATAATTCAGTTTATTTATTCTAGCACTTTTATCATATTATTAATATCGTGTAGATACGATGAATATTGTGTAGATATGACGAATAACGTGTAGATACGATAACTCTTTATCAGATTCACCACTATTTTTATCTTCAAAATGAGAAGATTCCAGGTTCTAATACAAGACCAATATTTCAAAATAGTTCGATGTAATCAAAGAAAAAATCCTCAATACGAATTGTATCAAGGATTGTGTACTTAGATGGCCTAAATGGACAGAAATGATACAGTGGAACAAAACCACATATCATTGGAACATTACTTTTTAAGCAAAGCTTTTAATTCTTTTTTGCTTTGCTCTAAATCTCCAGTAAGCAATGGGATTAGTTTTTTTATTTCTTCGATATCTTTGTCCCACCACTTGAGTTCTAAAAGAAGATCGATTGTTTCTTTATTAAATCTATATTTCTTAATAACAGCAGGGTTACCCAC
>JAGBLE010000015.1 GCA_017635565.1 Bacilli bacterium
AGCTCAAAGTGCTTGCTCCTCCTCCTCCTCCTATAAAATAAAAGAAATTAATTGATTTTTATTTAAAGGATTTAAAGAAAATATGAAGAAAAAAGCATTATTATTAGCTTCAATAGGAGCATTAGTTTGTACAGTTGGTATTACTGCTTTAGCTGTTGGCAGAGCCAATCATTTAGATGCATTTGCGGTAAAAGCAGATCCAGTTGAATACAGCGTCACCTTCGACGAAAACAATACGACCGTCGAGGCGGTCGACGACCATTGGGTCTTCTCCAAGACAACCCCTAGAGGCGCCAAGGTCGGAGTGGTGGGTTTCAACGCAGGGATTGAATGCTTCTCTTTCCACAATAAGATTTTCACCGAACTGCACCTAGCCGACTTCACAAGCACGTTGGTGAATGCTGGCGCCTATGAGTTCTCCAACATCACCGGCTTCGCGATTTCTTTCTCGGGCGATGAATCGGGCATGACGTTTAGCGAAATAGAAGACCATATTAATAAACAAGCTCATAAATAGGAGGAGCAAATATGAACCAAATTTTATTAAACATTTTGGCGGCAGTAACGACTTGTATCATCTTGCCGCTCATTAGCTTCTTAGGAATCAAACTTTCTCAGTGGCTTTCTACTAAGATTAAAGATGAAAAGGCAAAAGCGTTATTTACTAAAGCAACCGAGATAGTGACTAATGCTGTTAGAACCACTTTTCAAACTTATGTTGAATCGCTTAAAAATAGTGGTTCCTTTGGAAAAGATGAACAATTGATAGCTTTAAACAAAGCAAAACAAATTATTACTTCTGAACTTACGGAAGAGCTAAAAGCCTTCATAAGTGAGAATTATGGTGACTTACAAGCTTGGATCAGTAACCAAATTGAAGCAAGTATTTACAAACTAAAGAATTAAATTAATCCCTGTGAAAGCCGAAATGGTAAGTAGCAGGGATTTTTTTGTTGATTATCTTTGATAATTATTGAATAGATATATGTAATGAAATATCAGAAATTACGAGTCTATTTAAGTGAAAGGAGAATTCAGTTGGGCTACTCTCAATATCGAGTGGCGGCAGAGTTAGGAATATGTCATCAACACTATTCTAGAATTGAAAATGGTAGGATTGGAAAACTCGTATCATTCAGAACGATGGTAAAAATAGCAGATGTCCTAAAAATGGATATTAATGAATTACGTGTTAAAGAGATTGAATATCAGAATTCTTTAGATTAATTAGGTCTATAGCGTGGACTTTACATGTTGGAGAGACGTTTTCTTGGATGACCTATTTTTTATACCGCGTCCACGCTTCAGATAGATTCCTGCGAAAAGAGAAATCCTAGTAGCAGGGATTTTTTTGTTGTAAAATAAGTTTGTTAATCCTTTGTTAACATGTCGGGTCACACAGGATGTGACACTTATTAATGGAGGAATTACATGAAAACAAAACAAGAGTTGCTTGAAAAATATAAGAGCAACAAAGAATTTTATGAATTAATCGATGCCCATTATGGAACAAAGGCATCATTTCAAATACCTGAAGTAGGTATTATTTTCTTTGATAGGGAGTTAGCAAAAGGCATCATCGGTGGTGAAAAACTTTCCTACGAAGACTTTATAGACATCCAAATTCAAACCAAGCTAGATTTCCGTAGCTCGTTTTTTATGTGTTGGGTTTACACCCCAATGGGATTTAAAGGTGAAGTAGAAACATTTGCCAAAAGCAAAATATGTTTTAAACGAATTTATGATGAATACATGCTTCCTGACACAACCATTGAAATGGGTAAGGAAGATCATGTTTGGATGAGCTCCGAAGGGTTCGGAAAATTGAATAAGGGCGATTGCGTTTCTTTCTCTGCGGAAGTTTATCGCTACATTAAAAAGAGCGATGGAAAAAGACTTGATTATGGTTTAAGGAATCCAGAAGGCATAAAGAAAATAAACAAATATGATTTGCCATCTGAAGATGATTTAATAATGCAAACAATCGATGGTATACTTTGCGAAACCTGTGAAATGGCTGGCTTCTGTGCCACTAGATCTAATTGTATGAGGGATTCTAAAGAACGAAAGCTTCTTAAGAAGCAAATGTTTGAAATGGTTCAAGGCACCTTTAAAAAGGAGAAATAATTATGGGACCAAAGTGGTGCATGAATTACGAATCCGGTGAATACGAATGGATTGATGAAGACGGATACAGCTGGGACCAAGGCGAATATGTCTATAATTGGGATGACAGCGAATATCAAAGAGAACGAGATGAAGATGATGACTGGTAAATATTAGTCTTTCTTTCTATATCCTCAAAAAAATACATTTAAAACATAAAAACTTGGTTTTTCTCAGAAGCTAATACGATAAGTTTGGCCCAAAAACGGCTAAGTTTTTTGATATCCTCTTTAACTTTTTTCTTATCCCTGTTGTTTTTTAGTTGTTCGGCGTAATATAGGCACGAACCATATAATCCTTCAAAAAAGAATATCGATAAATAATCACCAGGAACATCATAACCAACAGATTTAATCGTCTCAGTTATATATTTACTATAGTTATTAGATAAAGCGTTTTTAAATATCTCCATCGGAAAAGTATCACCTTCATGGATGAGGTTTTGAATTTGTTTATAATGCTTTGCTATCCAATCATAGGTAACCAATATCGATTGGTATTCGATTTCTTCAGGGTCAGTTTCTTTTCTTAAGATTTTTCTATATGCTTCGCTATATTCTTCATTAATTAAATTAATGGAAGCTAGAGCTAGCAAATTGTCTTTATCCTTATAATAATGATAAAAAGTCATCTTTGTCTTATTAGCTAAAGAGCATATCTCGTTAACGGTGATGTCGTGATAGTTCTTTTTCGATAATAGTTTGAATAATGATTTCTCAAATTCTTTTTTAGTTTTATCTGGACTTCTCATATTTATAGATTACGTTTATTTTTACTCATTATAAATCAATAACCTTACTTTGAATATTCGAAAGTATAGTTAAGGCTTGTTTTGCTTGAAAATATATCAAAAATATATTATTTCTTTTGTGAGTGAATTATATTCATGTCATTAAAGGAAAGGAAATTTATATGAAAAAGAAATTAGTCTTAATGACGTCTGCTCTTATGGCTATGTCTCTTTTAGCGGGTTGTAATAAACACACTCATGAATGGGGTGAAGTTGTTTATTCATGGTCTCAAGACAATAAGACCTGTACTGCTGAAAGAGTTTGTAAAGGTGATGAAAGTCATAAAGAAACTGAAACTGTAGACACAACTTATGAAGTAGTTGATCCTGCAAAATGTGAAAAAGATGGAAAAGGCAGATACACTGCTGATTTCACCACTAATGAAGCATTTATTGATCAAACTAAAGATATCGTATTAAGCGCTATCGGCCACGAATGGGGTACTCCAGCTTATACATGGAGCGATGATTATTCTTCATGTACTGCAACTAGAGTGTGTAAAAACGATTCAAATCACATCGAAAGTGAAACAGCCGACTCTGCTTATACAGAGCTTATGCCTGCAACATGTGATGAAGATGGTAGTGCAGTTTATGATGCTGCTTTTGAAAACGAAGCTTTTGAAGTCCAATCGCATGAAGTGACTTTGCCTGCTACCGGCCATAATTTAACCGCTCATGATTCTCATGCCGAAACATGCACCGAGGCCGGTAATTGTGCTTATTGGAGCTGCGAAAGATGTGGCAAATTCTTCTCCGATGAGGAAGGAAAAGACGAACTCAAAAAAGATGGTTGGATCATTCCAGCTCACGCTCATACTTTAATTCATAACGATGCAAAGGCAGCAACTTGTTATGTACCTGGTAACATCGAATATTGGGTATGCACAGAATGCTTCCAATATTTCTCAGACGAAGCTTGCACACATCCTATTAAGCAAGAAGACGTTCGCACTCCAGCTCATCACACCTTAACTCATCACGAAGCAAAAAACGCAACTCGCCTTGAAGATGGTAACATCGAATATTGGAGCTGCGATGTCTGCGGTAAATATTTTTCTGATGAAGAAGGCAAAAATGAAATAGATGCAGAATCCATAATCATTCCAGCATTGGGAACTAATAAGAGCTATTTTAATGGAACGTACTGGGTTAATGAGAATAATAATTATCAGCTTTATTTAAGTTATAAATACTTTACTAATAATGAAATTCTTTGCAATTATTTTTTTAATGACTTTGATTATAATGATGAAACAAAAGTGCTTTCATTTATTGTGACTAGATTTGAAAGCTATGGTGGTTATTCTTCGCCATATAAAGTTGGTGACAAAATCTCCTTTACATACAACGCAAAAAAAGATGTTTTGATGTTTGGGACAGCCGAACTTTCTAAGCAATAAAGCTAATACAGCATAAAAAGAAGAGTTGCGGCATATGCACGTGTTTCTACTGATAGTGATGAGCAATACACATCCTACGAAGCCCAAGTTGAACATTACACTAAATACATAAAAGAAAGAACTGATTGGGAGTATGTTGATACTTATGCCGATGAAGGCATTAGTGGAACTTGTCTTAAACGAAGAGAATCTTTTAACAAAATGATTGCTGATGCTTTAAGTGGCAAGATTGACCTAATCATCACCAAATCGATATCAAGATTTGCTAGAAACACTCTAGACACTATTCAAAAGGTTAGAGAGTTAAAAGCTCACCATGTAGAAGTGTTCTTTGAAAAAGAAAACATTTGGACATTTGATTCAAAAAGTGAATTGATAATGACCATTATGGCTTCTATTGCACAAGAGGAATCAAGAAGCATTTCAGAAAACGTGAAGTGGGGAAAGAAAGTAGCTTATCAAAATGGAAAAGTCACAATCGCCTATAGTAGCTTTCTTGGGTATAAAAAAGGAGAAGATGGAAAAATAGAAATAGATGAAACTCAAGCTCCTTTAGTAAGAGAAATCTATAGACTATTTCTTTTTGAAGGATATACTGCTCATAGAATCATAGTCTTTAGAAATAATCTTTCTTTTCTTTAAGATGTGATTCATATAGTTAGGTAGATCATTATGCTTAACTTTAAAATTTCCAGAATTAACATAGTTATATCCAGTCTTAACCGATATTTTTAATCCTGGGTTAT
>JAGBLE010000016.1 GCA_017635565.1 Bacilli bacterium
AAGATAAAGTCATATTTATCTAATAGATTACATGCGGCGTAGAAAGTCGCTAAAGCGGTGGAAGCGCCTTCATCCCAATCCCATTGCCATACTGGATCGATGTGTGAATTACAAATAAGATGTAAGATTTTTTTCATAGTAAAACCCCTTGTATCTTTATTATTTTTTGTTATTAGAGTTATTGTTTTGCACGTATATCATTTTACACGCATATAGTGAAAAGAATAAGACATGTTTGTTGTTATTTGTGTATCATTTTTTAAGAAAAAAGCAAACCATAGATTTTATAATTTGCCTATTTTAGAAATGTGAAAATGACAACTGCTCTAAAGAGACAATTACTCCAAGTGATGACAATATCGTGAAAGCAACGTCTAGATATTTAAAATGATATGTTATTGTTATAGAGTGATAAAATAATAGAAAAAGGTTTTGATAATTTGATATGAAAAAGAAAATAGTAATGTTTCAAGGTGATTCCATCACCGATGCTGGAAGGGATAGAAGTGATAACCATTTGATGAGTGGATATACCGCTTTTGTCAAAGACGCTCTTAAAGATGAATTTGAATTTTTAAATTATGGAATAAGCGGAGATACATCAAGGCAGCTTTTACAAAGACACAAAGATGAAATATCGAAAGTTAAACCAGACGTTTTGGTGTTATTAATCGGAATTAATGATGTTTGGAGACATGTTGATAACATTACCGAAGCAATGACAACACACGAAGAATTCATCAAAAAAACTCTTGAGATATTGAAAATAAGTAAAGAAATAAATCCAAATATCAAAATCATTTATATTGAACCATTCCTCATTAGAGGAACCTCACAAGTATATGAAAGAGGATATGACTATTATTTATACAATATGAAATTAGTAAAAGAAAACGTTCATCCTCTTGTTGATTATTATGTTTCTTTACAAGATTATTTCTTATCACACACCACAAAAGAAAGGCCACTTCTCGGGGATGGAGTTCATCCAGATCCAGATGGTCAAAAAATCATCGCGGCTAGAATAATTAATATTCTTAAAGAATTAGATTGATAATTTGGTTATATGTAAAAGTCTATCTAGGCGCTTGTTCGTCACCTTTCATTTTTTGTGCTCTTTTAATTAATAAAAGGAAAACGCGTACGTATATGTATGAATAAGAAAAAGTTGGTCAGTGGGTAGAATTGGTTTTAATTAACTAGAAACAAAAAGCTATTATTTTTTTCATTTATTCCAAAATATCCACATCCACATATTTTCCACAAAAATTATTGATTAGCAGAGTGTAATTTGTAGTGTAATAAGAATACGCAAAGCGTATTCATATAAATTCTATTAAACTACATCTAATATTTTTATATTTTTTCCACATTTTCAACACGAAATCCACAAATTATCCACATTAGAAAAATTGTGGAAAACTATTTTCTTTCCTTAAAGGATTTTTTTCCCATAAAGATGCGGTGGAAAACTTTTTTGGTCTTAATTTTTTATTAAAAATAAGAGATAAATAATCTATAATTTACTCACTCAAAAAAGGAACAATATCAATATGGTTACTACTCTTTCAGAAATAACAAAGCTTTGGGAAAAAACTCTTAAAAAAGTTGATCAAAAAATGAATCATGATCCAAGCTTTGATTATTTTTTCGCCAATTCATATATTTATGAAAAAAGAGGTAATACTTTAATTGTTGTTGCTCCTACTTTAGTGGCCAAAACTGTCATCATGGATAAATATCATGATTTGGTTATTGATTCCTTGTTAGAACTCGAAGATGAAGAATTCGAAATCGAAGTTGTTACCGAAGAAGATATTAATAAAATCAGAGAATCTGGTATCAAAAAAGAAGATGTAAATAAGGAGCAAAGCAACTTCTTTGCAGATGCAAAAATAAGACCGGAATTAACTTTTGATAATTTTGTCGTTGGTGATTTTAATAAAGACGCTCATCGAGCCGCATATTATGTCGCAAAAAACGATGACAAATTATTTAATCCACTATTTATTTATTCACATTCCGGATTAGGAAAGACTCATTTAATGCATGCAATTGCTAACGAAGTCTTAAAAGAAAGAATGCCAAACGCAAAAATTTTATATATCACCGCTAATGATTTTGTTGAAGATTACATTAAATTTATTAGAGCAGAAAAAGACCAACAATCTCTTAAAAGTTATTTTAAGAGTGTTGATATTCTCTTACTTGATGATGTTCAATTCTTGGCAAATAAGGTTAAAACTCAGGAGATGTTTTTCTACATTTATCAAGACATGATTAACAAAGGAAAACAAGTCATATTAACTTCTGATCGTCAGCCTGGCGAATTAAGAGGGCTTGAAGATAGATTGGTCACAAGATTTTCTCAAGGATTAACAGTAAAAATTAACGAACCAGATATCGATACTTGTGTTGAAATTGTTAAAGAAAAAATCACAAGTTATGGAATGGACATCAAAAGATTTGATGATAACGTCTTCTATCTCATCGCTGAAAAATTCTCAGGAGATGTAAGAGATTTAGAAGGCGCTGCTAAAAACCTTAAATTCGATTATATGAATTTAAAAGATAATGAAAGAATCACTCTTGATATCGCTATTAAAGCAGTGTCCTCCAAAGGAGATGGAAAGAAAATCATCAATCAAATTAATGGTCAAAAAATCATTTCCATTGTTGCGGATTATTATAACTTAACCCCTTCTCAAATCACCGGAAAAGAAAGAAACGCTCAACTTGTGTTAGCAAGACACTTATCCATGTATTTGATTAGAAAATATATTGATATTCCGCTTAAGAAAATTGGTGAGATGTTTGGTGGTAAAGACCACACTACCGTCATGTCAGCAATCACCAAAGTGGATAAAGAGTTGAAAACTGATGCACAACTTCAATCTGCTGTTGAAGATTTAGAAAAGAAAATAAAAGAATAATTTATTAAAAATAAATAGTTCGCTATGCTACAATAATCTATAAGGTGAATTTATAAGTTATCCACATTCCCACTGAGATTATTGTTATTAAAATATTAATAGTAAAAAAAGAAGGTAATTCTAAATGAGATTTATAATTAAAAGAGATGAATTTTTAAAAGCTTTGCTTATAGCAGGTAGAGCAGTTAATTCAAAAAATAGTGCTGTTCCAGTATTAGCTAATTTGAAATTAGACCTTGATGATAAAGGTTTATCTATTACTGGAAGTAATTATGAATTAACAATCAAGACTTCAATTCCATATTCAATTGATGATCGTGAAATTATTAGAAATGTCCAAGAAGGATGTACTTTAGTAAACGCTAAAATCATTACTGATATAGCAAGAAAGATTGACAATGAAGAAATTAATTTCGAAGTTATCGATTCCACTATCGCTGTTATTTCAGCAGGAAAAATTAAATATAATTTAAATTGCATTAAAGCTGATGAATATCCAGATATTGATTTAGAACCAACAGGTATTCAGATCTCATTAACAAGAACAGAATTCTCTTCTTTAGTTTCTCAAACTGCCTTTGCAGCTTCTTTAAAAGAACAAAGACCAATCCTTACTGCTATTAATTTAGAAGCAATGGATGGAATTTTAACTGCTACCACCACTGATAGCGCTAGACTTGCAAGAAAACAAATTACTATTTCTTCTGATTTGCAGTTCTCTGCTAATGTTCCAGCTAAGATGATGGTGGAAATTGATCACTTATTAGAAAATACAGAATCTTTAAAGATTGCCTTAAGTGATAAGAAAGCCTTATTTGAATTTGAAAACACCGTTGTAGCGACTCGTTTAATCGCTGGTGATTATCCTAATACTAAAAACATTGTTCCTCGCATTACAAACTATTCTTTAGAAGTCAATGCTTCAGATATTTTAAAAGCTATTGATCGTGTTAACATTTTGTCAATCGATAGAGAAAATGTTGTTGACCTTTATTTAGATGAAGACACAGTGGAAATTAGTGCTAAATCAACACAAGTTGGTTCTGCTACTGAAAAAATCGAAACATTTAAATTTGAAGGAAGTAACCTACAAATCTCTTTCAACAGTGAGTTTGTTTCCTCTGCGATTAAGGCTCTCGGAAGCGAAGATGTGACATTCTTGTTTGTTGGTGAAATGAAACCATTTGTCATCAAAAACCCAAGTGATGAATCAATCATCCAAATCGTTACACCAGTTAGAACTTATTAATCAAAATATCAAAATAAGATTAAAGCGCTTTAAGCGCTTTTTCTTTTTCCTAATCATATTTGTTGTTTTTTCGTTTTTTGATTAAATCAAAGGCCTTTATGTTTGTTTAATGATCAATTTTAATGTATTTAAGACCTATAATATTTTATGGAATATATTATTCCATTCTTCGACTATATTGTGTATAATACACTTAGAGTGCATTTTAATGGCTATTAGAGAAGTGAAATTACATGATGATGAAGAATACATTACTCTTAATGTTCTTTTAAAAATTGTTGATTTCATTCCTACTGGTGGCATGGCGAAAATCTTTTTAGCCGAAAACACTGTTTACGTCAACGGAGAGAAAGAAAACCGAAGAGGTCGAAAATTATATCGAGGAGATATTGTTAAAGCGAATAAAGCGGAATTTCTCATTAAATAAAACCAGATATGATTATCAAGTCATTAACGGTGAGGAATTTCCGAAACCATTCACTTCGAAACATTGAATTTGGAGAAGGCATCAATCTTATTGTTGGTCCAAACGCAAGTGGGAAAACAAACATTGTCGAAGCGATATATTACTTATCTCTAGCGAGAAGCTTCCGCGGAGTTAGCGATGAAGAAATCATCAATGACAAAAGCGAATATTCTCAAATTGATGCGATTGTTCTTGAGGGAGAGATTAGAAGAAACATTCGCATTTTAATCACTAAAAGAGGCCGTTCAGTCTTGGTTAATGGCAAGAAGGTATCAAAGTTAAGCGACCTTACAAAATGTGTGAATGTGCTCTTGTTTGAGCCAAAAGATGTAATGTTATTCCGAGGCTCACCAAAAGAAAGAAGAAATTTCTTAGACATCAATCTTTCAAAACAATTCCCAATTTATCTCGAATATATTTCAAGATATGAGAAAGCTTTGAAACAAAGAAACGAAATTCTTAAATCTTCAAAAGTTGATGAAAAATTGCTCGAAGCATCAACTGAATTACTAGTGAAATACGCTGGTCCGATTATCAATTATCGAGCAATGTTTGTCAAGGATATCCATGATATCCTTATAAAAATAACGCACGCGCTCACGGGCGTAAAGAGTAAGATTGATATCACTTATAAACCGTTCGTGAATATGTCGAGTGATTATCAAAGTATCGCTTTAGAAGCGTTTAACCGCTCATTAGAAAGCGATTTGAAACACAAGGTAACAAGTATTGGAATCCATCGAGAAGATATCTCAGTGAGCCTAAATGGTAAGGATATTGGCACTCATGGATCTCAAGGCGAAAACAGATTAATAGCGCTTGCCTTAAAACTCTCGCCTTACTTCATGATTGAAGATAAGGACAAAAAACCTGTCGTTGTTCTCGATGATGTAATGTCTGAATTAGATGCTACTCATAGGGATCGACTCATTAAATTTCTAAGAAAGTTTGAACAAGTATTCATTACTGACACAAAACTTGAAATAGAAGGGGCAACCCGAATTGAAATAAGAAAATAAAATTACACAAAAGGAGGTCTTCAAATGGAAGAAGAAAAGAAAGAAACTGTAGCTACTGAAGAAACAAAAACTGAAGAAGCAAAGCCTGTAGAAGAAGCTTTCGTTGCTAAAGATGTTTCTGTCAGTGAACTCAACGAAACTGAAGTTGAACTTGAAAAAGCTGACGCTAGTTACACAGCCACTAACATCCAAGTTCTTGAAGGACTTGAAGCTGTTAGAAAAAGACCTGGTATGTATATCGGTACTACCGCTGGTCCAGGATTACATCACCTCGTATGGGAAATTGTCGATAACGCTATCGATGAAGCTTTAGCGGGATATTGTACGGAAGTCCACGTTACAATCAACCCAGGAGAAACAATTACCGTTACTGATAATGGTAGAGGTATTCCAGTTGATATTGTTGGAAAGACAGGATTATCTGGTGTTGAAACTGTTTATACAGTTCTTCACGCTGGAGGAAAATTCGGTGAAGGCGGAGGATATAAAGTTTCCGGTGGTCTTCATGGCGTTGGTGCTTCTGTTGTTAATGCTTTATCTGAATGGCTTGAAGTTGAAGTTCACAAAAATGGCGGCATTTACAAAATGCGCTTTGAAAATGGTGGACATCCAACCGATAGATTAAAACTTGTTGGTAAATGTGAAGACACAGGAACAATCGTTACCTTTAAACCAGATCCAACAATCTTTGTTGAAACCACTACTTATGATTACATCACCATTAGAGACAGATTAAGACAAGTTGCTTACCTCAATAGAGGTATCACAATTGTTGTTACTGACGCTCGTGGTGAACAAAAGATTTCAGAAACTTTCTGCTATAAAGGTGGTATTAAAGAGTACGTTCAATATATCAATCACAATAAAGTTCCTCTATTTGAAGAAGTTATTTATTGCGAAGGAAGTGAACCAATTGAACTCGCCAGTGGCACTGTTTCTCATGTTTATGCAGAAGTTGCTATGCAATATAACGATGGTTATTCCAAAAACGTTTATTCATTCTGTAATAATGTCCACACTCATGAAGGTGGAACTCATGAAGAAGGTTTACGTTTAGCCTTAACTCGTGTTATCAACGCTTACGCTAGAGATAATAAGTTCTTGAAAGAGAACGAAGATAATCTAACCTACGATGATATTTGTGAAGGTCTTACCGCAATCGTTTCTGTTAAACATCCAAATCCTCAATTTGAAGGACAGACAAAAACCAAACTCGGAAATTTTGAAGTTAGAAAAATTCTTTCCGGTATTGTTGGAGACCAATTAAATAGATTCTTAATGGAAAATCCAAAGACCGCAAAAACAATTATGGAAAAGATTGTTATGGCGGCAAATGCGCGTTTAGCAGCGAGACAAGCTCGTGATAATATGCGTAGAAAAGGTGGGCTTGAACTTACCACTCTTCCAGGTAAGCTCGCTGATTGTTCATCTAAAGACCCAAGCGTTTGTGAATTATATATCGTTGAGGGTAATTCTGCTGGTGGCTCGGCTAAAAATGGTCGTGACCGTGAAACTCAAGCAATCTTACCACTTCGTGGTAAAATCCTTAACGTTGAAAAAGCACAGGCAAAGAGAATTTTTGCTAACGCTGAAATTGGAAATATGATTCAAGCTATCGGTGGAGGAATTGATCCAGAATTTGATGTCTCAAAAATCAGATATCATAAAGTTGTCATCATGACCGATGCTGATGTTGATGGTAGTCATATTAGAATCTTGTTATTAACGTTCTTCTACCGCTTTATGCGTCCGTTAATTGAACAAGGATATGTGTATATTGCACAACCTCCTCTATATAAAGTTGATTATCATGGAAAGCAATATTATTGCTATAACGATGAACAACTCGAAGTTTTAAAGAAACAACTCAACCTTAAACCTGGATATCCATTCCAACGTTATAAAGGTCTTGGTGAAATGGATGATGTCCAATTATGGGAAACCACCATGGATCCTAAAAATAGAAAAATGTTGCGTGTTACCTTAGATGATGCGATTGCTGCTGAACAAGTCTTCACTGACTTAATGGGTGATAACGTTGAACCAAGAAAAGAATTCATTCACGAAAATGCTAAATTCGTGAAGAACCTCGACATTTAATGAAAGGAGGATTTAAACATGTTATTCGAAGATGAAAAATTAGAAAATGAAGTTGATGAAGCAAAAGTTGAAGAATTAGAATCTGGTATTGTTCCTGGTTTAAAAGATGTCAACACTGTTGAACTTGTTAAAGAATCCTTCTTGGATTATGCAATGTCGGTTATTATTAGCCGTGCTATTCCTGATAGTAGAGATGGACTTAAACCAGTTCATAGAAGAATTATTTATAGCATGCATGAATCTGGAATGACTCCAGATAAACCTCATAAAAAATCAGCGCGTATCGTTGGTGATGTTATGGGTAAATATCACCCTCATGGTGATTCCGCTATTTATCAAGCTTTGGTTAGACTTGCTCAACCATTAAGTGTTAGACACACTTTAGTTGATGGTCATGGTAACTTCGGTAATCCACTCGATGGAGATGAAGCTGCTGCGATGCGTTATACCGAAGCAAGAATGACTAAAATCGCTCTTGAAATGGTTAGAGATATTAACTGTGACACAGTTGATTTTGTTGATAACTATGATGGAAGCGAACAAGAACCAAGCGTTTTACCTTCAAGATTCCCTAACTTATTAGTTAATGGATCTAATGGTATTGCAGTTGGTATGGCAACAAATATTCCACCACACAACTTAGGTGAAGTTATTGATGGTGTTGTTGCAATTGCGCATAATCCAAACATTACAAATGTTGAATTAATGCAATACATCAAAGGACCAGACTTCCCAACAGGTGCTTTAATTTTGGGAAGAGGTGGAATTAAAGATGCTTATGAAACTGGTACTGGTAGTATTGGTATTAGAAGCAAATGCCATATTGAAGAACGTGGAGAACATGGTTTAAAACGTATCATCGTTGATGAAGTTCCTTATGGCGTTAATAAAGCAAATATGGTGGAAAACATTGTTTCTTTAGCAAGAGACAAGGTTATTGATGGAATTACTGAAGTTAGAGATGAATCTAATAACTTAGGTGTTCGTATCGTTATTGAAGTTCGTAGAGATATCATTCCTGAAGTTTTGTTAAATCAACTTTATAAGAACACTCAATTACAAACTTCTTATGGAATTATCATGCTCTGTCTTGTTGATGGAGCACCAAAAATTTCTCCACTTAATGTCATGCTTCAATCTTATCTCGATTTCCAAGTTGAAGTCATTGAAAGAAGAACTAAATTCTTGCTTAGAAAAGATGAAGATAGACATCACATCGTTATTGGTTTAATTAAATGTCACGATAATATCGATGAT
This sequence comes from Bacilli bacterium, assembly GCA_017635565.1. Classification (GTDB taxonomy): domain Bacteria; phylum Bacillota_I; class Bacilli_A; order RFN20; family CAG-826; genus UBA2450. The sequence goes on from JAGBLE010000016.1 coordinate 9,025, forward strand.
ATCGTTGATATCATTAAGGAAAGTAAAACTCCAGAAGATGCGACTATTTCCTTAATTGCGAAATATGGCTTCTCGGAAGCTCAAGTTCAAGCAATTTTAGCGATGACTTTAAGAAGATTAACTGGTATTGAAACAGATAAATTAGAAGCCGAAAAAGCTCAATTAGAACTCAATATCAAAGAATATAACCGTATTCTTTCTAGTAGAGAAAACGAAATTGAAGTCGTTGTTAAAGAATTATTAGAAATTAAAGCTAAATACGCGGATGCGCGTAGAACCGAAATTACTAATGATGCAGCAAGCATTGATGACGAAGATCTTATTCCTCAAGAAAATATTGTCGTCGCCATTACTCGCGGAGGATATGTTAAGAGATTAACATCTGATTCCTTCAAGGCCCAAAATAGAGGCGGTAGAGGAGTTAGAGGTATGTCCACTAACGAAAACGATATTGTTGAGAATATGGTTTATACAAAAACCCATACAGACCTCCTCTTCTTTACTGATTTCGGTAAAGTATATCGTATTAGAGGATATATGATTCCTGAATTCTCAAAAGCTAGTAAGGGAGTCCCTATTATCAACTTAATTAACATCGAAAAAGGTGAAAACGTTAAAGCAATTATCGCTTGTGATGAATATCAAGAAGACCACTATTTAATGTTCTTCACCAAGCAAGGTGTTGTTAAGAAAACTCTCATTAGTGAATATGAATCCATCCGCCAAAATGGTAAGATTGCTATTTCATTAAGAGAAGGAGATACCTTATTTGCGGTTAAAGAAGTCAAAGAAGACACAATTATTGGCATTGCCGCTAATAATTCCAAGATGGTCAATTTCCCATGCAGTGAAGTAAGACCAATGGGAAGAACAGCTTCTGGTGTTAAAGGTATTGAATTAACTGAAAATGAAGAAGTTGTTGGTGTTACCACTTCATTAGATGGAAGCCATATCTTAGCGATGACTTCAAAAGGATTTGGTAAATTAACTCCTGTTCTTGATGAAGAAGGTAATATGATGTATCGAATTACCAAACGTGGTGCTAAAGGTGTTACAACCTTAAAAGCCACTGATAAGGTTGGTGATTTGATCGCTGTTAGAGCCATCAATTTAGAAGATGATTTAATGTGTATCACTAGTGCTGGTATTGTTATCAGAACCCCATTAGCGCAAATCAGAATCTGTGGACGTAATACTTCGGGTGTTAAGATTATGAACCTTGAAGGACGTCAAAGAATTGTTAGTATCGCTATTGTTCCTCATGAAGAACCAGATGAAAATGTTGAAGGCGAAATCACCGAAGAAAATAACGAATCTAACGATTTAGGTGATGCATCAGTAGATACTTCTTTACCAAGCAACGAAGGCGAAGAATAATTAACCTATTAATTTATTAAAAAATAATCATTATATATTAAAGATTGGACACTAATATTATGATCGACATTAATTTAATTAGAGAAAAGCCAGAATATGTAAAAGAAGCCCTTAAAAAGAAATTATGGGATGCTGATTTTACTGAGTTCTTGTCCTGGGATAAAGAAAAAAGAGAACTCATGCAAATCGTTGAAAATAACAAAGCCGAAATGAATAAATTATCAGCCTCTGTTCCCGCAGCAAAAAAGGCTGGAGAAGATGTTGGTAAGATATTTGCTCAAGTTAAGGCAATTGCTGCAAAAAATAAGGAATTTGAGGAAAAATTAGAAGAAATTGACGCTAAAATGAATGATTTTTTAGCGGCTCTTCCAAATATTCCTGATGATGATTTAGTGGGTGGAGGAAAAGAAAATAACCGCGTCATTAAAATGGTTGGTAAAAAGCCTGAATTTTCTTTCAAAATGAAGGACCACGTTGAACTCGCTACTTCTCTTGGCTTAGTTGATTATGACCGTGGAGCAAAGATTGCTGGTAGAGGTGCTTGGGTTTATACAAATCTCGGTGCTAGACTCGAATGGGCTTTACTCAATTTCTTTATTTCTGAACATTTAAAAGATGGATATGAATTTATCCTTCCACCACACTTATTAAATGAACAAAGTGGATATGTTGCAGGACAATTCCCAAAGTTCAGAGAAGATGTTTTCTGGCTTGAAGGACTTGAACCACAAAGATTCCTCTTACCTACCGCAGAAACTGCTTTAGTAAACTTACATAGAGATGAGATTTTAAGCGAAAACGATCTCCCAAAAAAATATTTCGCTTACACTCCTTGCTATCGTCGCGAAGCTGGTAGTTATCGTACAGAAGAACGCGGAATGATCCGTGGATATCAATTCGATAAAGTGGAAATGGTTCAATATACCAAACCAGAAGATAGCGATGCTGCTTTTGAAGAATTAGTCAATAAGGCTGCTTCTTTAGTTGAAAAACTTGGTCTTCATTTCCAAATCTCCAAATTAGCAGCTGGTGATATTTCTCACTCAATGGCGAGAACTTATGATATCGAAGTTTATATCCCATCAATTGGAATTTATAAAGAAGTTTCGAGCGCGTCTAACGCGAGAGATTATCAAGCGAGAAGAGGCAAATGCAGATATAGAGATTCCGCTACTGGAAAAACAAGATTTGTCCACACTCTTAACGCTTCTGGTTTAGCGACTTCTCGTATTTTCCCAGCGATATTAGAACAATATCAACAAGAAGATGGAAGTGTTCTTGTTCCTGAAGTTCTCCAACCATTTATGGGTGGAATTAAAGTATTAAAACCTATTAAATAGTTTTATATCAAATGTACAAAACTCCTCGATTGGGGAGTTTTTTGTTATACAAAAAAAGACCAGAACGAATTCTGGCCAATTTTATAGGAGTTTAGAAATTATTTCTTTCTTGGATTTCTAATTGCGGCTTGAGCAGCGGCAAGTCTTGCGACTGGAACACGGAATGGTGAACAGGAGACATAGTCTAATCCTGCATCGTGATAGAATTGGATGGAATTTGGTTCTCCACCAGTTTCACCACAAACACCAACGTGTAAGTCTGGTCTAGTTTCTCTACCTTCTTTAACAGAAAGCTTGATTAATCTACCAACACCGTGTTGATCTAAGGTCTTGAATGGATCTTCTTCAAAAATCTTGTTTTCATAGTAATATGGTAAGAATTTTGAAGCATCATCACGTGAGAATCCAAAGGTCATTTGTGTTAAGTCATTTGTACCAAATGAGAAGAATTCTGCTTCTTCTGCAATTTCACCAGATAATAAGGCTGCACGTGGAATTTCAATCATGGTACCGACATGGTATTTCATGTTAACTCCGGCTTCTTTAATGACTTCATCAGCGGTCTTTGTAACGATAGCTTTAACGAATTTGAATTCTTTTAAGTCTAAGGTTAATGGAATCATGATTTCTGGTTCGATATGTAAACCTCTTCTTGCATTAACTGCGATAGCAGCTTTAATAATAGCACGGGTTTGCATTTCTCCAATTTCTGGATATGTGACGTCTAAACGGCATCCTCTATGACCCATCATTGGGTTAAATTCATGTAATTCGTCAATTCTTGCTTTAATGAATTCAACAGTGTGGCCTGTGGCTTGTGCGAGTTCTGCAATCTTGTCTTCTTCTTGTGGTAAGAATTCATGTAGAGGTGGATCGAGTAAACGAACATTAACATTCATTCCATCCATTTCTTCGAATAATCCTTCGAAGTCTTTTTGTTGGAGAGCTTCAATTTCCGCTAAAGCGGCAACTCTCTTTTCTTTTGTTTCGGCAAGAATCATCTTTCTGAATGAGAAGATTTTATCTTTGTCGAAGAACATATGTTCTGTACGGCATAATCCAATGCCTTCAGCACCAAAGATTTTGGCTTGGTGTGCATCTCTTGGAGTATCAGCGTTTGTTCTAACTTTTAATTGTCTTGCTTCATCAACCCAACTCATGAGTCTTCCAAAGTTACCACTTGAGAGGTCTGGTGCGACTTTCTTAATATCGCCAACATAGACATTACCTGTGGATCCATCAAGAGAAAGAACATCTTTGTCGGTGTAAACTTTTCCGTTAATTGTGAGGGTTCTTGCTTCTTCATCGATATTTGCAGCAGCGCATCCAGTGATACAGCATTTACCCATACCACGAGCAACGACAGCAGCGTGAGAAGTCATACCACCACGCATTGTGAGAATACCTTCACATGCGATCATACCTGCTAAATCTTCTGGGGATGTTTCAGCACGGACTAAAACAACTTTTTCACCAGCAGCATGTCTCTTTTCTGCTTCTTCAGCAGTAAATGCAATAGCACCTGTTCCAGCTCCTGGACCAGCAGGGTTGCCTTTTGCGATTAATCTATCTTGTGCTTTGGCTAATTCATCTTTATCAAAGTTTGGTAATAATAATTTATCAAATGAAACTGGATCAATTCTTAACACAGCTTCTTCTTTGGTAATTAAGCCTTCATCGACCATGTCACACGCCATTTTAAGGGCAGCAGCAGGTGTTCTTTTACCAGAACGTGTTTGTAAGAAGTATAATTTTCCTTCTTCAACTGTGAATTCCATATCTTGCATATCACGATAATGGAGTTCCATATTTTTGATGGTTTTAACGAATTGATCGTAAACCTCTGGCATACGTCTTTTTAATTCATCGATATGTAATGGAGTTCTGATACCAGCAACGACGTCTTCACCTTGTGCGTTTGGTAAATATTCAGCGGAGATTTCTTTTTCACCGGTTGCAGCATTTCTTGAGAAAGCAACACCTGTTCCTGAAGTTTCTCCTTTGTTACCAAAGGCCATTGATTGAACGTTAACAGCGGTTCCCCATGAATATGGGATTGAATATTGCATACGATAAATATTAGCACGTGGGTTGTCCCAGCTTCTGAAAACAGCAGCGACAGCTTCCATTAATTGTTCTTTTGGATCGCTTGGGAATTCTTCACCAAATGTCTTTTTGTAATATTCTTTGTATTTTGCCACTAAAACTTTTAATTCTTCTGTGGTGACTTCTGTATCGAGCTTATATCCTTTGGATTGTTTTAAATCATCAAGCATTTTATCCATTTCGGTTCTTGGATGACCTTTAGCAATGTTTGTAAACATAAGGATAAATCTACGGAAGCTATCCATAGCGAATCTTTCGTTTCCTGTTTCTCTTGCAAGAGCAGCGGCGGTTTTATCGTTTAAACCTAAGTTTAAGATTGTGTCCATCATTCCTGGCATACTAACACGAGCACCAGAACGGACTGAGACTAAAAGTGGATTGTGATCGCCACCGAATGTTTTTCCGGTTTTCTTTTCAACATCGGCAATTGCAGCAAATATTTGTTCTTTGACAAAATCAGGGATTTTCTTACCACTTTCGTAATAGAGTGTGCATGCTTCTGTAGAAATTGTGAATCCTTCTGGGACTGGGACACCGATATGTGTCATTTCTGCTAAGCCGGCACCTTTACCTCCTAAGAGTTCCTTACCTAATCCGTAAGCTTCCTCAAAGGCGTAAACGTATTTCTTATCTGCCATATTATTCCTCCTATATAAGGGCGATAGGTAAGCGTCTACGTATCACGCTCACCAGCCATATAATCGTATCATACAAGCGCGTGTATAAGAAGATAAAACTTTAAAAATTAATTTTTACTTTGTAGATTGGAAAGTATTAAAAGAATATTTTGAAGTGTTATAATAACCAATGTATTTAATGCATCAGAAAGGGATTATATGGAAAATAAGTCACCTCTAATCTTAACTATTGATTTTGGAACTCAATCTGTCAGAACCGCTTTAATCAACAAAAGCGGAGAAATAGAAGCAATCGTAAAGAGAAAATATGATCCAGCGTATGTTTCTATTGAAAAAGGATACGCGGAACAAGATCCTGATTTTTATTACAATAATCTTATTGAATGTCTAAAAGAGTTATCTGAAAACAACAAAGACAAACTTGAAAGAATTAAAGGAAGTACGATTGCTACTTTTAGAGATTCTTCAGTTCAACTTGATAAAGATAATAAGCCAATTAGAAAATCTATTCTTTGGCTCGATCAAAGAATGGCTAAGGCAAGCGAAAGAATTCCATTAACTTATCGATTCCTTTTTAGATTAGTTGGAATGGGAGACACAATTAAACTTAATCGTAGCCGCACAATGGCGCATTGGATTAAAGAAAACGAACCACAAAATTGGTCGAAAACTTGTAAGTACGTCAATATTTCGACTTATTTAACATATAAATTAACAAATAATCTCGTTGATAGCGCCGCTAATTTAACAGGCCATTATCCAATCAATTTTAAAACGAGAAAATGGTATGGAGAAAAAGCACTTAAAGGTGTTATTTTTGGAATACCAAAAAGAATGTTATTTGAATTAAAGCAACCAGGAGAATTAATTGGTGAAATATCTCAAGAGATATGTGAACTTACTGGTTTACCACAAGGAATTAAATTATATGCCTCTGGAAGTGATAAAGCTTGTGAAACTCTTGGTTTAGGTGCGCTTGATAAATCAATTGGCGCAATTTCTTATGGAACTGCATCCACAATTGAAGTAAGCAATCAAAAATATCATGAGCCTGAACCATTTTTACCAGCGTATCCTGCTGCAGTACCTAATTGGTATAACATGGAAGTTCAAGTTTATCGTGGTTATTGGATGCTTTCTTGGTTTTCCAAGAACTTTGCTACCGAATTAATTGATGAATCTAAAATTCAATCGATGGCGGTTGAAGAGTTATTGAATAAAAAATTAAGCGATATTCCTCCAGGAAGTGATGGGCTTGTTCTTCAACCTTATTGGGGACCTGGATTAAGAAGGCCATTAGCCAAAGGTGGAGTTATTGGTTTTAGCGATATCCATACAAGAGAGCACTTATATCGAGCGATTATTGAAGGTATTGGATATGCTTTAAAAGAGGGACTTGAATCAATTGAAAAGAGTCAGAGACACAAAATAAAAGAATTAAGAATTTCTGGTGGAGGAAGTCAAAGCGATATTATATGCCAAATCACCGCAGATATTTTTAATCTTCCGGTGAGCAGAGTTCAAACTTATGAAACAACTTCTTTAGGTGCGGCAATTGCAACTTTTGTGGCGATTGGTGAATTTAAAAATGTTGAAGAAGCAACAAAAGCAATGACTCATAAAACTGTCACTTTCTCTCCAAATGAAGTTGCGTCACAACAATATGATGATTTATATAGAAAGGTATATCTTAAAATGTACCCAAAATTAAAACGAGTTTATCGTCATATTAACAAATTTACAAATAGATATTAGATCAAACATTTTTGTTTATTTTTGAAGAGGAGACCCTCTTGTATATTTGTTATCTAAATGCTATATTCTTAATAGTGGTGTTTTGTTTCCCGGTTTTGTCCGAGAAACATTTTTTTATCACTTCCGGAGAAGGAGTATCACCAACAATAAGATGATAACAAGAATAACTAAGTATTCCATGTCACCTCTATAGCAAATAGGCAAATAACAAGAGAGTCGATTTATGGGACAGTCCATAAAAGCCTCCTCATTTAATAAATAGAGGAAGAAAAGTGGAAAAATTTGAAAAAAAATTTAAAAATTATTCAAAAAAATTATTCAAGCAAAAAAAGACCTACAAAGTAGGTCTAATGTGATAAAATTTATTACTCTAATTCAAACGCTCCAGTATATAAGTTGTGATACACACCTTTAAGTGCAATTAAATCATCGTGAGTACCACGTTCAATAATATGCCCGTGATCAAGAACCATAATTGCATCACTATTTTGAACAGTCGATAATCTGTGAGCGATAACAAAGACTGTTCTGCCTTTCATTAATTGGTCGGTTCCTTGCTGGACTAATTTCTCTGTTCTTGTATCAATTGATGAAGTTGCTTCGTCTAAAATCATCACTGGAGCATCCGCAATTGCCGCCCTTGCGATAGAGAGAAGTTGTCTTTGACCTTGAGATAAATTGCTTCCATCTCCATTAAGCATGGTGTTATACCCTTCTGGTAATCTTTTGATAAAATCGTGAGCATTGGCAATTTTTGCAGCTTCAATTACTTCTTCATCGGTTGCGTCTAATCGACCATAACGAATGTTTTCCATGACTGTTCCAGTAAATAAATTGGTGTCTTGCAAAACAATTCCTAATGATCTTCTTAAATCAGCTTTTTTAATTTTATTAATATTGATTCCATCATATCTGACTTTTCCATCAGCAAGATCATAGAATCTATTAATTAAATTAGTAATTGTTGTTTTTCCTGCGCCTGTAGCACCTACTAACGCAATTTTTTGTCCTGGATGGGCGTATATTGAGATGTTTTCAAGCACTAGTTTCTTTCCATCATAAGAGAAATCGACATCATCGAGAACGATATCTCCTTTTAATGGTTTATATTCTAATTCACCATCATGGTGTTGATGTTTCCAAGCGTAATCTCTTGTGTGTTCATTTGTTTCCTCAAACGTTCCATCTTCATGATATTTGATGTTACACAAATAAACATATCCATCATCAGATTCTGGTTTTTCATCTAATAAATCTAAGCATCTTGATGCGCCTGCCATACCCATGACGATAAAGATGATTTGTTGAGAGAATTGGTTAACGTTATTTGCAAACATTCTACTCATCATTAAGAAGAGGGCAATCATTCCGGCAAATCTTGGAGAGTCTCCTTGGAGAACAGCAAATCCGGTAAGTGATAAATTTCTCCATCCAAATATGTAGATAAAAGCACCCATTAATCCGCACAAAATATATAGGAAGTTGCCTATATTCATCATTACTGGGCCCATAACGTTACCATGTATATTGGCGGTTGTGGCGTAGCCTTTAAGTTCATCGTTAAGCTTATCAAAGTCTTCACTACTTTTTTCTTCGTGAGAGAAAACTTTAATAACTTTAAGACCATTAATTGATTCTTCAATTGAACCTTCAACTTGTCCAAGAGCAACTTGTTGTTTAACAAAGAATTTGGATGATTGCCCACCTACACCTTTGACCACTCCAAGCATGACAAAGAATCCACCGACAACCACTAAAGTCATCCATACAGAAGTTGACATCATGATTGTGAAGACAAATATTGAGACCAAACCAGTTTGAACCAAACTTGGTAACGATTGAGAAATAAATTGTCTAATCGTATCAATATCGTTTGTATATAAAGACATGATTGATCCGTGAGCATGTGTATCAAAATATTTGATTGGTAAGTCTTGCATGTGCGAGAACATTTCTTTTCTAAAAGAATTCAAGAATTTTTGAGTGACAATAGCCATGGTGCGATTCCATGCCCAACTTGCAAAAATACCAACTGTGTAAATTGAACCTAAAATTATTAATAAATTGGTCAAATTTGTTTCAATTGTAAATCCAAAAGCGGAACTAACAGGGTAAGTTGCGGTAAATGGATTAACTCCTGCAACACCTGCTGCAGTTAAGGCCGCTGTTGCTAAAGAAGCAAAAATTGATGATGACAAATTACCAAACACATTGAAAACAATGCATAGGAAGGAAAGGATTAATTGCCATGGATAAAGTTTAAATAATTTTTTTAAGAGACGTTTTAATGTACCTTTTTTGGCTTTGCCTCTTTCTCTAATATGAACTGGTGGCATTATTTATTACCTCCTACTTTGTTTTGTGTGAAGTAAACTTCTTGATAAATCTTATTTCTATTAATTAATTCTTGGTGTGTTCCAATATCATCGACATGACCATCATCCATAACAATGATTTGGTCAGCGTCTTCAATCGAACTAATACGTTGCGCGATAACGATTTTTGTCATATTTGGAAGGTCTTCTTTAAGCCCTCTACGAATTAACCTATCTGTCTTTGTATCAACAGCACTGGTCGAATCGTCTAAAATCATGATTTTTGGGTTCTTTAAAATTGCTCTAGCAATACATAATCTTTGCTTTTGTCCACCAGAGAAATTAGCACCACCTTGCTCGACTTTACTTTGAAGAAGTTCAGGCTTCGCTTTGACAATTTCTTCTGCTTGAGCAATTTTACACGCTCTCCACATTTCTTCTTCTGTAGCATTAAGATTTCCCCATTTTAAATTGCTTTCAATGGTGCCACTAAATAAGACATTTTTCTGCAAAACAACTGCGACATTGTTTCTTAAAGTTTCAAGGTCATATTCTTTAACATTATGACCATCAACAAGCACTTCTCCTTCGGTTGCTTCATATAAGCGAGATATTAAATTTACAACGCTTGTCTTGCCAGAACCTGTAGAACCTATAATTCCAATAAATTGACCACTTTTGATGTGAATTTCAATATTATTCAATACATTTTCATGTGCTTCTTTCTTATATTTGAAGCTGACATTATTAAAATCAACAGATCCAGAACTAACTTCCATTATTGGATTTTCTTGGTTTTTAATTGTTGGTTCTTCTTCAAGGACTTCAGAGATACGTTTTACTGCTTCTACTGATAATGTGAGCATGACCATGATCATTGAAATCATCATTAATGACATCAAGATTTGAATGCCATATGTAATGAGGGCGGACATTTGGCCGATAGTTAAAACTCCACCGACCCAGTCGATGCCGTCAAAGCTTGAAGTTGTATAAACGAGATATGAACCTACTCCAATGATTATTATGTTAGATAAATGTATTGATGTATTTAATAATGGGTTACTAAACGCAACGATTTTTTCACCTTTGATGAACTCGTTTGTAATCGAATCGCTAGCGTCTTTAAATTTATCCTTCTCAAAATCTTCTCTGACATATGATTTAACTACTCTAATTCCGGATACATTTTCTTGAATTGATTGGTTGAGTTTGTCGTATTTTTTAAAGACTCTCATGAACACGCCCATCGCGTGTTTAATAATTAGATATAATCCAAAAGAAACGATTGGGACTAATCCAACAAAGACGAATCCCATCCATCCTCCACCAACAAATGTCATAATGGAAGAAAATATCAACATTAATGGAGCCCTTATAACGATTCTAATTAACATTTGGAACGACATTTGAACGTTATTGATGTCAGTTGTCATTCTTGTTACTAATGAGGAAGCTGAAAATTTATCAATATTTTCAAAAGAGAAACTTGTTAACTTTTTATACATATCGCTTCTGAGGTTAGCGGCTAAACCAACTGATGCGATCGATCCATATTTACCACCCATAATTCCACAAATAAGGGAGATAATAGCCATGATTAATAAAATAAGAGCAATATAAAATACTGGAATTCCACTTTCAGTATGGAAGAAACTGTTTGGTGTATTTAATTGTTTAATTTCATCGACAAATATACCCATGATAAATGGCATTGCGCATTCCATCGCGGCTTCGCCTACCATAAATAAAGGCGTTATTATCGCGTATTTTTTATATTCTCTTAAACTTCTTAATATTAATTTAATTTTATTTATCATTGTCTTCCTCCTTATTTATATAACATCTTCATTATTATTGAACTATTTGGGCATATAAATCTTTTATAGCCTATATGAATTCTTGTAAACGCTAATCCTTTAATTAATGAAAGAACGCAAATTGTTAGTTCTGTTGAGCTTCCATCATTGAAATCGCCTTCTCTTTGCCCTCTTTCAATTAACTCTAATGTCTTTTGGAATATTGGAGTTTTTTCTTTTGAATTTTTAACAAACAAGTTTTTCTGTAAGTGAGTGTTTAGAAATAAATATATTTTCCAGGCGTTTTTATCATCAACTGCTTTTATTTTCTTTAGTATGACATCAAGAAGATCATGAATAACGAATTTAGCTTTTTGTTCAAAACTGATTCCTGCCAATATTTCTTTAATATAAGGAATAACTAAATTGTTTATAACACTTATATACAAATCATCTTTACCAGAAAAATAATGATATATAAGTCCATGTGAACATTTTGCTTCTTTAGTAACTTTATCCAAATTAACAGCGTCATATCCTTCCATAACAAAAAGATGTAATGCAGTATCAAGAATTACATTTATTCTTTCGTTTCTAATTTGTTCAAATTGTTCTTTTGTCTTTGGCATAATAATTGACTAAAATGTCAATGAAAATGATAAAGGTTTTATTATTAATATTCAATAATAAAGAAAAGAAATTTAAATTTAATAAACAAAGATAAATATATAAGTGAGAAAATTTCTCATTTATATAAAATTAAATGTATAATAACCACATGAAAAATTTTATTTTAATTTCACCGAATTTCCCAGAAACATATTACCAATTTGCAGCCTCTTTAAAAAATGTTGGCTTTAGAGTGCTTGGAATTGGAGACCAACCTTATAACGAATTAAGACCAGAATTGCGTAATTCTCTTGATGAATATTATAAGTTAGATAACCTTGATGACTTTGAACAAGAAAAAGCCGCTGTGGGTTATTTTGAAAAGAAATATGGTCACATCGATTATTTAGAAAGCAATAATGAATATTGGCTAAGAAAAGATTCGATTTTAAGGGATTTATTTTCTATTGATACTGGGCTACACAGTTGTGAACTAGATAATTATCAAAGAAAATCATTGATGAAACAATTCTTCAAAAACGCTGGAGTAAAGGTTGCTCCATATATTTTAGTAAGCGATATTGAATCACTAGAAAAATTTGCAGAAGAAAATGGCTATCCTCTTTTTGTTAAGCCAGATATTGGTGTTGGAGCTGAAGAAAGCTTTAAAATTTCAAATATCGATGAGTTACACGACTTTTTTAGCAGAAAATCAGAAAAAGTTCAGTATATTTGTGAGAGATTTATCTCCGGAGATATTGTTACTTTTGATGGAATAGCTGACCAAAATAGCGAAGTTGTTTTCATGGCTTCTCTTGAGTGTCCTCCATCCATTAGTGATATCTTAATTTCCGCTAAAGAATTTTGTTATTACTCTAATCCATTTATTGATCCAAAATTTGAAGAGATTGGAAGAAACACCGTTAAATCTTTTGGATTAAAGAAAAGATGCTTCCACATTGAATTTTTTAGAGTAAATAAGAAAATTGAAGGATTTGCAGATATTGGTGATATTGTAGGTTTGGAGGTTAACATTAGAACTCCTGGTGGGTACACTCCTGACATGCATAATTATGCTAATTCAGTAAATATGTATCAAATATATGCTGACACTATGGCGGACTTAAATCCTCGGCCTGTTTGTTCTCCAAAATTTTATTGTGCGACTGCAAGTAGAAGAGACGGAGTCCAATATTTTTTCACTGACGAAGACATAAAAAGAACTTTTGCAAAAGAACTTGTTGGTGCTTCAAGATATCCAGATATTCTTTCTGGAGTTATGGGCAATAGTTTTTATATGGCTAAGTTTAATAGCCTAAAAGATGTCGCATTATTTAATGATTATGTGTGCCGTAGAAATATGTCTGCCCATCACAAAAATGGAACAACAATGTTCAATAAAGAAAAAACTAATTCTTCAGATAATATTTGTGACACCCACATTGATGGAGCGTAGTTGTGGAATATTTAAGTTATTCTCCTGATATTTGGAATAAGGCTTTTGCTTCTGAAAGAGATAATCTCCTTTTTGAATTACCGCAATTTAGAATCAAAGTTGAGCATATCGGTGCAACTTCAGTTAAAAATTGCCGTTCTTTTAGAAACGTTGATATTCTTGTTGTTGCTAAAAACTTTAAAGACATTTCCACTATCGCAATGATTTTAAGTAGTAAAGACTACAAGGAACTCAGAGAATTAAGTTCTATTTATTGTGCTTTATTAGTCAAAAAGAGTAAGGTTCTTGATTGTGGGATCACTGTTAGAGTGGTTGAATATGGTTCAAAAATTTATAATAGTATAAATTGTTTTCAAACATATTTAAAGAAAAGCGGTATCAATGTTCAGCAATATAATGTTTTTAGAGAAGAAAGTATTCGACGTTCAAATATGGATATTACAAAATATAACAAAACGAAATATGATTATATCAATTTGAAAATAGATGAAAATTTTAGGTTTGAATAAGATGCGTGGAATAATTATTACTAATCAAGACGTTGGGCATAATGCTTACAAAATAAGAAGATTCACCGAGGAAGGAAACAAACTTGGTATTTCTTTGACTCACATTATAAATGATGGTTCTTTAGCGGTTATTAAAAATAATAATATTGTTTTAAAACTTCCAGAGGCTGATTTTATTATTTATCTCGATAAAGATATCTACCTTGCAAGAATATTAGAACGTTATGGTTATCGCCTTTTCAATAAAGCTGATTTTATCAAAATGTGTGATGACAAAATGTTAACAAACATCATGTGTTCTAATTTAGGAATTAAGATGCCAAAGACAATTGCAGGACCATTATTTTATTCGCCTATTCTTAAAGAAGAAAATTTAAAATTTCTCAGCGATGTTGCTTCTGAACTTGGTTTTCCTTTAATTGTAAAAAAAGTATATGGTTCACTTGGCACAGGTGTTTATTTAGTCAAAAACATGCAAGAACTGACCTCTTTATATACTGAGTTATGCCGACAACCTCTTCAATTTCAAGAATATATTTCATCTAGTTTTGGCAAATCATTAAGAGTTTTAGTGATTAATGGAAAAATTCTTGGAGCGTTCCAAAGATATAACACCGAAGACTTTAGAAGTAATTTTGGTTCGACTGCAAAAAGTCGAGAATTCATTCTTACAGATAAATTCATCGATATCGTAAATAAGATTATCAAATCTTTTGATGTTGAATACGCTGGTATTGATCTTCTTTTTGGAGAAAATGATGAACCTGTTTTATGTGAAATTAATTCTAATGCCTTCTTTGAAGAATTTGAAAAAACAACCAAAATCAATGTTGCAGAAGCATTTATGAAAATGGTGAAAAGGAAGATGGAAAATGAACAAAAATAAAAAGAGATTCGAACATCACTCCAAAGATTATTCTGGAATAAGAGAATATCCAGTTAATAAAGATTCAGAGCTTCTTGAATTTCTTTTGGCTACCTTAAAAGACCAATCAAGAAATTCGGTAAAATCTCTTTTAAGCAACCATCGTGTTTCTGTCGATGGCGCCCCTATTTCTCAATTTAATTTCAAACTTTTTAAAGGCGACACTGTTATTATTTCTAAGACTCCAATTCACAAGAAAACACGCAGTAACCTGCCTATTATCTTTGAAAACGAAGAGATGATTGTTATCAATAAACCAAGCGGACTCCTATCGATTGCGAGCGATAAAGAAAAAGGATCAACCGCTTATCGAATGTTAACAGATTATGTTCAACAAAAAGACAAACATAACCGAATTTTTGTTGTTCATAGATTGGATGAAGATACTTCTGGTGTCTTGATGGTAGTAAAAAATCCAAAACTCCAAGAAGCCTTGCAAGATAAATGGAATGATTTAGTTAAATCGCGTGGATATTATGCAATTGTTGAAGGAAAGATGGAGAAAAAAAGCGATACGATTAAATCGTATTTAAAGAAAAATAGTCAAAACATGATGTACTCTTCAAAAAAAGAAGGAGATGGGCAATTTTCTGTCACTCATTACAAAGTAATTGCTGAAACTGATAAATATTCTCTTTTAGATGTCCACATTGATAGTGGACGAAAAAATCAAATTCGTGTTCATTTAGGTGACATTGGCCACAATGTTATTGGTGATGATAAATATGGTAATCCATCAAACCCAATTAAAAGGCTTGGCCTTCATGCTTATGAATTAGAATTAATTCATCCTTTAAGTGGCAAAAAAATGAAATTTACTGCGCCAGTTCCTAAAGAATTTAATATTTTGTTTCCAAATTTCAAATAATAATTATAAAAATTTAATTTTATTAAAGTCTGCTAATTGATATAATGAGATACTATGAAGAACAAATACCTCAGATCGTTTATCAATAGTGCAATATCGATTATCCCAATTGTCATTATTGTTTTTATTTTGTCTTTCACCGGTATTGCTCCAATCGGAGATAACGATTACGTTATGCTTTCCATTGGCGCGTTCATTATGATAAGCGGATTATCGTTCTTCCAAATTGGCGCCCAAAATAGCTTAATCAGAGTTGGTGATTACATGGGTTCTTCTCTTTCAAAACAAAAGAGATTAATTGTTGTCGTCTTATTTGCCTTCTTACTAGGCGCACTCATTACTTGTGCAGAACCAAGTATTTTGATTATGTCAAAACAAGCTGGTTTAAATCCTGTTTTACTCATTGGTTCGATTGCGGCTGGTGTTGGAATATTTGTTGTTATTGGCATATTAAGAATTATTTTTCATAAATCATTAAATTTATGGTATTTAGCCTTCTACCTTATTGTTTTTATGCTGATTTGTGTTTTACAAGCAGATCCTAAAAACCACGCTTTCTTACCATTTATTTTTGACGCTGGTGGAATTACTACTGGTTCAGCAACTGTGCCATTCATTCTTGCTCTAGGCGCTGGTGTTGCTATGACTCGTGGTGGTAACAAATCAAAAGATAGTTCCTTTGGTCTTGTTGGTTTAGCTTCTATTGGACCAATTATCACAATGATTATTTTAATTTTGGTTCAACCAAGTGGGTTTGCTCCATATGAAGTAAGCGCTCCAGAAACTGTCGAGGGTGTTAATTTCACATATATTTTTCAAAATATTTGGTTGAAGATGATTCCAAGCGGACCAAGCTCTTTAGGTTCATTAATCGAAGTCGCAATGGCTTTAGCGCCAATACTTGTTATTTTCTTTGTTTATGAACTCATTTTCATTAAGCTGCCGGTTAAAAGAGTCTTAAGTCTTCTTAATGGATTCTTTGTTTCTTTTGTTGGCTTAGTCTTATTCTTAACCGCGGTTGGAGCAACTATGTCTCCAATTGGATTAAAGGTTGGATTATCAATGGCTAACCAAGCAGATTGGATTCTTATTTTGGTGGCGTTTGTCATTGGATGCGTGACAATTTTATGTGAACCAGCAGTCCATGTTTTGACAACTCAAATCGAAGATATTAGTGATGGTCAACTTAAAAAGGGGATGGTTCTTGTAGCGTTATCCATCGGAGTTGGTGTCGCAATTTGTTTATCAATGATTAGAACTTTATACGGTTTTTCAATCATGTATTACATCATTCCTGGATATCTTATTTCGTTATTAACAATGTTCTTTATTCCTGAATTATACACCGCGATTGCTTTTGACTCTGGTGGCACTGCTAGTGGTCCAATGGCGGTCTCGTTTGTATTACCACTTATTATTGGTGTTTTCTCACAAAGAAGTGGATTAAGTAGTGGTGTTGAATTTTATGATTCAGCTTTTGGAGTGGTCTCCATGGTTGCGATGACTCCAATTCTTTCTATTCAAATTTTAGGTATTGTAAGCAAACTTCAAAATGTTTATGCCTTGCATATTGTTAAAAATCAAATTCATGATGAGCGTAATAGCGAAATCATTCACTTTAATTAAGGAGTAACTTATGGCGGAAAAAGATGAAAAAAAGAAAATAGCAAATAAGCCAGTCAAAGCTAACACTCCTATTAAGGAGAAGAAAGTAAAAGTTAAGGCTAAAAAAGAAAAAGAAGTTCAAGGCGAAGAACATCGCGCTTTTGAGACTCGTCCTGATATCAAAAAAATTGTTCTTTACACAGTCATTGTTCCTCGTGGACAAGGTGAAAACATCATCAGAATCTTTAAAGCGAACAAAAGTTCCGCTCAATTCTTACAGTACGGAGAAGGAACCGCGAGCAACGCTATTAGAGATATCTTAGGTGTTGAAGATACTAAGAAAGATATTGTTTATTCTTTTGTTAGGGAAGAAACTGTTCCAGATATTAAAAAAGAAATCGATGCATATTTTGTTGCAAGTAAACGCAATAAAGGAATTGCATATACCATTCAATTATCGTCAATTGTCGGTGTCAAAATGTATAAGTTTTTAACTCAAACTGTAAGGGGGTAAGTTATGGCAGAAAATATGAAACACGAAGTAGTGGTTGTTATTGTTAATGAAGGCCACTCAGAAAAAGTTATGGATGCTGCTAGGGAAGCTGGTGCTAGAGGAGGAACTATTTCTCACGCTAGAGGAAGTGGAACTAAAGACATGGAAAAGAAATACGGTATTGTCATCACCCCACAAAAAGAAATGATTTACATCCTTGTTAATGAAAATATAAGAGATGCAGTCATGGAAGCCATTAATAAAGCGGCAGGGTTAGACACTAATGGACAGGGCATCATATTTTCGCTTCCTGTCGATAATATTTCAGGAATTAAATTTGATTAGCATTTATCAATTAAAGAGACTTTGTTCTCTTTTTTTAATGAAATGATATAATATAAATATAAAGTTTGTTATGAGAAAAAGAATTATATCTTTATTAGCGATGTCGCTCTTAACTTTTGGAGCGGTTTCTTTTGCTTCAGTTCAAAAAACAAGCGTTCAAGTTGCTAATGGTTATTATAATAAACCAACAAAAACATACACCAATCACGATGCAGATACTTATTATTCTTCGATAAGTAGTTCGTTAACCGGAAAAGATCTTTTAAATGCCTTAAATAGTCTTAATAGTTCAAGACAAAAAACTTTTATCAGCTATAAAAGTGGAATGGGCA
Organism: Bacilli bacterium; assembly: GCA_017635565.1. GTDB lineage: Bacteria > Bacillota_I > Bacilli_A > RFN20 > CAG-826 > UBA2450. Next base: position 27,497 of record JAGBLE010000016.1, read on the forward strand.
TAAATATAAATGAAAGTTATTACATCTACACTGATTATGATCCATCTTCAGTTCAATATGATTCAAATGGCCAACCATATGGAACAAGGATTCTTTCGTTTTATTCTGGCACTCCTACAACGTCTTGGAATAGAGAACATATGTGGCCTAATAGTCATGGTGGAAATTTAGTTGAAAGCGATATTCATCATACAAGACCAACAATTGCTTCGGAAAACGGAAGTAGAGGGAATTCTTTCTATGTTGAAGGTAAAGCAGACAACTCTAATGGTTGGGATCCTGCAATGGAAAGTTTTGGAGATGAAACTTATCGAGGCGATTCTGCGCGAGTTATTTTTTACGCGGCAATTGCTAAAACACAACTGACAATTATCGATGCCGAATATCATTCAACCTCAAATTCTAAAAAAGATTACATGATGGGCAAATTAAGTGATTTGCTTAAATGGAATTTAAAATATCCAGTATTACAAAGAGAACAAAATCGTAATGAAGGTGCTGAATATCTTCAAGGAAATAGAAACCCATTTATCGATCATCCAGAATACGCCTGTAAGATTTGGGGAAACACAAATGAAACAACGAAAGCAATTTGTAGCGGAGAAGATACCGAAAGCGTTGAAATTAGATATCAAAATAAAAAAGCAAGTGATACTGAAATTGCAGTCGGAGATTCAGTTGAATTTACTTCATATGTGAATGGAGAACTTAGTAGTGATGCATCGTGGTCTTTAGTTAATGAAGATGGTGGTGGCTATTTAAATGACAAAATCACTATTGAGAGTAATGGAAATAAAGTTACTGTAACCGCTAGTGGAGTTGATACTGCGTATTTAAAATTGACTCACACTTATGGTGAATCAAAAACAATATTTGATCGCATTAAAATAACTACTTTTGCTAAGCCGGTTTTAGAAAGTCTTTCTATAGAAAATCCTAAAACCACTTATTATGTTGATGATCAATTTGAAAAGCCTGATGTTATTGCTACTTTTTCTGATGGGAAAACGGAAAACGTGAAAGAAACCGCTTCTTTTAGTGGATTTGATTCTTCTGAAGAAGGAGAAAACACGATTGAAGTTAGTTACACAAGTGGTGATGTTACTTTATCAACATCTTATAAAATCAATATCCTTCCAAAACCAGTAGCAAAGGCTCTTTCATATATAACCGCTACTAATCCAACCACAACCGAATATTATGTTGGTGAGACTTTCGATCCTACCGGTATGGTTGTTACCGCGTATTTTAATGATGACACAAGTGAAGAAGTAACTAATTATTCTTATCCAACCGAGCCTTTCTCAAAAACAGGTAATATTCAAGTTGAAATTTCTTATACCTTTGAAGGAGTTACAAGGACCGCAGTTATCACTGTTACTGTTAAAGAAAAAGAAACAACTCCTAGTTCTGGAGATAATAATCCATCGCCATTTTTGGCTTTCTTTGGTTGCAAAGGAAATTTTGAATCAACAAGTATAATTCTTAGCTCTATTTCTTTAGCGGGTATCTTATGTATCATAATTTCTTTCATTGTGAGTAAGGGAAAAAAGAGTAGACAATAAAATTTATTTCTTAAATAAAGCTAAAAACGAATATAATAATATTAATCATTAAAGCATAGTAGGGGGATTATTTATGCCAGTTAAGAAAGCGGTTCCTGCAAAAAAACCAGCGGTTAAAAAAGCAGAACCATCTAAACCTGCAGCAAAACCAGTAGCCAAGAAAGAAGCACCAAAGAAAGCTGCAGAAGCCAAAAAAGAAACACCTAATTTCCGTACATATCACTTAGTAAAGAGACCTGATGGAAAATGGGAAGTTAAATTTGCAGGCGGACAAAAAGCCATTAAGCTCTTTGATACTCAAAAAGAAGCTTTGGAATATTCCAAGAAAATGGCTGAAAATCAAGACGGCAAAGTCTTAGTGCACAATTCAAAAGGCGCTAATAAAGGCCGTATCAAAAAGAAATAATTCTTATTGTAAAAAATAGCGACGAATGTAACAATCCGTCGCTTTTCTTATGCTTTATTCGTTATCTTGTTCTCTTTTAACGTGAGCTTCCCATTTCTTTCTTTCAGCAGTGTTAAGAATCTTTTTTCTCATTCTATAAGTTGAAGGAGTGATCTCAACTAACTCATCAGTGTTAATATAATCTAAACATGCTTCAAGAGATAATTTTCTTGGTGATTTTAAGACCACAGTTGTGTCTTTGTTACTACTTCTAACATTGGTGAGATTTTTCTTTTGAGTAACATTAACCGCTAAATCGAAATCATAACGATGTTCACCGACAATCATTCCTTCATATACTTCTGTACCTGGAAGAATGAACATTGTTCCTCTTTCTTCGGTATGTTCGATAGCGTAAGGTGTTGCTTGTCCTGCTTCAACTGAGACAAGGACTCCAATATTTCTTTCTCCAATTGATGAAGGTGTCACTGGGCGATATTCACGATATGTGTGAGAAATAATTCCATATCCCTTTGTTAAGGTCATGAAATTAGTCATATAACCAAGGAGACCTCTACTTGGAATAACGTAATTAAGAACTGTAACAGTTTCTTTAGCGTCCATGTTAACAAGATCTCCACCTCTTTCTCCGATGGTGACCATGATATCTCCAACGAATTCATTTGGAACATCAATTGTTAAATCTTCATATGGTTCACATTTGAGTCCATCAATTTCTTTGATGATGACTTGAGGTTTACTAACTTCAAGTTCGAATCCTTCTCTTCTCATGTTTTCAATTAGAATTGAAAGATGAAGTTCTCCTCGACCAGAGACAATCCAACTTTCTGTATTTGGGATTCTTTCAACACGTAAAGCAACATCTCTTTGAGTTTCTCTGAATAATCTTTCTTCAATTTTTCGAGCGGTTAATAATTTTCCTTCTCTTCCAGAAAGTGGAGATGAGTTGGTTCCGAAAGTCATTTGAAGGGTTGGTTCATCTAATCTAATAAGTGGAAGAGGTTCAACTTTTCCCATATCACAGATTGTTTCTCCAACGTTTATGTCTGATAAGCCTGCGACTGCGACAATATCTCCAGCGTGAGCCTCATCAATTTCTAATCTTTTTAAACCTTGGAAACCAAATAATTTTAAGACCCTAAAGTTATTTGTTGATCCATCTAATCGTGATACGGTGACATTGTCATTAACTTTGATTGTTCCTCTTTTAATAGTGCCAATACCAATTCTTCCAACGAAGTCGTTATAGTCTAATAACGCGACTTGAAGTTGAAGTGGGCTATCTTTATCCATGCAAGGCGCTGGAATCTCATCAATAATAGCTTGTAAGACAGCATCCATTCCTTCTTTTTGTGTTGATAAATCAGCGTTATCTGAAGAAGTTCCTTTCAAAGCAGAAGTGTAGACTGTTTTAAAATCTAAAAATTCATCAGGAGCGCCTAATTCAATAAATAAAGTTAAGACTTCATCAAGTGTCTTTTCGATATCGATATTTGCTCTATCAATTTTATTGATAACAACGATTGGTTTTACATGTGCTTCAAGCGCTTTTTTCAAAACAAATCTTGTCTGAGGCATGGTTCCTTCAAAAGCATCCACTAAAAGGAGACATCCATCAACCATGTTCATGATTCTTTCAACTTCTCCTCCAAAATCAGCGTGACCAGGAGTGTCTAAGATATTAATTTTTGTATCGTTATAAATGATTGATGTTGTTTTTGCTAAGATAGTAATTCCTCTTTCTCTTTCGATGTCATTAGAATCCATCGCACGATCTGAAAGTTCTTCATTTGATCTAAAAGTAGCAGAGGATTTTAAAAGCTGATCAACCAATGTGGTTTTACCATGGTCTACGTGGGCGATAATTGCAATATTTCTAACTTCCATTGGTTTTCTCTCCTATAAAAAATCTTTTCTATCTTAGAAAAGACAATGAAATATTTCAAGAAATATATAAAAATATATTAAAAAATTTGTCTTTCTTATGTCTATTACATAAGACTTTTAATGTGTTATTATTATTTTGCTAGCCTATATTTGGAGAAAAAATATGAAAACAGTAAAAATAAACACTGATTTTGGAATTTTTTGTGGAAACGAAAAGGATAATTGCGTTGAACTTCTAGGTTTGCAATTCGCTAAAACAAAAAGATTTGAATATGCTTCCCTAATTGAAAAATATGGTGAAGTTAACGCGACAAAATTCGCTCCTGCAGTAATGCAAAAAAGAGCGTTTCCTGAATTTGAACATTTAGAAGTTCCAGAAAGAGCGTTTTATCACAAAGAATTTCGAGAAGGAATTAACTTTGAATATGGCGAAGAAGGGTTATATTTCAATATCTATCTCCCAAAAGAAGGAAACAATCACCCAGTAATTATTTTTTATCATGGTGGTGGTTTTGACAGTGGTTCAATCAACGAGTCTCCGTTTAACGGAGAAGAACTCGCTAAAAAAGGTAATATTGTCATATTTGCGACATATCGAGTTGGAATATTTGGTTATCTTACTCACGAAGAAATTTATAAAAAGTTTGGAAGAGATGGTAATTTTGGTCTTGATGATATGGTTCAGGCTCTTAATTGGGTTAATAGACATATCGATCAATTCGGTGGAGATAAAAACAATATCACTGTTATGGGTCAATCCGCTGGAGCGATGTCGATTCAATATTTAATTTGTAGTGAAAAAGCTAATGACTTATTTCATAAAGCAATCATGATGTCTGGAGCGGGATTGTTCCCAAAATTTAGTCTTCCAAAACCATATAAAGAAACAAGAGAGTATTGGAATGAAGTTATTGCTTTAGCGGGCTATAAAACTTTTGAAGAATTTAAAAACACTTCACCAAGAACGCTTCTTGAAGCGGTTGATAAACAAAAAACACTTAGAAAAGATAACACTCGAAACACAATGCCTGTTATTGATGATTATTATTTAACTGATTCCGTTGATAAATTAATGAAAACGCCGAAAGAGATGCCTTTAATTGTTGGTGTTACCAATAATGATATGTACACGATTCTTCTTTCTCATATCGGCAAAAAATATGCAAAAAAACACAAAGGATATTTGTATTACTTTGATATCGACGCAAAAGGAGATAACAATCAAGCATTCCATTCTTCAGACTTAAGATATGTGTTTGGAACATTATCAACTTCATGGAGACCATATGATGAAAATGATTATAAAGTTTCTCAAATGATGATGGATTATATTTCTAATTTTGCCAGAAGTGGTAATCCTAATGATGAATCTTTGCCTCACTGGGACACATATAAATCAAAAGCGTTACACATTACTGAAAAAGAAACAAAACAACAAAGAATTCACAACTGGAAACTATTTAAAAACACTTTCAAAAGTGATCCAAAATAAAAAAATCCGTGGGTTTAAAACTCACGGATTATTTTTAAATAAAACTAATTATTGATGAGCTTCTTCACCAATGGTGATTTCATTATTTGCTACTTGTTTAGCGAGTAATTCTTCTTTAGCAACTTGTAATTCTGCTGTTTTCTTATGATTAAGAGCGTAAACAAAGAAGAATACTAACGCCATAACTCCAAACATAACTGCAGGAATAATTGTCGCCATTTTATACATTGTATCAAGTGTTTGAGCGGTTTGAACTTGACCAGCACCTGTTCGATAATTCATCGCTAATAAAGCAGCGTTAACTGCAACAGCAGCAATGACTTGTCCGAATTTGCGGAAGAACATGAATGCTGAGTAGGAAGTTCCATCGTTTCTCATTCCGGTTTTAACTTCAACATCATCAATTGCATCTGTGGCAATTGCCCAGATTTCAAGAGTGATGATTGATAAACCAACACCAGAGAGTAAACAGAACGCTAAGAACAAGAATGGAATCTTAACGATGACTGGTTGTAAGAAGAATAATGCAAGGTTAGAAACAGCTGCAATAGATGCTCCAACAGCGCATATTTCTTTCTTACCAAATTTACGAACAAGTTTACCTGCAAAAAGCATTAAAACCGCCATTGGCAAATATGTACAAACCATGGAGACCATATTCATCCAGTTCATACCAAACATATCATTAAATAAATATGTGTAGAACGATTGAGTAAACATTTGTCCAGCAAGTAATAACATACCAACTAAACAAACTCCAACGAATGAACGATTCTTAAATAAAGCCTTGATAATAGCAAGAACGCCATTCTTTTGTTTATTTTCTTTTGTTTTTTCTTCTCGACTAACAGCGATTACTCTTTCTTTATTCCACTTATATGCAAGGAAAAGTAAGACCGCAGCAATAACTGCACTAACAGCGACTCCAATGATGATTGGCAAATATTGAACGGTGGTTAAGACTTGACCATTTTCGCCTAATTGCTTAAGAACACCGCCATCAACTAATGCTGGTGTATTTCCGTTTGCATAGTCGTTTTGAAGAGTGGTGACAAGTGTTCCTGCTTCTTTCATTGAAGCGATATCACTACTACTATATTCGATGACAGTAGGACCTGCTGTTAACAAGTTTGATTTTGCCCAAATCATTGTGACTAAGAGCACTGGAACTGAGCCTAAAGCAGCTCCAACAGAACGGAAAACTGATAATTTGTTTCTTTCTTTGACATCGGTTGTAACAATAGAAGCAAGAGATCCGTAAGGGATTTGATGCATGGTATAAATCATACCAAAAGCGACATAAGTGATGGTGGCAAATACCATTGTGCCAACATTTCCCATCGCATTAGCCATACCAGTCCAAGGTAAGAACATCAACACTGTTGCAACAGCAAGTGGGATTGATACATATTTCATCCAAACACGATATCGACCATTTTTGTTTGGTTTTCTTAAGTCAACAATTCTTCCCATGATAGGATCGTTAATTGCATCCCATACACGGGCGACAATGAACATAATCATAATGAAGAGTGGGCTTAAGCCTAAAATATCGGTGTAGTATTTTTGCAATAATGTTGTGACAGTAGCAAAACATAAGCATCCGGCAAAATCACCTAATGCATAACCGATATAGTCTTTTTGTTTGAGTCCGCTGGTACGCGAAATATATCCGGCGTTACCGCTGGACTCGACTGATTGCATTTTTTCTTCAGCCATAAATCCTCCTAAAAATTTACATAACGAAATTTCTGTAGCATTATACATCTCATTACATATATGTAAACGTTTTACAACGCTTTAATTTTATAACATCAATAATGGTCATTCAATGCACTTTTTAATTAATGGATTGTATTTTTCTACTAAATATATTTAGAAATAATAATTTCGTAATTAACAATATATAATAATATTGGTGATTTATTATGAAGATGACATTTAGATGGTATGGTGAAAAAGATACTATTCCATTAACTTATATCAAACAAATCCCAAATATGTCTGGAGTGGTAACAGCAGTTTATGATGTTCCTGTTGGAGAAGTTTGGCCAAGCGAAAAAATTGCTAGATTAAAACAGTTATGCGATGAAGCTGGACTTGAAATGGAAGTTATTGAATCTGTTCCTGTTCATGAAGATATTAAACTTGGTAAACCAAATCGAGATCAATTAATTGCAAATTATCGAGAAACCATCAAGAACCTCGGTAAATTTGGTGTAAAGTGCATTTGTTATAACTTCATGCCAGTTTTTGATTGGTTACGCACAGAACTAAAATCAAAGAATGAAGATGGTAGTACTTCCTTATCATATTGTCATGAAGAATTAATGAAATTAGATCCAAAAAATCTTCATCTTCCAGGGTGGGATGAAAGCTATTCACTCGATGAATTAAATTCTTTATTAGAAGAATATAAAAATATTTCACACGAACAATTATTTGATAATCTCGTTTATTTCTTAAATGGGATTATGCCAGCGTGTGATGAAGCCGGAATCAACATGGCGATTCATCCGGATGATCCACCTTGGGATATGTTTGGCTTACCTAGGATTATTACTTCTAAAGAAAGCTATGACAAAATGATTGAGCGAGTTCCAAACAAACATAATGGCTTTACCTTTTGCACTGGTAGTTTAGGTGCTGGAAGATTTAATGATTTACCATATATGGCAAAAAAATATGCGGACAGAATTTATTTTGCCCATATTAGACAACTCAAATATAGTGGCGAACTAGATTTTAAAGAAGCAGGTCACCTAACTTCTTCTGGAGATTTAGATATTTACTCAATCGTAAAAGCTTTAGTCGAAGGTGGATTTAACGGATATGTTAGACCAGACCATGGACGTAATATCTGGGGAGAAGACAATAAACCAGGATATGGACTTTATGACCGCGCCTTAGGAGCGATGTATTTAAGCGGTTTATTTGAAGCAATTGAAAAGGAGAAGAGATAAGATGAAACTTCCAATCAATACAGATTTAAAAGGTAAAGTAGCGGTTGTTACTGGAGCTGGTGGAGTAATTTGCTCAATGATTGCAAAAGCCCTTGCACAAAGCGGTGCAAAAGTTGCTCTTCTTGATTTGAATGAAGACTCCGCAAAAAAATACGCTGAAGAAATTACTTGTTCGGGTGGAATTGCTAAAGGATATAAGGCAAACGTTTTAGACAAAGAAAGCCTAAAGAAATGCCATGAATTAGTCCTAAAGGACCTTGGTAAATGTGACATTTTGGTAAATGGTGCAGGCGGAAATAATCCACGCGCAACAACTGATAAAGAATATTTTGAAAGTGGAGATCTTGATAGTGACACTAAATCATTTTTCGATTTAGAACAAAGTGGAGTTGAATTTGTTTTTAATCTTAATTTCATCGGAACTTTACTTCCAACTCAAGAATTTGCAAAAGATATGGTTGATCGAGACGGATGCAATATTTTGAATATTTCAAGTATGAACGCCTATACACCATTAACAAAAATCCCTGCTTATAGTGGCGCTAAAGCAGCGGTTAGTAACTTCACTAAGTGGCTTGCAGTTCATTTCTCAAAAGTTGGAATAAGAGTGAACGCTATTGCTCCAGGCTTTTTCTCAACTAATCAAAATAAGAGTTTGTTATGGAATGAAGATGGAACCCCAACTGCAAGAACAGGAAAAATTCTTGCTGCTACACCAATGGGAAGATTTGGTGAAATTGAAGAAATATTGGGTTCTGTTTTGTTCTTACTAAATAATGAAGCGGCAAGTTTTATTACAGGAGTGGTCATTCCTATTGATGGAGGATTCTCTTCTTATTCTGGAGTTTAATAAAAACTTTTCAGTAAATTGTAATCTTAAGTGCAACACTCAGAGATAGCATCAGACATCAATTTTGATGGAGATATCCAGTTGTTACATTTCCTAGGTCTATTGTTAATCAAATTCACTTTTTTATCAATATAAACCTGGGTATACCTACTT
>JAGBLE010000017.1 GCA_017635565.1 Bacilli bacterium
CTTTTCTTTTAAGTCCGAGAATATCAATTCATTCAGGGGCATCAAAGAACCTTTTTGCATTCCTAATTTTGTTTCATATAAATTTTTTATCCAATCATCGAATTTCTTTATATCTTCCGTTAATAACCTATCTCTAAATTGCCTACTAGTTTCATGTATCCATAACAATACCAATATTTTCTTATCTTGTAATTCACTAAGGCCAGCTCTTACCATACCTTGAATGACTTTGCTCATATCTCTTAAATTGAAAGTATAATGCGACTTTGATGGTGTAGGTAATAAATTATCCCTAATTTTTTGATATATCGTCAAAGCACTTTCGATCAATATATCAGCTTCTTTTTCTAAATTTTTAGTATTACTGAGCCAACTTTGAACAATGGTTTTAAATATTAAATGCATAGAATCCTTTGATAATTCGGTCATCCATATCATATTGAAATGTCTAAACAATCTCGGTGTTACTGGATTCCTACCACCAGATGGAGGAGCACAAGCTGCCATTATTATTGTATCTTTAATAGTTCTTTTTATCTTTTTCTCATCATATAAAATCCTATTATCGATTAATTGCCTTATAAATTCGATGGGTTGTTGCGATCCGAAGAGATCTAATTGTGGCAAGTTGATATCATCAATGAAATAAATAAATTTCTTTCCTGCTGGAGGAGCGAAGTTACCGTTTTTATAAATTGTTGTTTTCAAGATATCGAAAATGTTTTTACTTGTTGTCTTAGCCGAAAAGTTGGATGATTTGTATATGAAATTTCCACTCTTTTCGTTCTTGAGATAATCCATAATTACTACACTTTTTCCTACACCGGTTTCACCCATGAATAAAGAATTGTAACCATTAAGAGATAAAAAGTTCATTATTTCTTTGTATTTAACAGTATCATTTGTGGGAATAAGAATATTAAAGAAAGGAACGGTTTCGTCATATTTATAAGGAGGTCTGTCGTTATTCTTATCGAAAAATCTATCAAAGGAGGCATTGGTTATATTAATACAAATATCATAAATGCTTGAGTTTCCTGTGTCACTAAAGTTAACATTTCCTGAAAATCTTAATTTGACTTCTCTTGCGAATATTGTTCTGGATTTGTCGTCAATGTTGGCTCCAATGGACCAAATAACAGCAAAGGCAATTAAATAATTGCATAATTCAGTAATATTAGCTGAGTCTACTCTTATTATATCAGGTTGGTAGAAGCAAGATATTATCTTAAGACAACTCTGAACTAGGTTGATATTAACCGAAGGTATTTTTTCTTTGCATTTATCTCTTACGAATTTAAGGAAACGAGGTAAAATATTTTCAAGATCCTTTCCTAAAGCATCGATTTGTTTAATATAAGTCTCGCATCTTAATTTCGCAGCTGGTTTGGCTAATTCTTCTTCTAAGTCTTTCGTTAATTTGTTCTTATAATTTAATACCCAAGAATTTATTATAGGCAAAATACCGACGTGATGGGGTTCCATATAAACCATACCACATCTGGAAACTGTGGCAGGTGAAGCAACTTTCAAATCTTGGACTTCGAAAATTAAGTTCATCATTTTTGGGATTCTTATATTGGATGAATCTGGCAAACATAATTTTCTGGAATCATCAAGGACAGTGTTCATATCCTCAATCCAAGTGGCATCTACAGGACCGTCAAAAATGAGCCATAAACGTTTATTTATAGTTGTTTGGGTTTTTTCTTCTTCTTCAGCTTCTCTCATTATACGTGCTACAATACCATCTTCCCAAGTTTGAGTTATTTCGTCTTTTGCCATATATAAATCACTCTTTGGTACAGCTTTTGGATTTAACAAATCTGATTTTATTGTACAATACCAATCATCCTGAGCAGCGAGGTCTTTATTTTTTCCTAATTCAGTTAAAGTCTTCATAAGTACTTTATATATCGAAGTTTTTCCAACACCTGTTTCTCCTACAATCATATTACCTAAACGTACCATCATAGTATCTAATAACTGTCCAACTTTTTCAACAAATCCAGGAGTTGGCTTTAAATTTTCTGCTTCGACAATTTGCTTTACCTTTTCAATAAAGACTTTATTTTCTATTTTATTTACAATTGTTTTCGGGAATAAATCGGTAATAATATCCAAGAACAATTCAATATCGACTTCTAAGAATTTAGGAAGGTTGGAATCTTTCATTGCTCTTATAAGTACTTCAGCTTCTGGGTCTTTGGGGAATTTTTCTTTGATTTGTCCAGCTCTTGTTAAAATGGATTTAATACCTCTTAAACCGAAGTCATAATGTTTTTGCTTTGATAACTGTTCACTACTTAATTTAAACAACTGATGCATTTTAACCGATAATTCCTTAGCTGTTGTGAACCCTTTCGAATACAACGTAACCTCAGCGACCAAGGCGTAATCTGGAATCATCATAGCGACCGGTCTGAAAAGACTTTTTAAGTTATCAGGCAATTCTGTTCTTCCAGCGTATCCTGGATTCATTGTAATAAAAACACCAAAACGCGGTTTTAATTTAATAGTTTTGCCGTCGAAGTCCATTATCCATTTCTTTTCTCTTAAATGTGTCTGAATTGTTTCAATTTGCTGGGCAATGACAGATAAGACCTCGATTTCAATACGGTTGAATTCATCAAAGCAAGCCCAGGCACCACATTCAGATAAACCGCAGAACATCCTTCCCATCATTTTATAATCTAATTGATCCGTGCAATTAAATACACAAACTTTAATAGCTAAGGCTTTAGACAAATCCTTCGTTGTTTCTGTTTTACCAGTACCTGCTGGTCCGGCCGGTGCGCCACCGAAGTTGATATGCAAAGCTGAAGTTAAAGTAATATAACATTTATCTGTTAAAGGTGTGATTACCATACGTTCTGGATTTCCTAAATATTCGTAACCATATATGAATCTCGAATTTGTTTGCTTAATGACGACTTCCATTCTTTCATCACCTGTTTGAACATTGATATCTTTTTCCCAGTAAAATTTAAGATTTTTTTGCCATTCGAAATCACCTTTGAATTTAACATCTTTTTTAATCATATCTCTTACTACTTCTCTTGCATGGACATTGATAATAATTAATCTTTCTACTAAGCTCTTTTTTAAAGGGGCGACTTTTTCTCTAACCAATTGTGACAATTCGATAATTAAAGTACCCATATAATCCAAGAAATCATTTAATTTCCCTCCTTGGGCAATGCTATCAATAGCTTGTTCAACAAAAACAGCCCATTTTATTTGATCATCAGTGATGACACTTTGACAAGGATATCCAGCATAAATCCATTCTTTTCTTGGCCTTTTAAATTCAGGGTATTTTTCTAAACATAGTTTGGTCTTATCATACACTGTCTCAAACATGGCAGCTTCAAGTTCATTTAACCAACCTTCGATATTCTCTGTTGCGAATAAAGTATGACTTAATTTTATTACCTCGTTTTCTTGAGAAACTAATTCAATGATTTCATTGGATGATTCTGATATGAAATTGACGTTCTTAATACCATCGAAGCATTTAGATAAATAATCGTTGACTAAACGTGGTTGACGTGTGTTAGATAAAATTTTGAGCAACTCATCATTGGACAAAAAGTAAAATCTTGGAAAAGCCTTACGTTTTGTTTGTAAATAATCCTCAAGGCTTTTTTGAATATGGTCTAAATCCTTGTGGTATTTTGTTAACATATTTAAAAGTCCTTCTTGTTTACATCTGTTTATTACAATAGGGTCATTCCATGTTCGTCTCATTAATTCCTTAAAAGCTTTGTTGACTTTTGAAAAATTCTTACTTGCGTCTGGAAGCTGCTTTTTAATATCTTCAGCTGAGAAAATATTTTCTAAATATATCCACTGTTTTTGAACCAACAGCCATTCTTCAATGATGTTAGAAATACTATTTAATAAATTATCCCATTCTTCGACTTGGTCTCTAATTTCAGCAACATGTCTTGAACTTAATGCAGATGCAATTAATTGGGAATGTTCATCTAAAGCGTTATAAATATCTTCAACTGAGGCAATGATATATTTAACTTCGTTTTTAGTTTTTGATTGGTTCTGAATTACGAATTTAATATTAGACCAATCGGTGGCTATTTTTTCTAAATCTTTCATTATCTTTTCTTGGGCAATTGCTGCCGCGGAAATGTTATCGATTTTATCTGCCTCGAAACTGATAGCTGAATTGTCTAAGATAGCACTGAATTTAAGCGAGTCTAAAATATCTGAGGAATAAGGTATATTTAATAACTTGAAGAATTCAATCCAATGTCTTTCTTGCATTGATGTTGAGCTAAGTACTTGAATAACAGGGGCGTTTTTATTCATCGTTGTTGCAAGGTTATTTAATAATTTGAAAACTTCATCCTTTTCTGGATCTGGGATTCTGGTTTTGACATTAGTAATATCGATGTTATATTGCCTGATTGATTCATCAATTTTAGAAGTCTTCATTTGATTGATGGTTAAGTTCTTCCATTTTTCTGTGTCTTCTTCTAAATGGATCAAGGTTGTCCATAATTGATTTTTTAATTCGTAGGTTTCTTCCAATTTTCTCCATTCATCTTCGATATCTTCGAA
>JAGBLE010000018.1 GCA_017635565.1 Bacilli bacterium
AACTACGGATTTCCGCAAGAAAAAAGACAGACAATTTCGTCTGCCTCTAATCCTAGGCTCATCGTTTGGAGCCAGTTATTTCATGTTACCAAAATCTTAATTTATTTTATTCAAAGTGTAAACCCTATTTTTATTGATGCTATCGAACTTTTACATAGTAAGTTCACGAAGGTTGACATAGGGGTTAATGCACTTCAATAAGGATAAACTATTATTCACGTTTGTACTAACTATGATTATTACAAGCGTATAAATTGATGAAATTTTTTATAAATTCACATCTCCGTCTGTACAGTGCATAACTTCAGCTGGGAAGGCTCTACCAAAGCCTTCATATAAATAAATTTCATTCCACTCAGCAATTGTTCCTAAATATTCTAAATATGAAAGAGAAATTAAATTATATAAGGAAGAGTTAATTGTTTTTACACTTTTTGGAATAATCAGGCCAGTTAAATTTGGATTTTGATGCCCGTTAAAATTTTCTCCAAAAACTTCAACGCAGTCATCAAGTTCAACAATACCCTTAACCAACCAAGGGACCACATAAAGATATGGACGTCCACTACTATAATATGCATAAAGTAAGCCATCTTTAGAATAATAATTTGTGTTTTCCCCATCAACATAGATGGTTTCTAAAGTGAAGATTCCAGACAAAGAACCATACTTAATATATTTAATCGTTTTCGGAAAGATGATTCCTAATATTGATGTGCCATAAAAAGCATTGCATTCAATTTCTAAAAGTTTATCATTTAAATCAACGTTGGTAATTAAATCGCAATTATAAAAAGCACTATCTTGTATTTTTTCAACATTTTCAGGAATAACTATTTCTCCATCAAAATGCTGACCAATATCAGTATAAAAACACTTCAATTTTTTACAACCATGAAAAGCTCGGTCTCCTATTCCTCTAATTGGAGAATGTGTCGGATACTTTACTTCTTCCAGATTAACACAATTTTCAAAGCATGAACGAGGAATATTGTTTATGCTATTTCCCAATGTAATCTTAACAAGATTGGAGCAGTCTTTTAATGAGCAATCGTATAGCACAGCGTTTGCAGAGGATAAATCTATTTCATTTAGCGAATTATTATTTTCAAATAAAATAATAGTTCCATTGTAATCAGTGGAATCTTGGATGCAAGAGAATCCTTGATATTCAACATTTTTATTTAATGATTCACAACCTTCAAAAGCATATTCTCCAACTCTTTTTAAACTGGAACCGTGGATTGAAATTGATTGCAATGAAGAGCATCCATAAAAAGCCTCTGATTCAATAGAAATACATGATTGATGAACATCACAATCAACAATTTGTTTATTTTTAGACTTAACTAAATATTTAAATCCGTTAGTTTTGTCACCGATATAATAGGCATTGTCAAATTCATTCAACTCAAAGTTAGAAATATCTTTTTTACCAAAAGGTCCGTCATGAGTGTAATAAACTTGATATTTTGTTTTCTCTTGTATATCAACAAGGTCTCCTCCTAATAAACCATTTTCAAAAATCAAATCATCTCCTTCAACTATCACTTTTATGATATAACTCGATTCAATAAGGAAAGCGTTTGCTTCAACGTTTTTAATGTTTGCACCAAAAGTTATTTCCACAGTACCGCCACCATTGGAATCGCCACGCATATAGAAAGTTTCTGGTCCTATATCACTAACACCATTGCCAATTTTGATTTTGAAATTTGTTTTATTTTGATTTTTTCCGTACAAAATAAAAGATTTTTCGCCTAGATAAGTTACACTGTCAGGAATAATAATTTCTAAATTCGCATCTTCTTTAAGGTAAAAATAACGTTTAAAAGCAAAACTATTATTTTCAATTCTAACTAGACCATTATTTAAAGTTACGGATTTGTAAAACTCGAACGCACTTTCCAAACTACTTTTTGTACCTAAACTTTTAATAGATTTAACGTTATCACCAAATACTATGTTTTCACATACAAATCCTTGTGTTGCTCCGTTAATAGCATTCCAATAAACTGTTTCTAAAGGCCTCTCCATTTTATTTCCATATTCGTCATAAACAATAGAACTATCCCTCACTTGCCCAAAAGCGTAAGGTTCAACAATTTTAATGGATTCGGGAATAACAACCTCTTTTAAACCATTATTATCGACCAAATCCCTATATGGATAAATAAGAAGACTGCTATTGTTAGGATGAGGTTCTGCTTTATCATATTCACTTTTAACAATGGTTACAGGCTTCCCATTATATTCTGAAGGCACAATTAAACGCCCTTCAACTCTCTTGGAAATTAAAACAGAATATGATTCATTATCATCATTTAATATATATGTAAAACTATCGTTACTTCTCTCGATATTGTTTTTAAAAACGGTATGGATTGTATGGCCGCAAATTGAACAAGTTGCTTCCTTGTATCCGTCTTCAGTATCGCTTGGTTCAACAATTTTAGTCCAGCTAATCGAGTTGGTGTGGATATCATCATCACAAGCCATTTCAGGTGTTAAACCATCTCTGTAATATCGATTAATATAATAGTCATGGGTAAATAATTCTCCAGCTCTCCAAGAAGATTCTCTATTGTTTGTATAGGAGACACTGATATTCCATTTGTTATATAACTCTCGAAGTGTAATATTTGGCCAACTTTCAAAATCTTTCTCTACATCTTCTTTGTGCTCACAGGTAAACGGATGCATCTCAAATTTATCATTTGAAATCCATTTATTTTGATCAATAGTATGTTCATGGGCTGGTTCAGGAGGATTCGTTTCTCCACCACCAGTTGTACAGCTACTTAAAAGTAAGCCTAAAAGCCCTAGTCCAAGAATTATTTTCATTTTCTTCATAACGCTATTTCCTTAATATTTCTTTAAGAAAATATTACTAGAGAGAGAGAGAGAGCAAGCAGTCGACATGCTTGAGTGCTAATTACAACAGAGTTGTAAATTTTTCTTTTAAGATTCAGTATTATGGGGTGAAAGACATTGTCTTAAGGCCTTAAATACATGTGTATCATCTCACTAAAGATAAAGTAAAAGACACCGTATTCGTGCCTATCTCAAATGTATGGTTGCGTAAGGTTAAACTATACCCTAGTGCGTTATCATTAATTCAAACCACTATTCACGTTTGTACTAACACCAATTATTACAAACGTTAATTTTCTTTTAAAACAGAAAGAATATATTCCTTTTTTATCCAGAAGCATTGTTTAGTATAGGCTGTTAAACCAGTTAACTTATCTGGAACTGGTAAGTCACAAGTATCCTCCCTATCTTCAGCATGAGGTCTAACATGAAAATATGGATTTGAAGCAGATTTGGGGAAGTTATTTAATCTAATCACTTTGCCATTCTTTTGTGTTTTAAACCCTCTTACGATATTTCCACTTAAAAGTATATTTTTTAGTTCGCTGAAGACTTTATATCCTTCTTCGTTAAGAATATTGTCAGGGATATGCCACATTTTGATTCTATCAAAGACATATTCTTGACCATTGTTCTTAAAAATAGCAAATAAGTATTTTCTTCCTGCTAATAACTGATAAAAATCTGAATCTTCCCATTCTTGGTTTACTATTTCCTTAAAGTCAAAATAAGGGAACGACATATTTTGTTCTATCTTTCCGTTGGACTCAATTCTGACAGTTTTAAATTCAAAACCACCTTTAATAAATTCATCGGTTTTGTTGACTTGTCCAGAAACGCCAAGCATCCCAGCAATATATCTTTCATATCTTGATTTGGATTTAGCAGTCACATTAAACATTTCTTTTAATTGTGTTTCGGTTTTGCCAATATAAGGATTAATTCTTCCTAGTATGATTTCTTCCAATGAACGTTCTTTTAATTCCGAGGCTTTAACAATGGATTCTATATCTTCGTTTGTAAATAAGCGCCTCACAACTTCGGTCATATAGCCATTCTTCAAAGCAAATTTCCTTTGTTTTACAGGCAAATTAACTTCTCTCGCATATGAATCAAGTTTCCCATGACCACTTCCTGCAGTGCAGGCAGCAAGATAGTTTGTATCAGTTTCAGAAATAGTATGCGCTTCACCATTTAGTATCTTGTCGCGAATGATCTTGTAGTCTCGCTTCATTACTTCGATATCAGCTTCAGAGAATTTATGAAGAAAAGATGCAATTAATGACATGTCACCATAATCTTTGCCTTCTAAGTATTCATATAAAGCAAAGAACAATTTTTGGCATTTATGCCACATATCACTGTCTTCAAATGTTTGCTCTTTAACAGTCCTATAATTAAGATTGTTAAGTGGCACTCTTTCTTTAAAAGAAACACCATTTCTTGTTCTTAAAATGCCTGAAGTCTTTAATTCTATGCCTAAATTAGCAAAATCAGCTTCAGGTCTAGAGTTTACTGAATAATGAAAAACGCCTTCTTCAACAATCTTTCCAAGAACGCCTTTATCTTTTCTACCAATTCCAGTTAGTCGATGGTTAATATCCAAATCAGAAAACTTTTTTCCAACGCCTGTTTGAAATTGCTTTATAAGTTCATCTATGGATTTATATAATGGCTCGCTCATGAGAAAAGAATATCAAATAATTAAAGCGATTTACAGCGTGCTTTTGTGTACGCGTTTTAAATAAATTATCTAAAGAATTTATTAGATCTTTACAAATTTAACTTGATCCTTTATTATCTTTAGTGTAGACTTAAGCATATGAAGAAAACAGTTATTGAATTATTCGCAGGTGTTGGAGGATTCCGAGTGGGCCTTAACAATATCACTAAAGTTGGAAAAGATGGCAAAGCTATAGAAAAAGGTCCTTGGACTTTTGTGTGGGCTAATCAATGGGAGCCATCAACAAAAACACAACACGCATTCGATTGTTACAATATGCGCTTTCCTTCCGCTACCGAGAATTCAAATGTTGATATATCAAAAGTAGATAAAGCCTCTATTCCAGACCACACATTATTAACTGGTGGGTTCCCTTGCCAGGATTATTCAGTTGCACATTCATTGAGCAGTTCTCATGGCATTGAAGGTAAAAAAGGTGTCCTTTGGTGGCAAATCAACGACATCCTTATTGCAAAGAAACCTAAATTTGTTCTTTTAGAAAATGTTGATAGATTGGTTAAATCTCCGGCCAGACAAAGGGGTAGAGATTTTGGCATCATGCTTCGTTGCTTATCCGAGCAAGGATACGCTATGGAATGGAGAATCATTAATGCTGCCGACTACGGTCATCCTCAAAGAAGACGTAGAATCTACATTTTTGCCTATCACAAGTCAACAAAATACTATGAGACAATGAAGAACTCATCTCCGTATGAAATCATATCTAAAAATGGGGTTTTCGCTAAAGAATTCCCTATTGAGAAGTTTGAAGAGAAATCAATCAAAGAATATAACTTCAAAAAAGGCTATAAGGATTTGGTGGATGTTTCAGATAAATTCCATGCGACTTTTGAAAATTCTGGTTATATGATTGGAGATAAGGTTTATACAGTTAAAACTAAACCGATTGAGACAACTCCAATTACATTAGGCGATATAGTTGAAAAAGATGAAGTTGACTCCCACTACTTCTTAACTGATTCTCAAAGAAAGAAATATGAATATCTCCGTGGTTCCAAAAAAATCCCAAGAAAAGATAAAAATGGATTTGAATATATGTACTCAGAAGGTGCGATGAGTCCTTATGACGAATTAGACCTTCCGGCTAGAACAATGCTTACTTCTGAAGGAACAACTAATAGAAGTACTCACATCATTATGGATCCTAAAGAAGGAAAACTGAGAATTCTTACACCAGTTGAATGCGAGAGAATTAATCAATTCCCTGATAATTGGACTGATTCTGGGATGCCGGAAAAAAGACGCTACTTCATGATGGGCAACGCATTAGTGTGTGGAATCATTAAAAAAATTGGAAATCAGATAAATTTAATTATTGAAAAAGAGGCTTAAGCCTCTTTTCTAATTCATTTGCTTAAATTGTTAT
>JAGBLE010000019.1 GCA_017635565.1 Bacilli bacterium
ATCCCCAATCCCCAATCCCAATCCCCAATCCCCATTTAACTAAATATAAAAAATATATATTAAAATTATTTTTTTATTCATTAAAAAATTTAATTAAAAATAATAATTTAAATATTTATTTTGAATTAAATATAATATAATAATAATTTGAAAAATAATTTAAAAAATTATTTTTAACAGTTTTTTTGATTTTGATTTTTCTTAATGTTATAATAAATAAAATTAAAAATATATGTAATGTTTAATAATAATCAGTATTATTAAATAAGAACGTTTGCTTAAAAAATGATTAAAATTATATGGGATTTATCTTTTAAGAAATAATAATAATTATTTTAGAAAAATAATGCAATTAATAATATAGAGGCAATAGATAAACTTTTAAGATTAGAAGAATAACAATCAAGTTGATAAATCTTAGTATTAGCTCCAGCTCTTGTCCATATTGCTCTATCACCTTTTTCCATTCTTTGCATAGTTACTGTAGTATCAAGATAATTTTCTTCACTTAAGCCAATACAACCAGCATGCATTCTTCCGTCTTGTTGGAATCTTATATAACAACAATGATCATAATAAAATTTTTTATCAGGATCCCATAATTGGAGATCGACACAATCGGAAACGCCAGATGGAACAAATGTTGCACCAGAATTATCATCAAGCCACTCAGTTCCATTTACAATATATCTATCCATACATGAAACATAACCACCATTTTTTGCATTATATGCCGGACCTTGCTTTTGTTCGAGTAAAGTGTCAATTGATGCACCTAAGTATATAAGAGTTAATAATAAGAATTTCTTCATTTTTTATATGAAATTAATTAAATATTAATATCTAATGATATTTTTTCTATTAAAAATTTATTTTTTAAATAAATAATTTTTTTTAATTTAGGATGTCTTAAGCGCAAAACAAGAGACAGTAAGAGAAATCGTTAGTAAAGCTCAAGCAAGTTCTGGAATTATCGTTGCAGAATATCGTGGCTTAACTGTTGCTCAAATCCAAGAATTAAGACGTGCATTAGCAGCTGAAAAATCTACTATGAACGTTTACAAGAATTCTTTAGTTGAAAGAGCAAGTGATGAACTCGGTTACTCTGATCTCAAACAAGTTCTTGAAGGACCAAACGCCATCTTCTTCTCTGAAGACGTTAGCGGAGGTGCTAAAGTTCTCGCCAAATATGCGAAAAGATATGGTGACTCTTTGAAAATTAAGGGTGGTATCTTCGAAGGCAAATACGCTGACAAAGCTCAAGTCTTAGAAGTTGCAAAACTCCCAAACAAAGAGGGCATGCTTGCCATGTTATTATCGTGCTTACAAGCACCAGTCCGTCAATTTGCCTGTACAGTTAAGGCTGTTGCGGATGCAAAATAATGCCAATTTAGGAGGAAAAGAAAAATGGCTAAATTAACAAAAGAAGAAATTATTGCTAGTTTAAAAGAAATGACAGTTCTCGAATTAAACGAACTTGTCAAAGCAATTGAAGAAGAATTCGGTGTCACAGCCGCTGCCCCAGTTGCAGTCGCTGCTGCTGCCCCTGCTGAAGAAGAAGAAAACAAAGGACCAACAGAAGTCAGCTTATTCATCAAATCAGTTGGTGCTTCAAAAGTCCAAGTTATCAAAGCTGTCCAAGCAATTACCGGTTTAGGCTTAATGGATGCAAAGAAATTAGTCGATGCCGCTCCAGTTGCTGTTAAAGAACACATCACACCTGTCGAAGCTGAAGAACACAAGAAAGCTCTTGAAGCCGCTGGTGCTGAAGTCGAAGTTAAATAATTTCGCTTCTATCTTAACTCTGAGGTGATAATGGGCCATTATTTTGACGAAAACCCAGAAACTATTTCAAATATTCGCGAAATTAGTTTTACGCTTTTTGATAAAACATATACTTATTACACCGATAACGGAGTATTTTCTAAATCTCGGATTGATGAGGGGTCTTATATCTTTCTTAAGGTATTATTACCCCTCTGCTTAACCGGGAGAATATTGGATTTAGGCTGTGGATATGGGCCAATAGGACTCACCATCGCCTTAAATTCAAAAGAGGCAAGAGTTGATCTTGCCGATATTAATTCGCGCGCACTCGCTCTAGCGTCAAAGAGCGGTGAACGGCTGAATTTAAATTCACGAGTCACCTTCCTTCATAGTGACATCTTCGAAAAGATTGAAGGACCATATGATTCAATTGTTGTAAATCCCCCAATACGTGCTGGTAAAATCGTTACCTACTCAATGTATGAGGGAAGCAAACAACACTTAGTTGATGGCGGTTCGCTTTACATTGTTATCCGAAAAAAGCAAGGAGCAGAGAGCGCTTTCAAATATCTCGAAACAGTATTTGAAAACGTTTCCGTGCTTCATAAAGAAAAAGGCTATTGGATAATCAAAGCCACAAAGTGAACTAGAAAACATTTTTATAGAAAAAGGAGCCATTAGAATGTCCAGAAATATTACTGAACTTAGACAAATTAACAACAATCGTTATGATTACTCAAAAATCTCTGGCGACCTTCCTCTTCCAAATTTAGTGGAAATTCAAACAAAGAGTTACGCTGAATTCTTAGAAAAAGGTTTAGATGAAGTATTTAGAGAATCATTTCCAATTGAGAACTATATCGGTACATTAACTATCGAATACTTATCAATTAGATTAGGCGAACCAAAACATTCTTACTTAGAATGCAAAGAAAAAGATCTCACATATAACGTACCAATGTATATCACTGTGCGTTTAATTCATAAAGAAACAGGAGAAATCCAAGAGAGTGAAGTCTTTATGGGTGATCTCCCACTTATGACCAATAGTGGAACATTCATTGTCAATGGTGCAGAAAGAGTTATTGTTAGCCAACTCGTCAGATCTCCAGGAGCCTACTTATCCAAAGAATTTAAAGCTGGTAAATACTTATATGAAGCAGATTTAATTCCAGGAAGAGGAACTTGGTTACAATTTGAAAGTGATGCGAAAGATTTACTCTCTGTTCGTATTGATCGTCAAAGAAAGATTCACGCTACAACACTTTTAAGAGCGTTAGGTCTTGAAACAAGTGAAGACATTGAAAAATTCTTTGGTGATTCATTCGCTTTAAAGAACACATTAGACAAAGAAGAAAGCAAGATTAAATCAAGCAAAGCTGCTCTTTATGATATCTTCAGAAAAATGAAACCAGGTGAACCAGTTACTGAAGAAGGAACTGCTAACTTCTTAATTCAAAGATTCTTTGATGAGAAGAGATATGACCTCGGTCGTGCTGGTAGATATAAATTCATCAAGAAACTTGGTATTTATAATCGTTTACCAGGCAGAATCCTCGCTGAAAACTTAGTCACCAACGATGGTGAAATTAGATTCAAAAAAGGATATCAATTGACTGTTGAAGACGTTGAAGCTTTAAGAGATGAAGAATTCTTCGAAACAAGTTCACGTCACACCAAAAAAGCCAAAATCAATGAACGTTTAAATGATAACGGTAATGTCAATGTTCTCAAAGTTTATAACAATGACAAGAAAGAAAAAGTTTCCGTTATTATTGGAACTGATTTAAGAAATCAATCAACATACGTGAATATTTGTGATATTTACGCAGTATTTTCATATTTCTTAAATGTCATGGATGGATTTGGTGACACTGATGATATCGATCACTTAGGTAATAGAAGAGTTAGATGTGTTGGTGAACTCATTCAAAATCAATTCCGTGTCGGTTTAGCCAAGATGCTTAAAACCGTTCAACAAAAGATGTCAATTTCTGATTTAGGCAATGTCAAACCAAAAGCCTTAATCAATCCACGTCCATTAGTTGCTTCAATTAGAGAATTCTTCGCAAGTTCTCAATTATCTCAATTCATGGATCAAACTAACCCATTAGCAGAACTTACCAATAAGAGAAGATTATCTGCTTTAGGTCCTGGTGGATTAACAAGAGATCGCGCTAGTACTGAAGTTCGTGACGTTCACGTTTCTCACTATGGACGTATTTGTCCAATTGAAACCCCTGAAGGTCAAAACATTGGTCTTATCAATAACTTAGCCTCATACGCGAAAGTAAATAAATATGGATTTATAGAAACTCCATATCGTCCAGTTGATAAAAAGACTAACTGCGTCTTATCAAAAGCCGAAGATAGTGTTTATTTAACTGCAGACGAAGAATGGGATTATGTCATCGCTGAAGCAAACATCAATCTTGGTAAAAACGGAGAAATTCTCGATGAAGTCGTTGTCGCTAGACACCGTGGAGAAAATATTCTCGCCAAGAAAGAAGATGTCGACTTTGTCGATGTCAGCCCAAAACAAGTTGTTTCGATTGCTGCTGGTAGTATTCCATTCCTTGAGAATGATGATACTATGCGTGCTCTTATGGGTTCCAACATGCAACGTCAAGCTTTACCACTTTTAAAGCCACACGCTCCATTTGTTGGAACAGGACTTGAACACCAAGTCGCTCGTGACTCTGGACTTGCAGTTGTTGCTAATTCTGATGGTGTTGTCACTTACACCGATAGTAGAACAATTGAAGTGCTTGAAAAAGGTAAGAGTGAACCTGTCACATATCACTTACAAAAATTTGAAAGAAGTAATAACGGTACTTGTATTAACCAAAATAGCATCGTCAAAGTTGGTGATAAAGTCAAAAAAGGACAAATTATCGCTGATGGACCTGCTATGGAAAATGGTGATCTCGCTTTAGGTCAAAACGTAACCATCGCCTTCATGACATGGAATGGATATAACTACGAAGACGCGGTCATCATGAGTGAAAGACTCGTTAAAGATGATGTTTATACTTCTATTCATATTGAAAAATATGATTGTGAATGCCGTAGCATTCCAAAATTAGGGGACGAAGAAATTACCGCTGATGTACCAAACGTTTCCACAGAATCTAAGGCTCACTTAGACAGCCGTGGTATTGTCGTTGTTGGTACTGAAGTTATAGAAGGCGATATCTTAGTCGGTAAAGTTACTCCAAGAGGACAAACTGAACCAACTCCAGAAGAAAAACTCTTAATGGCCATCTTCGGAGAAAAGACTAATGAAGGTAAAGATGCTTCTTTACGTGTTCCACATGGTGGAGCTGGTATCGTTCTCGATGTCAAAATTCGTAAAAGAGAAGAAAAAGCCAAAGACAACATTCTCCCTCCAGGAGTTAATGAAATCGTCACTGTCTATATCGTTCAAAAGAGAAAGATTAGTGAAGGTGACAAGATGTCTGGACGTCACGGTAACAAAGGTGTTATTTCTCGTATCTTACCTGAAAATGATATGCCATTCTTACCTGATGGAACTCCAGTTGACATCATGCTCAACCCTCTTGGCGTTCCTTCCCGTATGAATATCGGTCAAATTCTTGAAGTCCATTTAGGTATGGCTCTTAAGAAACTTGGCTATAAGATTGCAACTCCAGTCTTTGATGGAATCACAAACGAAGAAATCTTCGAAATGATGGACAAAGCTGGAATGGCAAAAGATGGTAAAACCGTCTTATATGATGGCCGAACTGGTGAACCTTTCGATGAAAGAATTACAGTCGGTGTCATGTATATGATTAAACTCGTCCACATGGTCGATGATAAGTTACACGCTCGTGCAACTGGTCCATATTCATTAGTGACTCAACAACCTCTTGGTGGTAAAGCACAAAATGGTGGACAAAGATTTGGTGAAATGGAAGTTTGGGCTCTTGAAGCTTATGGCGCAGCCCATATCTTACAAGAAATCATTACAGTTAAATCTGATGACCGTGTTGGTAGAAGAAAGACTTATGAAGCAATTATTAAGGATCAACCACTTCCAAAAGCGGGTATCCCAGAAGCCTTCAAGGTCTTAGTAAAAGAATTACAATCCTTATCAATGGATGTTCAACTCCTTGATAATGAAGGTAATAATATCGATATGGACGCTCTCGCTAAAGAAGCTGACAAAGAAGAAAGAAAGATTAATACTGCTCTCCGTAATCTTGTCGGTGATGAAAGTGGAACAGTTCATAACGAAGTTGATGAAGATGTCTCGATGACAACATTCATCAACGGTGGTGAATAATTTTAGGAGGTAAAAACAATGTTTGACGTAAAAAAATTATCTGCGATTAAAGTTGGCTTAGCATCTCCTGAAACGATTAGAAAATGGTCTCATGGTGAAGTTTTAAAACCAGAAACCATTAACTATCGTAGTCAAAAACCAGAAATGCAAGGTTTATATTGTGAAAAAATCTTTGGACCTAGCAAAGACTACGAATGCCACTGCGGAAGATATAAGAAGATTAGATATTCTGGCATCGTCTGCGAAAGATGTGGTGTTGAAGTTATTTCCAAAGAAGTTCGTAGAGAAAGAATGGGTCATATTGAACTCGCTTCTCCATGTACTCATATTTGGTATTTAAAAGGCATCCCTTCAAGAATTGGTTTATTACTTGATGTTTCTCCAAAACACCTTGAAGAAGTTGCTTATTACGCAGCACACATCTGCTTAAAACCAGGAAGAAGCGAAATTCTCCATAAGAGCGACTTCGTTAACGAAAATAATGGTCGTAAACTCTTCATTCCTCTCATTCAAGAAATTCAAGAACATGGTGAAGAATGGGGATTAATTCCTGAAAGCGATGATTATATTCGTTCTCAAGAACTCATTGCAAAGCTTGAAAACCCAGGTGAAGTTTTCGATTTCGAAACAAATTATAACTTTGTTAAGAAATATACTGGAGCGGTATTCTCCGAAGGTGCCGCTGCGATTAAAGAGCTCCTTAAAGACGTTGATTTAGATGCTGAAGCAGAAGAAATCAATCGCAAGATGAAAGGAACAACCGCTCTTAATCGTACAAAACTCACTAAGAGACTCGAAGTTATTGAAGCTTTCCGTCATAGTGATAACAAACCTGAATGGATGGTTTTGGATGTCATTCCAGTCATTCCACCAGATTTAAGACCAATGCTTCAACTCGATGGTGGTCGATTTGCGACTTCCGATTTAAATGATTTATATCGTCGTGTTATTTCTCGTAATAACCGTTTAAAGAAATTAATCGATATGAATTCTCCTGCCGTTCTTCTTTTCAATGAAAAACGTATGCTTCAAGAAGCAGTTGACGCTTTAATTGATAATGGTAGAAGAAATAAACCAGTCACTGGCCCAGGTGGAAGACCTCTTAAATCCCTCAGTAGTGGACTTAAAGGTAAACAAGGTCGTTTCAGACAAAACTTACTTGGTAAACGTGTCGACTATTCTGGTCGTTCCGTTATCGCAGTTGGTCCATTCTTAAAGATGTATCAATGTGGTTTACCAAGAGAAATGGCTGTTCAACTTTTAAGACCATTTATCGCCTGTGAATTATTAAAAAGAGGTATCGCTAACGCGCATAAGCAAGCTGACAAAATTATCGATAGATATGATCCAACGGTTTTAGATATCGTTGAAGAAATCATCGGTAAACACCCAGTCTTACTTAACCGTGCTCCTACCTTACATAGACTTGGTATTCAAGCATTCCAACCTTGCTTAGTCGATGGAAGAGCAATCCGTTTACACCCACTTGTTTGTACCGGATTTAACGCTGACTTCGATGGTGACCAAATGGCGGTTCACGTTCCACTAAGTAAAGCAGCCCAAGAAGAAGCTTTAGACTTAATGCTTGCTAGTAATAACATTCTTGGTCCAAAAGATGGTAAACCTATCGTCACTCCTGGCCAAGATATGGTTATTGGTAACTATTATTTAACTCTTGAAAACACTAAAGAAGACTTCTTGAAGAAAGCAGAACAAGTGAGACAATATGAACCAGAACGCGCTGAAGAACTCGAACTCTTTGCTGCTAGTGAAGGTAAAGTCTTTAGAAGCGTTGATGATGTTCTTCTCGCTTATCAAACAAGACAAATTCATCTCCATAACCGTATTGCTATTTTAGGCCGTGCGCTTATGAAAAAAGGATTCACTGAAGAAATGAATAGAAGTTACTTAATTACTTCTGTTGGTAAAGTGATCTTCAACCAAATTTTCCCAAGTGATTTCCCATATTTAAATGAAGTCAATAGTAAGAACTTTGCTGGTGATCTCCCAGAATACTTTGTACCAATGGGAACCGATATCAAATCTTATATTGCTTCTCAACCAATTCATTCTCCTGTCAAGAAGGGTGATTTAGGAAAGATTATTAATGAAATCTTCCAACGTTACGACCGTAAAGGTAATCCAAAGACTAGTGCAGTTCTTGATAAGATGAAAGATCAAGGATTCAAATATTCCACAGTCGCTGGATTTACCATTTCTATCGATGATATTCATGTCGTCGAAGGAAAAGAAAAGATCTTAGAAGAAGGTGACCGTAAAGTCGCTGAAATCGAAGAGATGTATAATCTCGGTATGTTGACCGAAGAAGAAAGACACAACAGTGTTGTTGGTGTTTGGAATGGAGTTACTGACACAGTTAAATCAACATTAACTGAACAATTCTCCAAAGACACTCGTAATCCAATTTATATGATGAGTGATTCAGGTGCTCGTGGTAACATCTCTAACATTCTTCAATTAGCAGGTATGAGAGGTCTTATGGGTAATACCTCTGGTGGAGTTATTGAACTTCCAGTTAAACGTTGTTTCCGTGAAGGTATGACCGTTTCTGAATTCTTCATTGCGACCCATGGTGCTCGTAAAGGTGGTACTGATACCGCTCTTAAGACTGCTGACTCTGGTTACTTAACTAGAAGACTTGTCGATGTTTCTCAAGATGTTATCGTTAGAGAAGTCGATTGTGGCACTGACCATGGATTTGTCGTTAGAGAAATTAGAGATACTTCAAGAAACGCTGTTATCGTTAAATTATTTGACCGTTTAGTTGGTCGATATGCCTTAAATGATGTCGTCAATCCACAAACTGGAGAAGTCATCGTCAAAGGTAACACCATGATTACTGAAGAAAGTGCTAAAGCTATTATTGATGCTGGCATTACTGAAGTTGAAATCAGAAGCTTATTTGGCTGTGAAACTAAAGATGGTGTTTGTATCCACTGTTATGGTCGTAACTTAGCAACTGGACGTGAAGTTCAAGTTGGTGAAGCAGTTGGTATTATGGCTGCTCAATCCATTGGTGAACCTGGTACTCAATTAACAATGAGAACCTTCCACACTGGTGGTGTCGCTGGTAGCGATATTACAATGGGTTTACCTCGTGTCCAAGAATTATTTGAAGCGAGAAATCCAAAAGGTGAAGCTCTCATCTCTGAAATTCCTGGTGAAATCACCAAGATTGAAGAAAAGAATGGTTGCTATTTAGTTACTGTTCGTAATGAATTAGAAGAAAAGACATATGTCACAAGCTTTGGTGCGAAACTCCGTGTCAAGAAAGGTGACAAAGTCGTTAATGGTGGAAAGATTACCGAAGGAGCAATCGATCCTAAGAAACTTCTCGAAGTTAGTGATGTCAAAGCGGTTGAAAGATACATCATTAAAGAAGTTCAAAAAGTTTATTCCACTCAATCCATTGGCATTTCTGATAAACACATTGAAGTTATCGTCAGACAAATGCTTAGAAAAGTCTTCGTTGTCGATGCTGGAGACACTGATTTAATCGCTGGTACACGTGTTTCTATTAACACATTTACTGCGAAAAATAACGAAGCCATTATTAATGGCAAACGTCCTGCTGTCTTCTCACCTCTTATCTTAGGTATCACAAAGGCTGCTCTTGAAACTGATAGCTTCTTATCAGCGGCGTCCTTCCAAGAAACCACAAGAGTCCTTACTGACGCTGCAATTAAAGGTAAAGTTGATTATTTACACGGCTTAAAAGAAAATGTCATTACAGGACACTTAATTCCAGCAGGAAGAGGTCTTCTCTCTGAAGAAGAAAGCGATGAGATGCTCAAAGACTTCTCCGTTGAAAAGACGATGCACGATGTCAAAGATCGTTATGTTGAAGATCATGAACGTGTCATCAACGAAATTCACGAAAAGATTGACCGCAAATCTGAAGAAAATCGTTAATTCAAAAAATAACCTCTACGAAAAAAACGTAGAGGTTTTATTTTGCCAAAATTAAAACCCGATATATGGGTTTATTTACCAATTTACTTCAATGACTTCATCTACATAACTGAGGACTTCATCGTTTGGTTCTTCAAATTTATTATATAATCCAATAAGAACATCTTCTGGAACCCTAACTTCTTCATCTCTCATTCCATTATATTTTTTACTTTTTTCATAAGTTGAAGGAAATAAGACTAAGATTTTTTTATCAAATTCAGGAGTAGTGGAGAGATATTTAAGTCTTACCGGATTAACATCATTAAGAGCGTCAAGTATAACGGTTGCGTTATCAATAGCCCCATATTCATGAATTCTTTTTTCGAATAATTCCCAGACTTCTTTTTGATGGGTATGATCATGGTAATTACCGTGACATACTTCCATTCTCACCTCATCGCTACTTACGATATAAGTATTCGGGTGATTTTGTTGATATTCCTTTGCCCAGGTTGATTTTCCGGAAGCGGGAATAGCGCTTAACATTATGAGTGTTTTCATCTTGTCTCCTTAAGTTTCCAATCTTCAAAAGGGATAGGACAAAAATAATTTAAATCATTTTATTCTTATTTAAAATAAAAAATATTAAAAGTGTGTATGAGCGTGTATAGATGCGCATAAGAAATGAATGAAAAAATATAACGGCTCCGGGAGTGTCAAAGGAAATTTTTAAAGCCAAATTTTCTTAAAAATATCGTTATTTTTTGAGTTTTGAAAATATTTTTATTTTTTTGTTGCCAGATTATTTCTTCGCGTATATATTATATAGGCGTGTGATTCCCATCCACGTAGACCGATTTGGTCCATTTTTTAAGGAAAAAACGGACACGACCGGTTCGGTGGACAATTAGTCACCAAAAA
Organism: Bacilli bacterium; assembly: GCA_017635565.1. Classification (GTDB taxonomy): domain Bacteria; phylum Bacillota_I; class Bacilli_A; order RFN20; family CAG-826; genus UBA2450. The sequence goes on from JAGBLE010000019.1 coordinate 10,892, forward strand.
ATTAAATTAGGAAATAATTGAAAGGAGCAATATATAAATGCCAACAATTAATCAATTAGTCCGTGAAGGCCGTAGAACCGCCGTTGTTAAATCAAAGGCTCCAGCCCTTGGCAAAAGATGGAACTCTTTAAAGAAAAAAGAAACCAACCAAGCCGCTAGCCAAAAAAGAGGTGTTTGCACCCGTGTCGGTACAATGACTCCTAAAAAACCAAACTCTGCTTTAAGAAAATACGCTCGTGTTCGCTTGAGCAATGGTTATGAAGTCACTGCTTATATCGGTGGTGAAGGTCACAACTTACAAGAACACTCCACAGTTATGATTCGTGGTGGACGTGTTAAGGACTTACCAGGTGTTCGTTATCACATTATTAGAGGAACACTCGACTGCGCTGGAATCGAAAAGCGTCGTCAAGGACGTAGCTTATATGGTTCAAAGAAACCAAAAGCTGCTAAATAATTAGAAGGAGGAAAAAATAATGCCACGTAAAGGTAGCGTTGCAAAACGTGATGTGTTACCAGATCCAATTTACAATTCAAAACTCGTAACACGTTTAATCAATAAAATTATGATTGATGGCAAAAAGGGAACTGCTCAAACAATTCTCTACACCGCCTTCAATAAAATCGAATCCAAAACTGGTAAACCAGCAATGGATGTCTTCGCAACAGCGATTCACAATATCATGCCTGAAGTTGAATTAAAGGTCCGTAGAATCGGCGCTGCTAACTATCAAGTTCCAACCGAAGTATCTCCAGAAAGAAAAGTTACATTAGGTTTAAGATGGTTAGTCAACTACAGTAGACTCAGAAATGAAAAAACCATGGAAGACAGACTCGCTAATGAAATTATCGATGCCGCTAATGGCACCGGTGCTTCCGTGAAAAAGAGAGAAGATACCCACAAGATGGCTGAAGCTAACAAAGCTTACGCACATTATCGTTGGTAATCTTAGGGAGAGTAGAATATGGCACGTGAATATGATTTAGCCCATACACGTAACATCGGTATCATGGCTCACATCGATGCCGGAAAAACAACAACAACAGAACGTATTCTTTTCTTCACAGGTAAAATTCACAAAATTGGTGAAGTTCACGAAGGAGCTGCCACCATGGACTGGATGGAACAAGAACATGAAAGAGGAATTACTATTACTTCCGCAGCAACAACCGCTTTCTGGAAAGGTAATAGAATTAACATCATCGACACTCCGGGCCACGTCGACTTCACAGTTGAAGTTGAAAGATCCCTCCGTGTTCTCGATGGTGCTGTCACTGTCTTAGATGGTAAAAATGGTGTTGAACCACAAACAGAAACCGTTTGGAGACAAGGATCCAAATATGGCGTTCCAAGAATCGTCTTCGTTAATAAACTCGATGCGATTGGTGCAGACTTCGAAATGTGTGTTCGTTCCTTAAAAGAAAGACTTGGCGCTAATGCAAAAGCTGTTCAACTCCCAATTGGTATTGAAAGTACCTTAAGAGGAGCGGTTGACCTCATCAATAGAACCGCTTGGGTTTATGAACAAGGTTCTCAAGAACCACGTCAAGTACCAGTCCCAGAAGATATGGTCGAATCCATGGAAGCTCATAGAGCGGAATTAATCGAAGCTCTCGCTGCTTTCGATGATGACTTCATGATGAAGGTTCTTGAAGGTGAAGAACCAACAGTTGATGAAATCAAATCAGTTATTCGTAAGGCTGTTCTTACCGGTGAATTCCACCCAGTATTCTGCGGTAGTGCTTACAAGAACAAAAACATTCAATTACTTCTCGATGGAGTTGTTGATTATCTCCCAAGCCCACTCGACATCCCTGCCGCTAAAGGCGTTGATGAAGATGGAAATGAAGTTCACTGTCAGCCAGATGATAACGCCAATTTAGGAGCGTTAGCATTCAAGATTGCCACTGACCCATTCATTGGAAGATTAGCTTATGTCCGCGTTTATAGCGGTACCCTCAAATCAGGATCTTATGTCCTTAATTCCACCAAAGGTGTTAAAGAAAGAATTGCTCGTGTTGTCTTAATGCACAGTAATCATAGACAAGAAGTTGATGAACTCCACGCTGGAGATATCGGAGCTGTTGTCGGACTTAAAAACACCACAACTGGTGACACATTATGTGATGAAAAGAATCCAGTCATCCTTGAGAAGATGGAATTCCCAGATCCAGTTATTGAAGAAGCGGTTGAACCAAAAACCAAAGCTGACCAAGAAAAAATGTCAATCGCTTTACAAAAACTCGCTGAAGAAGATCCAACCTTCAGAGTGAGAACCAATGCCGAAACTGGTCAAACCATTATTGCTGGTGTTGGTGAATTACACTTAGACATCATCGTCGATCGTATGAGAAGAGAATTCAATGTTGCGGTTAACGTTGGTGCTCCACAAGTTGAATATCGTGAAACCATTAAATCTACCGCTGATTGTGAAGGTAAATACATCAAACAATCTGGTGGTCGTGGACAATATGGTCACGTTTGGATCAAATTTGAACCAAACCCAGGAAAAGGATTTGAATTCGTCGATGCTATCGTTGGTGGATCTGTTCCAAGAGAATATATCAAACCAACTCAAGATGGTCTTGTCGATGCCTTAGGTAGAGGTATGGTTGCTGGCTTCCAAGTCATGGATATTAAAGCGACATTATTCGATGGTAGTTACCATGATGTCGACTCTTCCGAAGCTGCTTATAAAATCGCAGCCAGTATGGCGCTTAAAGAAGCTGCAAAGAAATGTAATCCAGTCATTCTTGAACCAATCATGAAGATTGAAGTTACTGTCCCAGAACAATATTATGGTGATGTTCTTGGCGATATCGCTCGTAGACGTGGACTCGTCACTGGCGAATCTCAAAGAAATAACGCCAAAACCATTGAAGCGGAAGTACCATTATCAGAAATGTTTGGTTACGTCACTGATTTACGTTCTATGACTCAAGGACGTGGAAACTACGCGATGCAATTCGACCATTATGGTGAATGCCCACGTTACGTCCAAGATGAAATCATCAAGAAAAGCGGCATGAGTGCTCGCTAATCTTGATAACAAATCATAATTAATAACCAATTAAATTGGTATTGATTATAAATTAAACTTGCTATATATTAAAAATGTTGAATTCATTTATTTGAAAGGAGAAATTCAAACAATGGCAAAGGAAAAATTTGACAGATCTAAAGAGCACGTTAACATTGGTACCATTGGACACGTTGACCATGGTAAGACTACATTAACTGCTGCTATTACTACTGTCTTAGCAAAGAAAGGCTTATCCGAAAAGAAAGCATATGATCAAATCGATGCTGCTCCAGAAGAAAAAGCCCGTGGTATTACAATTAATACTGCCCACATTGAGTATCAAACAGAGAAAAGACACTATGCCCACGTTGACTGCCCAGGCCACGCTGACTATGTTAAAAACATGATTACTGGTGCTGCTCAAATGGATGGTGCTATCTTAGTTGTTGCCGGTACTGATGGCGTTATGCCACAAACTCGTGAACACATCTTACTTGCTCGTCAAGTTGGTGTTCCATCAATCGTTGTCTTCATTAACAAGACTGACTTAGTTGATGACCCAGAATTATTAGACTTAGTCGAAATGGAAGTTCGTGACTTATTAAATAGCTACGGATTCCCAGGAGATGAAGCTCCAGTTATTCGTGGTTCCGCTAGAGCTGCTCTTGATGGAGATCCAAAAGCTGAACAAGCTATTATGGATTTAATGGATGCATGTGATTCCTATATTGCTGCTCCTGCTCGTGATACCGATAAACCATTCTTACTCGCTATCGAAGACGTTATGACCATTTCTGGACGTGGTACAGTTGTTACTGGCCGTGTTGAAAGAGGTACTGCTAAACTCGGTGACGAAGTTGAAATCGTTGGTATTAGAGAAACCCAAAAATCTGTTATTACAGGTCTTGAATCCTTCCGTAAAACTTGTGACTTTGTCCAAGCTGGTGATAACGTTGGTGTCCTTTTAAGAGGTATCAACCGTGATCAAGTCCAACGTGGTCAAGTTCTCGCAAAACCAGGAAGCGTTACTCCACACACCAAATTCAAAGCTTCTGTTTACGTTTTAACCAAAGAAGAAGGTGGCCGTCACACAGCTTTCTTAAGCAACTACAGACCACAATTCTACTTCCGTACAACTGACGTTACTGGTGTCATCACTCTCCCTGCAGGTGTTGATATGGTTATGCCAGGTGATAACGTTGAACTCAGCGTCGAATTAATTCACCCAATCGCTCTTGAAAAGGGTACAAAATTCTCCATCCGTGAAGGTGGTAGAACTGTCGGTGCTGGTACAGTTAACGAAATCATTAAATAATTTAGTTAATTACTAGTTATAAGAGAGATCTCAAACGAGGTCTCTTTTTTCTTTCAAATTTTACATTATTAGAGTAATATAAAGTTGACCAGACTAGTCAAGGCAGGTAAATTATGGATATTAACATCTACAACGCAAAAACAAATTTTTCAAAAATTATTCAACTCATTATTGAAGGAAAAAAAAGACATAATTATCATTTCTAAAAATGGTAAACCAGTGGCCCAATTGACTCCTATTTTAAAGAAAAATAGTAAACGAATTGGAATTGCAAAAGAAGAGATGAAAGATTTTGACATGTCATTAGATGACTTCAACGCAATTAAAACTTTAGATTTTGGTTTATAACAATGAAATTATTATTAGATACGCATGTTATATTGTGGGCTTTAGAAGATTCGTCCAGATTACCTATACATATTAGAGATATGATTATTGATGAGAGAAACGAAATTTATGTCTCTACTATTTCACTTTGGGAAATAGCAATCAAACATAAAATACAACCAAACGTTATGATATATAGCGCAACAGAAATAAGAGATTTTTGTCAAAGAGCGGGATATATCTTTCTTTCCCTTAATGTTGATAATATTGCAATGTATGAAAAATATGATTTATCTAGTCATTTAGATCCTTTTGATCAAATGTTGGTTATTCAAAGCGAGACTCATGGTATGAGATTACTCACTCATGATGAGAAAATGAAACAATACAATATAGGATTTGTTGAATTGTTTTAAAATGACAAATTTGGTATTGTGGTTAAAAAGATATTGAGATCCTTTGGGTCTCCTTTTTATCTATATAAAAAAGGTATATAATTAATTTATAAATGAAAAAAACAACTTTATTAATATTATCAACTTTAATTATGTTTACTTCTTTTTCTTTGATTAATGAAAAAGATAACGTATTAAAGGTCTTTAGTTACTCTAATGAAGATATTTCGACATATTATTCATCTATTGGTGAATTTGATTCTGGAGTAACCCTTACAAACGCTTTAAACACACTGAACAACACTAAAAGAAGAAGATTAATATCTTACGATAGCATGGTTAATTATTTTGATGAAACCGATCCAGGAGTGAGAAGTGGTGAAGTTACTGCTTTTTATTCTGGAACTTCAGCGAGATATTCTGGAAATATGAATCGAGAACATATTTGGCCATTTTCAAAACTTTTTATTAATGAAGGAAGTCGAGGACAAAATGATATCGAAAAAGATATGCATATGATTAGGCCTACTCTTAAAGATGAAAATGAAGGAAGAGGTAATTCTTTTTACACTTATAGCACTGGTCAAGGTTGGGATCCGGGTTCATTAGGAGATGAAACTTATCGAGGAGACGCAGCAAGAATTATTTTTTACTGCACAATCGCTGATTTAAATCTCACTTTAGTGGATCGTGATTACGATAGCAAAGACAATCATACAATGGGTAAATTAAGCGCGCTTCTTGAATGGAATTTGATGTATCCAGTTTCGTCTCGAGAAAATGTTAGAAATGAAGCAGTGGAATCTTTACAAGGTCATCGTAATCCTTTTATTGACCATCCAGAATACGCTTGTCGAATTTGGGGAAAAACAAATACCGCTACTCAATCAATATGCGCGAGACAAGGCTTTTCTGGAACACTAGATATTAAATTAAATAACTCTTCGGTAAATGAATCTAATTTAATTGTTGATTCAACATATAATTTTTCTGCTTCAGTAGGAAAAACAAATACTGGGACATATAGCTGGAAATTTGTTACTTCTTCTGGAATTGAAACAACTACTGACATCGCTGAGATTAGTGGTTCTGGAAAAGAGATAACTGTGACTGCAAAAAAGGTTGGAGAAACATATTTACAAGTAAATTATGTTAATACTCTTTCTAATGGAACAACTGAAACTTTATCTCGAAGAATTAAATTAGTAATTGAAGATAAAATTAGATTATCTAAATTTTATTTAGAATATTATCCATATAAACTCAATTATTATGTCGGTGATGAATTTGATCCAAACGGAATAAAAGCAGTTGCTGAATTTACTGATGATAGAATTGTTGATGTTACTAATAAAATAACTTTTAGCGATACTTCTATTAATGAAATCGGAGAGAAGACAATTACTGTTTATTACGTTTATGATAATGAGACTTATGAAGATTCTTTTGTAATTAGAATCAAAGAAAAGAAGTCGACTCCTACAAGTCCAACAAATAATGGATGTGGTGGGTATATCGCTTCCAGTAGTGTTATTCTTTCTTCAATTTCTTCAATTGCAATATTATTAAGCGTTTCAGAAATTAAACGCAGAAAGAAACGCAGAACAAAATAAATTCTCTTTATTTTGAGTTAATAGTAAAATATGAACATGAAAAGAAAAGGAATTATCTTCATTCCATCAATTTTTATTCTCTTTTTGACAAGCTGCGCTGTCGATACTTTTTTTGTTAATCCTGAAAGCGATACGAATAATAGCTTATATATCGCTAATAAGCCAAATGTAACCGATTATAATGTTGGTGAATATTTTTCTTTAGACGGAATAAAAGTTATTGACGGTACTAGTGGAGAAAATATCACCAGTTATACTTCTTCAATTAATGAAGGATATCAATTCGTTAATAGTGATATTGGAACAGATAAAGAAGTTTATATTTCTAAAAAAGGATATAAACAAGCTTCTTTTAAAATTTCAGTTTCTGATTTACCTCATTTAGAAATCAAGTCTTACCCAAAACAAGAATTCACAGTGGGTGAATATTTTTCTTTAGATGGATTAGTTATTACTTGTAATGGAGTTGAAATTACTGATTATACATGTAACTTCAAAGTTGGAAATAGATTAAACACTTCTGGCTCTTTTACTGTTGCCATTTCCAAAAGTGGTTATTGGCCAGTTTCTTATGATATTAATGTTTATCCTGCTCGTTCCTTATTTATTAATAAATTACCAAATAAAACTAGTTATGTAGTTGGTGAATCTTTCACAAGTGAAGGATTAATTATTTATGATGAAAGAGATAATGTTATTAATGATTATCAATTATCAATTAATGAAGGAACAGTTTTAAAATATAGTGGCTCCACAACTGTGGAAGTGAAAAAAGAAGGATATCGATCCGCTACTTTTGAAATTAAAGTTGAAGAAGCGAGTAGTACCGATGTCATTAATAGGGATTTGACTATTTATTATATTAATGACACTCATGGTTCATTTATTAGAAACACTTCAGAAGATGAAGGTGGAATGAGTTATATTTCTACTTATCTGAAAAATAAAGTAAACGCTAATCCGAATAATTCAATTGTTCTTTCTGGTGGAGATATGTTCCAAGGTGGATATGAAAGTAACGAAACTCGTGGAGCAATCATGATTGATGCAATGAATGAAATCGGCTTTGATGCGATGGTTCTTGGCAATCATGAATTTGATTGGGGAGAAGAATATATCAAGAAATTTGATGAATCCCTTGATTGTCCAATCATTTCCGCGAATACATTTTATAGTTACGATAATGTCACTAGACCAAGTTGGCTTACTCCTTATACAGTTATTAGTCGAGGCGACTTAAAAATAGGAATCATTGGTGGAGCGAAAAAAGGACTTGGAAGTTCGATAACAGGTAATATCTCCGATAATTTCTATTTCCCAGAACCAAATCAATATATTAAACAATATTCAACTTATTTAAGACAAAGCGAAGGCTGTGACGTCATTATTGCCGCTTTCCATGATGGTGGATTTGAAGGATATTCTGGTTCTCCAACTATTTATCAAGATTTAACAGAAACTGATCCATCAACAAATAGAAAATATGTTGACGCAATGTTTTTTGCTCATGATCATTTAAGGAAGCAAGGAACATATAACGATGTTCCATATTTAGAGGCAGCATGTAATGGAAAAAATATTGGAGAATTAACTCTTTCTTTAACAGGGAATGGAGTCTCTTACTCAGTTAATTCAAGCCACACGAACATGATTTACACGGTGAGTGAATGTAAAGTTAGTGATCCAGCTATTGACGCTTTATTAACAAAAGAAGAATATGTTGATATCATTTCTCATGCGGATGATTTGATTTATACATTTAAGAATTATTATAGCGAAGAAGATTTTACAAGTGTTGTTTGTATGGCAATGCATTGGTTCGTTAATAATAACAAAGACAAATTTGATAATACCACTGTTTATTTTGCTAGCCATAACACTGGTGGAATAAGAGATGATGTCTCCGTCGGTGCCTTCACAATGAGAGACTTAGTTAAAGTCTTCCCATTTGATAATCAGTTATCAATTCAAACTTGTACATCAAAAAATATTAATAACCTCTCTTCTTCATCTTATTATCGTACTTATCAAGATGGGGAAATCGTTTATGATAGTAATGGACACACTAAAGCTGTAAGTATCACTTATATAACCGAATATAAATATGCTTATAATTACCAAGTGGATTATAAGAATTATGATTATACTGCGAAAGACGCTTTAGTTGCTTATTTAAAATCAGGAGTGAATACATCATTATAATGAATAAAGAAGTCAGTAAATATAAAAATAACGTTATTGCAAGTAAGAAAAAACATATCTATTCAAGATTAATGGATTATTTTTCTTTGTTCGTTGTGACATATTTATTATTCACTATTTTTTATTCTATTGGAGCAAGATTACCAGTTGTTAATTCAATATCAACGGAATTAAAGAATAAAAGTGGTGAAGTAGCGGAATATATCGATTCCACTCATTTGCAAAGATTAAATGAAGATCATTCTTCTTTATTATCAATTGATGAAGGAGCAAAACAATATGTTTTAAATGTTTGTAAGACAAGCGCTTACATTCATGATTTAACTTTCCCAATAAAAAATAGTGAAGGAATATATGAAGAAAAGACGATTAATGAAAATGAAACTTTTGCCTATAATGCTTCAGAATATAATTTAGATACCTTATCTTATTATTTTAAAAAATTCAAAAAAGAAGATAGTTCATTAAATACTTACATCTATCAAGAAGTCGATTATAAAGATGATATTGATACTTATTTATATCTAAAAATCATGAATCTTGATGAAACTAAATATGTTTCTTCTGATGATTCTAATTTACTAGCGAAAGGAAACGGAATATCTCGATTTACTGTTTTAAATTTAGAAGAAACAAATAATCTTCTTCGTTATTACAAGGAAGATCGAATTGATACTTCGACTTATGACCGTGTCTTTTTAAGCTTCATTTCTGCGTGTAAATACGGAATTAAAGAAGTAGAAAATAAATCATCTACTTATTTGAATTTACTTTCTTCATATCAAAATACATATCAGTCTTTAACTCTATCAATTTTTATCATTTATTTAATTTCTTATGTGGTTTCTTATTTATTATTACTCTTTATTATGAGATTAGTGAGTAAGGAATGGATTACTTTAGGACAAAAAGTGATGGGTCTAGCGATGAGCGACTATGAAGAGATGGAGCCAGGCCCTCTTAATATTGTGATATATAACGTTATTAACTTTATTTTATTTATTTCATCTTTATCAATTGCCTTTTATTTCACAGGAATGCTTGGAATATTCACTTTAACAATTGTTCCCGGATTAACCTTATTTACTTTATTTGTTCCATTATTGATATTAAACTTAATATCATTATTCATGCCTTTATTTACAAAAAATCATCATAACCTATCAACGTTACTATCTCGATTGATTGTTAAAGACACGAAAGACTTTGATGGACCAGTTGATATTATTGAAAGCGAAGAAGATGGAAGAGAAAAAACAGAAGATCGAAGTAATATATAAAAAAGCCAAACTCGGTAAAAGGATGTTAGCCTATTTTATTGATATTGGGTTATTTTTACTAACGACTTTTATTCTTTTTTCAATTGTAAACGTTCCAGTGACGAATTCTGGATGGTTTATTTCTAAAAGAAATGAATTAACCCAACTTCGTAACGATAGTGGTCTATATATTAACGGATTAGTGGTCACTGAATACGTTAAAAACGACACTGAATTCCCTTCTTATGAAGCGAAAAAAGATGAATTATCGACTAGAATAAATAATTTCTACAATAATACAACCTACTTTTCTGATTTAAAAGTCATTCATTCTCAATATGATAGTAGAAGATTATCCGCTAAAAACGGTTCATTAAACCTATTTATCAAATCTGGAGATGAAATTATCGAAAATTCTGTAAACGCTGAATTATTATATAATTTCTATAAAGGAGAAGTTGAAAATTACACACTTGGTTTTTTAGTCCAAAATCCAACATATTTCTATCTTGTGAGATTTTCTTTTTGGGTTTCAGTGATTGAATTTATTTCCATATTAATTATAACCTTCACAATTTATTACTTAGTCCTGCCTTTAACTTGCTTCAAAAGAGGAAGACAAACCATCGGAATGAAGCTAGAAAAAATTGGGATAATTGGAGTTACTGCTTTAAATGTCCCTACTGGAAAATTTATTGGTCGGTTCTTATTTAATTTCCTAGTTTTTGTGGTCTTAGATTTTATTGGCTTTCTCATTCCTGCAATCATTTCAATTACTATGATGTACTTCAATAAAACCAACTCAAATTTGACCAATTATGTTTTTAATGATTATGCGGTTGATGTGACCGATAAAGAGATCTACTTAAACGAACTTGAACGCGAGGAAGCATCATTTAAACTACAAGAAATAAGTATTGAAAATAAGGACCTCCGACTAAGGTAAGTTTTACTTTACACGTATTTTTTGCCCGCGCTATAATATGAGCGGAGGATCACATATGGAAATAAAACTGAAGAACCTAACAAAGGTTTTTCCAGGTAATCCAGCAAAGAACATTCCAGACGCTGTCGCTGTCGATTCTTTAAACGTTGACATTCGCGATGGTGAACTTATTGGTTTATTAGGACCTTCTGGATGTGGTAAATCCACAACTCTTTACATGATTGCCGGATTAAAGGCACCAACCGATGGTGAAATTTGGTTTGGTGATGAAGATGTTACCCATTTAGCGCCTGAAAAACGCGAAATCGGTTTAGTCTTCCAAAATTATGCTTTATATCCACACATGACAGTTTATGATAACGTCAAGTTCCCTTTAACAAACTTGAATATCATTACCTGCAAAAAAGACAAATTGCTCGAACAAAACTCTTTGATTAAAGAACTTTTGACAAACGAATTTGATCAAATTATGGATATAATTATTCATTCTCAATTCAAAGGCAAATTCTCTAAGGATATGAGTGCAAGAAAAATGGTTAAAAAATACCATGTTGTTACTTCTGTAGCCGAGAGAATTTTTAAATTTGGATTCCAAAATGTTAAAGCTGCTGAAGGGGAAAATCTCACTCAAGCTAGGTTAGCAAAACGCGATGAAGTAGTGGCTTCTCTTACTGCTGCAAACGAGAAAGAATTAGCAACATTGAAATCAAAAGGTTTATCCGTTGATGAATCATTCTACTTATTAGACGCAAATGGCGAAAAAATTCAAGTTAAGAAAAAGCTTGATAAGGATGAAATGGATGCTCTCATTCAAGAAACCGCTCGCCTTGTTCAAATCGATGAATATTTGACAAGAAAACCAAGCGAACTTTCTGGTGGTCAACAACAACGTGTCGCTATTGCTAGAGCGTTAGTTAAAAAACCAAGAGTTTTACTCCTTGATGAACCATTATCCAACCTCGATGCTCGTTTAAGACTTCAAACTCGTGAAGAGATTAGAAGAATTCAACAAGAAACAGGTATCACAACTATTTTCGTTACTCACGACCAAGAAGAAGCAATGTCAATTTGTGATGATATCGTCGTTATGAAACTTGGTGTTCAAATGCAAAGAGATCATCCACAAGCTGTTTACAATTCTCCAAATAGCTTGTTCGTTGCAAAATTCTTAGGAACTCCACCAATCAATGTTTTCAATGGTGTAGTTAAAGAAGGAAAAGTTTTCATTGGAGAAGAAGCAATTCTTGAAAACGCAAAATTAAAAGAACTCAATGATGGTCATAAAGTCTTTGTTGGTATTCGACCAGAAGGTTTCTTAGCTGGAGCGGATATTCCAGAAGAGAAGAAAGTCTTAACTCTTAATGTCGAACAGATTCAAACCATGGGAAGAGATATTTCTCTTGTCTGTGAATCTGAATACCACACTGATGAAAATGATATAAAAGTGATTATCGACTCACTTATCAAAGTCGACCTTGGAACTAACAAATTTGGAATTAAAGAACAAAAAACATTCATCTTCGATGCTGAAAATTCGAAGAATTCAAGGATTTATTTAGATTAATTATGGAAAGTAAGAATAACTGGAAAGCTTGGTTATATTTGGCACCTGTCTTAATCTTATTGGCAGTGTTTACTTTTTATCCAATCATTAACACCGTTTACGTTTCCTTTTTGAAGGATTACAACTACACAACTGGAACTCATTCTGGTTTTGCGTGGTTTGATAATTATGTTGCGGTTTTAACTCCTTATTCCGAATTAGGTGGAGCAATGTATGAAAAAGTCATGAAAATTGCTCTTCCAAACACTTTATTAATCACAATTATTACCGTGCCACTCAGCATTATCATTTCAATGGTTATTGCTTTGACACTCAATTCCATTAAGATTTTAAAGAAATTCTTCCAAACAGTATTCTTTATGCCTTATGTCACTAACGCGATTGCTATTGGTATGGTTTTCAGCGTTATCTTCTCAACAGATTATGGTATTTTCAATAACTTATTAGGAGTCCAAAATCTCGCTTGGATTTATCGTACAAGTGCTTCTGATACTGTTAATTATTGGAGAGCGTTATTTGCAATCTGCTTCTACATTATTTGGCATTCATTACCATATAAGATCCTCATTTTCTTAGGTGGTTTACAAAATATTGATGCCCAATATTATGATGCAGCAAAAATCGATAGCGCTCCAAAATGGAAGATCGCACTTAAAATTACAGTTCCATTATTATCACCACAAATTTTATATATGATGATTACTTCCTTTATTGGATCATTCAAAGAATATAACTCAGTTATTGGTTTGTTTGGTAAAGATGGTGGTAATTTCGATGTTAACACCGGTCCATCAACCATGCAGACAATGGTCTTCTTTATCTACGATCAAGTCGATAAAAACAATGTCCATTATGCCTCTGCTGCTTCAATATTCTTATTCTTAATCATCATGGCATTCACTGTCATTCAAAACAAAGTTTCAAAGAAGAGGGTGCATTATTAGTATGAGAGACGAAAAATTTAAATACGCTGCTGATACTTCTGATTATGTATTAGCCCTCGCTGGTAGTGAATCCAGTACTGAAAAGAAGCAAAGAATTTCAAAAATTACACACATCATTTCTCTTGTTATTACTTATGCTTTCTTAATCATCATGGGAATTATCATCATTTTCCCATTCTATTGGATGATTATCACTTCTTTGAAAGAAGGCGAAGAAATCAAACAATTACAACAAACATTTTTCCCACAAGTTATCAGATGGGAAAACTACACTGAAGCATTTAATAGACTTAATTTTGGAGTGTTATTAAGAAATACTCTTCTCGTTGGAATTATTTCCACTTTAGGAACTTTAATTACAACGATTCTTGCTGCTTATGCATTCGCTAGACTCAACTTCAAGGGTCGTGACCTCGTATTTACTTTCCTCCTTGGAAGTATGATGATTCCTGGCGAAATGATGGTTATTTCTAATTACATCTCTGTTTCAAGATTAGGATGGACTGCATCAAGCAACATAGTTGGTAATTTTGCTGCGATGATTGTTCCGTTCTGGGTATCTATTTTCTATATTTATTTATTAAGGCAAAACTTCAAACAGATTCCTAACGAATTATATTTGGCCGCTAAAGTGGATGGTAAAAGCGATTGGGAATTCTTGTGGAAAGTTATGGTCCCACTTGCGATGCCAACCTTAACAACCATCTTCATTCTTAAGTTGATGGGTGCTTGGAACTCCTATGTGTGGCCAAACTTAATCGCTTCAGGTAACTCAAATGTCTACCTTATTACCAACGGTTTAAGAGAAACCTTCTCAACCGCTGATAATCCTAATGATTATGGTGCACAAATGGCTGCTACAGTCGTTGTTACCGTTCCATTATTACTCTTGTTTATATTTTTCAGAAAATACATTATGCGTGGCGTTGGCCGTGCTGGTATTAAAGGCTAAAAGGAGGCTTACAAATGAAAAAGAAAAATTTATTGATTGTCGCTCTTTCTTCTCTCATGAGCTTAGTGTCTTGTGGTGGAGCAGGTGCAACAGTCGTTGACCAAACTCTTCCAGAAGATGATCCTACTAGTGAAGTCACAATTAACTTCTGGCATTGTTTAGGACATGAAAAAACTAAAAATTTAACATCAATTGTTAATGCGTTTAACACCCAATACGCTGGTAAATACAAAGTCGTATTAACTCACCCAGCTGGTGATTATGATGCTTTACATTCTGTTGTTAAAACAAAAATTTCTTCTGGTGAAGTCCCTGCTCTTACCATGGGTTACCCAGATTCATTCTCAGAATACATGACTTCTCGTATCGAAGATTCATTCCTTCTTAGACTTGATAACTTCATTAAAGATGAAAAATTTGGATATAGCCAACAAGAAATTAATGACTTCGTTCAAGGCTATTATAACGAAGGCACAAATTACCAATTCGATGGAACTTGGTCAATGCCAATGTATAAATCAACAGAAGTTGTTTATTACAATTATTCTTATTTCTCAGGAGTTAATCCTCTTAACGCTAAGAAATACGAATCCAACACCGAATTCATGCAACTTTATAATACCGCTAACGGAAGAACGCTTGAAAACGATGATGGTACATTATCTGGTGATTTAGAAGCTGTTAGAGCCTGGTTAACAAATCCTGCTCACGAAGGATATGTTTATGATGTTCCTGAAACTTGGGATCAAGCCATTGCCTTAGCAAGACAAATGAAAGCTGATAGAGCAGAAATGGAAATTACTGATGAATTCTATCCATTTGGATATGATAGTGACGCTAACTTACTCATTTCTCAAATGGCGCAACGTGGTATTGAATACACCGTTAACGATGAAGAAAGTAAAACAAATCCAAGAAAGCACTTTAAATTTGTTAATGATGATGCAAAAGCCCTTGTTAACGAAATCATTGGCTATTTAAATGAAAGAATTATGATTACTAAGAACTCTCTTGGTGGATCAACTTACACAAATACATATTTCAATGAAGGAAAATGTGCGTTTACTGTTGGTTCAACTGGTGGTTCTTCATATAACATCTCATCTAACTTTGCTGTTAAACTCGCTCCAGTTCCTTATAAGGGAGTCAGAAAATATATTCAACAAGGTCCATCCATCTGTTTCTTTGATGTTGGTAATAAATATATCCATAAAGGTGCTTGGCTCTTCTACAAAGCCTTAGCAGACAGCTCAAATAATGCAAAATTAGCTTTAGAAAATTCATATGATCCAATTAGAACTTCTTCATACAGCACTCCAGAGTATGGTTCTTGGATTGCTAACGAGGGACAAGGATTGAAATATGATATTCCAGCAATGACTGCTAGATTAAAAGAATATTACATGACTTCTCCAGTCTTTATTGGAAGTAGCACTGCTAGAACTGAAATCGGAATGATTATCAACTATATTTACGCTAGTAAATATTCTACCGATGCAGCATTCTCCAAAGCATACGATGCATGTGTTACCGCTGCTAAATAAGGAGCAACAATATGAAAAAAAGTTTATCAACTATCTTACTTGGCTTATTAACTGTCAGCGCACTTGCTGGATGTGGAAATAATACTGCTGATACAAAAGCGAGTTATGTTGATTTAACTGCGGAATCCATTTATGGAAGATTAACTGATTTCTCTTCTGAAACTGTTAAAGCTGGTGACACATTAACTTTCACCGTTAGACCTTCTCAATATTTCTTTGTTGAAGGAGTCACCAATAACGGAAAAAGATGTAAGTTAGTTACTCAAAACGAAGATGGAACTGCTGTTTATTCAACAACAATTACCGCTGGAGTAAACAAATTATCAGGATCTTATTCGGTTGATCCTGCAATCGATTTTGTCGATAAATTTAAATTAGACATTTCTGATGAAGTTTTTGATGAAGTTATGTCTAAAACTGAAGCAAAAAACGGCGATAGAACTGAACTTGATTTCCGTAAATCGGGTATTGAACAAGTTCGTGCACCAAATAAGTTTGATTCAAGTGGTAAAAAAGTTGCAAGAAGTTCAAAAGAAGTATTCCTCAACTATGTTGATGGAGATACCACTCACGTTGAAACTTATAACTTGCAATACACTGTTAAAATTAGATATTTGAGCATTGATACCCCTGAAAGTACAAGCGAAATTGAAGAATGGGGTTTAACCGCTTCTTATTATTCTAAATATATTTATACAGGCAATGATGAATATAAGTCTTATATCAAATCAACAACTGATTTAAGTACAGTTCAAGCTGGTGCAACAAGTATCATTCTTGTTTCTCAAGCCGCTTCTATTAATTCATCAACAATGACCAAAGCAGACCTCAATATTGGTAAGACTGAAAATGGACCATACGCTGCTACAACTGATGGTAACCAAAGAAATCTTGCTTATGTGTGGTATGCAACAAAACAAAATCCTACCAAAAATGATTTCCGTTGTTTAAATCTTGAAATGGTTTATCAAGGATTCTCATTCGGTGTTGGTTCTGCTGATGACACAAGCGATTACTATTACAGAATGTTTGATGCTGCTAATTTATCAGCTCAAGCTAATAGACGTCACATCTATTCAACAGATACTCAATCTGATCCAAACTATTATTATTACGAAACCAAAGGCGTTAGTAATTTATCTTTGAAGAAACTATATGAATCCGCTGAAAAAGATGACACAATTGGCTACTACCCAGTTTCTCAATTCGCAAACAAGAAAACCCTTTATCGTGTAAAAGGATTCGTTTCAAGAAAAGTTGGGACTTCCTTCTACATTCAAGATAAAAAAGAATACGATAACGACGCTGTTATCGCTGGAACTGAAACTCCATACGGAATTTATGTCTTCACATATTCTGAAACACCAATCCGTGTCGGTGATGAAGTTGAAGTTGTTGGTGCTGTTTCTAGCTATGGTGGAACTTTCCAAATGCAAGGAATTACCTTCAGCACAATTTCTCCAGATCCAGTAAGAGACACAATTATCGTTACTAGGGGAAACACCATTAAACCTGTTAAGGTTACTGGTGAACAATTTAACTCTTTAAAACTTCCACAAATCTTAGTGGAAATTACAGATAATGTCTGGTTCTATCAATTTACCAGCACTTATCAAGGAGTCGCAGAAGATATCGGTGAAGGCGGTTCTGAAGAAGTTAATAAGTATAATACTGCTTATCCTTTCTATAACACCTCCAATTCTCCAATCTTCTACGGAAGCTTTGGTGCAACTGATAACGCTGCTTCAATCAATAGTTCTGAAAGCAACATCAGATATTCAAATAAGATTATCAGATTCACAGTTGACCAAAACATCTTAGTTAACTATGGTATTACCACAGCTTATTCTTACCAATTCTTCACAGGCGGCAGCTATTGGTATAACGTTGCTGGTGCTGAATATGCTTCAGCAGAATACGCTCCAGAAGCAAAACCTGCTGATTGTTCTGAAGAAGAAGCCTACAAATATCAAGCCGTTTTAAAAACATTTAAACGTAAATCCTGCCAACCAGAAGTTGCTGGACATGGTTTAATTGTTATTTCTCACGGTTATGAATCCACTAGTGGAAATACCAAAATGACTGCTACAATTTGTAGCGGTAGTGCAAGAGACATCTCTCTTACAGAACTTGATTAATTTAAGAAAGGAGTTTAAGACATGGAAGAAGTAAAACAATCAAAAAATTACGAATCCTTATCCTATGACGAACTTTCTCAAATTAGTCGTGATGACCATCAAGAAGACGTCCGCCAATACGATAAGCAACAAAATGCCTTATGCTTAGTTGTTATTGGTGGAATCACCCTTGTATGTGGAATCTTATTTCTTATTCTTTCATTTGTGAGAAGAAGAAATGTTATGACCGGTATAGATCCAAAGTCATTGCCATTCTTTGTCTTTATCGGCTGTGCTGTTGCCGCAGTTGTCCTATTGACAATTGGACTCATAAGATTTTTCAAAGCACATAATGTAAGAAAGGCATTAAAAAGTGAAATCATTACTGTCACAAAATTAAAATCAGCAATGATGTCACAAAACAATTAATGGGGGGCTTAAAAAGCATGAAAAGAAAAACCAAATTTGGCGCCTTTACATTAGCCTTAGCTATGGGAGCAGGATTGCTCGTTGGCTGTGGCTCTAATGGCGGTGGCACAACTCCTGTAGTACCTGAAAAAGAAACAAGATATGTTTCTGTACCACAATCAAGTGATTATAGGGTCGAAGGAATTAACGCTGACGGCTATTTAGCAGGCGCAACAGTTTCTTTCACAGTTTCTCTTTTAAACACTGAGAAAGAAATTACTGCAGTTGGATACGATTCAACTACATTAACAGAAAAAGAAACAGGTGGATATGAATTCGCTATGCCTGACAAAGACGTTAGACTCTTTGTTAATACAAGAACTGTTGAAAAGTATGTTTTAACACATACTGGAACACTCCAAGTTGATGGCGATCCAGTTACATTCACTCTTTCTTTAGGAACAGACCCAGTTACAGATGACTTCACTCTTGAAGCAGTCGAAGGTGCTGAACACGTTTCCATTAGTGGAGATCAAGTCACTGGTATTTCTGAAGGTGATGTTACTATTGCTGCAAAAATTGATGGTGAAGAAGTTGCAAGAGAATCAACTACAGTTGAAAGATCTGCTATTTACACCTTACGCGAAGCTATTGATGATGCTTGGGAAAACACTACAGATTTCGCTGATAACTCAAAATCAACAAAAACAGAAAAGAAATATAAGGTTCGCGCGAAAGTCGTTTTCATTGGATCAGTTTTCAAAGAAAAAGTTGAAATGCTCCTTGATGATGGAACCGCAATTATTGACTATCAAGTTAAATCAAGTGCAGATATTACTGCCTTCACCGTTGGTGATGTTATTGAAATTGAAGAACCACTTCAAAACTATTTTGGTTTAATTGAAATGTATTCTTCTGATGTCAAATATGTTACAAAGCTTGATGATGTCGAAATTACAGAAACAGCGTTCACAACATTAGCTGATGGTGCAGCTTATGACGCTCTTTATAACAGCACCATGGTCAATGATGGTGAGCACAAAGTTACTCCTGTCACCCTTCAAGCAAAAACAAAAACCAAGAATCGTTATGAAGTTGTTGGCGCAACAAAAGGTTTGTTAGCTACAACAAAATCAGCAATTGATTTAGCATTTGAAGAAGGCGCTACTTATAATTTTAAAGGTTATTTATTAAACTGGAATAGCAGTGAAAGTGCTCAATATTGTAACTTTATTGCTGTTAAACAAGAAGCCTTAGCGGCAACCTCTGTTACTCTTGATCAAGAAGGACCAATTGAATTACGTATCAATAACGAAACTCAATTAACTTATACAACCGAACCTGCTGGTGCTGGAAAAGAAGTTACTTGGTCAGTTGAACCTGCTGGTGTCGTTACTGTTGAAAATGGTAAAGTTACCGCTGTTGCATCTGGTACAGCAACCGTTACTCTCACTGTTGATGGTCAAACCGATTCAGTCGAAGTTAAAGTTTTAGCCGGACTTGTTCCTGCTACTGCTGCAACATTACCAGAAACATTAGCTCTCACTGTTGGTGATGAAGAAACATTAACTCCTGAAGTTACTCCAAGTGATACAACTGACGAAGCTGTTTGGTCAGTTGAACCTGCTGGTGTCGTTACTGTTGAAAATGGTAAAGTTACCGCTGTTGCATCTGGTACAGCGACCGTTACAGTTAAATATAACGATACAGTTTCTGCTTCTACAACCGTTACAGTTAAAGCTGTTGAAGGGACAACAATTGATGATCCATTAACTGCTGCTGAAGCACATACTGAAGGTTTGAAATTAAAACACCAAGGAACTAGTGAATTAGAATATTACATTACTGGTACAATCACAACCAATACAACCACAACTGGAAAATTGTTCGCAGTTTTAGATGATGGCGAATTCACCCTTTATCAATTCACAAGACCATCAGATGAAATTATGGCGAAATTTGAAGTTGGTGCAAAAATCGTCATTAAAACAAAACTTTATAGATACAATTCAACGATTGAAAACCCAAGCAATTCTGGTGAAGTAATTTCCATCGACAATTCTAAACCAACAATCATTAAGGTTGATGGTGCTACATCGATGTTAGTTAACGAAACAAAAACATTAACTGCTACAGTTTATCCAGCATCATTGAATTTAACTGCTACATTCGAATCTTTGAATCCTGAAGTTGCAACCGTTACTAGCGAAGGCGCTGTTACTTCAGTCGCAGAAGGAACTGCTAAAATTAAGGTTAAAGCTGGAGAATTAGCTGTTGAACACACCATAGTTGTTACTGCTCCTCTTACTTCAGTTGCAAAATATACATTTACAAATGAAAAAGGTGGCGAAGCAACTGATGTCGCCAAAATATTAGAATGGTTCACAAAAGCATCTGGAGAAAATATTGTTTCATCGGTATCAGAACCTATCAAAATTTATCCTGGAGCGAATGGTGGAAGCGGTACCACTGCTTGGGAATCTGATAATATGTTGAAAATTGGAACATCGAAGGCTGGTGGTGCTTTAACACTTAATTTAACACAAAATGTTAAAAAAATAGTTATCACTGGATATGCTTGGAAAAACACATTAGATGTTGATGTTAATGGCGTTCAAGTTAGTGGTGCTCTTGCTGAAAATCTTGCTACCAAAGCAAATGTTGAAGCAGGCAATGTTGGTTCAGTTGAATTTACACTTGGAACCGCAAGTAAGGCTCTTACTATTGCCACAACAAATACTGCTCTTGTTATCACAGCCATTGAATTCTTTGCCTAATTCAAAATCACATATAGACTAGGGGCGCGAAAGCGCTCCTTTTCTATTGGGGGAAATTGTGTTAGTCTTTTTATATGAAATATAAGAATAAATTAGTTAGAACTTTATCTTTATTGGTTATTATTCTTTCTTCTTGTAATAAAGAAGTTATTGTTCCTAAAGAAGTAAGTGTTATTAATGATGAATTGCCATCATCTTTATCAATTCATACAGAAGAACAAAAAGAATTATTAGAATCAGAAGATCCTGCTTATTTAATTGAGAATAATTCTGCTTCTTTCGGGAGAATGTCAAATTCAAAACCTCTTCCAGTTTCTTTATCTTGGAAAGAAGAAAATGATATTGATCAGGCTGCGGATGAATATGTTATCAAAATTAGTGAATCAAGTGATTTAAGTAATCCGCTTATCTATAAGGCTAAAGAAACAACTTTTGATGTATATAACTTAAAAATTAATACCCAATATTATTATTCAGTTAGTTCTAATCATTCTGGTCATTATTTTAGTAGCGAAATTAATGATTTCATTATTGAAGAATCAGCTCCAAGAAATTTATTTATTGAAGGAGTAGAGAATTGTCGTGATTTAGGCGGATGGAATATTGGTGAAGGAAGAACGTATAAACAAGGGATGATATATCGAACCGCACAATTTAATTATGGTGGTGGACTTAATACATTTATCTCTGAACCTACTAGTTATGGGAAAAGTGTTCTCGTTGATGAATTAAAAATCAAAACTGATATTGATTTAAGAAGAACAGTGGCGTTTGATGGAGAAGATGAAGTAAATGGAATATCTTCTTCTCCTCTTGGTAATGAAGTTAAATATGTTTCTGCTCCGATGTATTACGGAAGAAAAAATATTTTTACTCAAGAAGAAAACATCGATTCGATTAAATTGTTCTTTTCTACTTTAGCAGATGAATCTAATTATCCAATTGCTTTCCATTGCTTAAGAGGAACTGATCGAACTGGGGCTCTTGCTTATGTTATTGGCGCTCTTGTTGGAATGAATGAAGAAGATTTATTACTTGACTATTTGTTTTCCGATTTAGCAAATATCTCTACTCCGGTAAAAAAGAGTACGATTGATGGTGATGATTTTTATATTAAAGGTATTCAAAATAGCGATGGTGATACTTTATCAATAAAAGCAAAGAATTATTTGATGAACACTGTTGGGGTAAGTGAAGATACATTAAATAAAATAATAGATATCCTTGTGGAGGAATAAATATGAAGGTTCTTATTTTATATGCAGATGGATTTGAAGATGTCGAAGCGATTGCAACTCGCGATGTTCTTGTTAGAGCGGGAATTGATGTTTACGACGCAAAAATTAGTGAAGATAGGGAATTAGTCACTTCAAGTCATAAATTGTCTCTAAGTGGCTTTTTAAGCCCAAGAAATATCAATGCTAATGAATTTGACGCACTCATCCTTCCAGGAGGAAGTGTTGGAGTTAATAATTTATTAAAAAGTGAATTAGTGGATTCTTTAGTTCAAGAGTTTTATAGACTTAACAAGTTGGTGTGTGCAATATGCGCTGCTCCAATGGTGCTTGGTAAAAATAGTCTTCTTAAAAATAGAAGATATACATGTTATCCAGGATGCAACGAAGGATTAGATGGAATATATACCGGAGAAGAAGTAGCGGTTTCCGATAATATCGTTACTGGTCGAAGCATGCTTTTTAGCGTTCCATTCGGCTTAAAAATTATTGAATTATTAATTTCTGAAGAAGAAAGCAAAAGAATATATCGTCAAATCGCTGGTTTAAAATAATGTTCTGAATTCGAATGTATCAGGTGATACAACCGAATTATAAAATATTAAAAAATATTCACATTTTCTTGAAATTGAGAAATTGAGATTATATCTTTTTTACATAAGTATGAAAACTCCATTTAATAATCAAAAATATTTAAGAATACAAAGAGAAAACATCCTTAAGAGAATTTCTCGCTTTGGAGATAAACTCTACCTCGAATTCGGTGGAAAACTTTTTGATGATTATCATGCGAGTAGAGTACTACCTGGCTTTAAAAGCGACTCAAAACTTCAAATGTTATTAGGCATTAAAAACAAGGTTGAAGTCGTTGTTGTTGTTAACGCGAATGACATTTCTTCAAACAAAGTTAGAAACGATACTTTAATCACTTATCAAGAAGAAGTTGAAAGACTGATTGATACTTATCGTGAAGTCGGCTTATTTGTCAGTAGTGTTGTTATTTCTTTCTACGAAAGTGGAGTTTCTGTTGATAATTTTATTAAGAAACTTGAAAATAACGGTTTAAATGTATATCACCATTACAAAATAAATGGATATCCTCACAATATCCCACTTATTCTTTCGGATGAAGGACTTGGTAAAAACGAATATATTAAAACCTCAAAACCATTAGTGGTTGTTACTGCCCCTGGACCAGGAAGTGGAAAAATGGCGACTTGTTTAAGCCAGTTATATCATGAAAACAAAAATGGAATTAGAGCGGGATACGCTAAATATGAGACATTCCCTGTTTGGAATTTGCCACTGAATCATCCTGTTAATTTAGCATACGAAGCCGCAACAGTCGATTTAGCGGATGTTAATATGATTGATCCATATCACTTAGAAAAATATGGAGTTACAACCGTTAACTATAATCGTGATATCGAAGTCTTCCCATTACTTAAAAATATTTTTGAACATATTTATGGAGAATCTCCTTATTTCTCTCCAACTGATATGGGAGTTAATATGATTGGATTCGCTATTGATGATGAGAAAAATGTCATTGAAGCGTGTAATTGTGAAATCATTAGAAGATATTATCAAACCGAAAAGAACGTCTATCTTGGAAGGTTCAAAGATGAAACCATTGATAAGATGGATATGCTCATTAATAAAGCTGGCCTTTCTGTTAATTCAAGAAAAAGTGTGGCAGCTTGCATGAAAGTTGCTGAACAAACTGGTGAACCAAGTGTCGCAATTGAATTGCCTAATGGAAAAATCATTACAGGTCATCGCAGCCCTCTTTTTGGAGCGTGTGCTGCTGCTTTACTTAATACGATTAAGCATTTAGCAAAAATCGATAAAGAGATGTACCTATTAATGCCGGTTGTTCTCGAACCAATTAAAGAACTCAAAACCAATTACTTACACAGAAGTAATACTAGACTTAGAGCAGAAGAAGTTCTCTTAGCTCTTTCCATTCAATCGAGAACTAATCCTCTTGCAGAGCTAGCAATGAAACAACTTCCAA
This sequence comes from Bacilli bacterium, assembly GCA_017635565.1. Taxonomy (GTDB): domain Bacteria; phylum Bacillota_I; class Bacilli_A; order RFN20; family CAG-826; genus UBA2450. The sequence goes on from JAGBLE010000019.1 coordinate 35,530, forward strand.
AACTTGTTGGATGTGAAGCTCATAGTAGCACAATCCTTTCTGAAGCCGACTTAGGAACATTGACTCGACTCGGAATTAGAGTAACCGAAGAGCCAATTTCCTATAAGAAGAAGTTATATACAAATAATCAATAATTGAACGCTTGAAATATAGCGTTTTTTATATCAAGAAAAAATGTGGAAAACTTCATCCACATATTTATATTATTATATTTCTATTTAATTAATACTATACGTACTACTTAAATATAAATATAGTGGATGTTTTTGTGGATAAAAAATTTCTATTGATTTTATTATTTTTTGCTTGCTACTATTGAAGCACGTTATGACAAGAAGAAAACCAAAAATCATTAATCAAACTAGAATCAAGAACGCGATTGATTCTCTGCCTAATCCAATGTATGACAAGAAACACGACTTAACTATTTATATTGTTGGCAAAGCAAGAAGCAATCAAAGCCGCGTTGATCATATTGCGGAATATGGTCACGATTTGAAAGTAAGAGATATCGAGTCTATTCCTAACGAACTAAATAATTATCTTCTTTTCAAAAAAAATTCGGCATATAAAAGCACATTCAATTATTATTTGAAGAGGAAAGGAAAAAGCAAAGGACTTATTAAAGTTTCGATACGTATATCTGAAGTCAATCCAAGAATCGCCTGGATTAAGACAATATTTATCACTTACAACATAAAATAACTTACCAATTATATCAAAACGATGATATAGTTATATTGTCAGAGGTGGAGAACCAGTGTGCGACCACGGCGCGTCTCTAATGAGATGGATGGCAGCGATCCAGAATGTTAACTGCTCTGGCTGACAAACAATTAGTGTCCTATTAAGGACATTTTTTGTTTGATAAAATCAACATTTATTCTTTTATCGTTGTTGATACAATTATTAATTGATACAATTAATCTGTTAATCCAAACGGGGAGTAGCAAATCTATGAATTCGTCAAGACGATAGTATCACTATCCGGATCATGGACCGATGAGGAGCAAGACCTTTGTATTACTTTTCCGAAGGAGTTTTTATATGGATGAATTAAAAGATGTTCAATATGAGACAGTAAATGAGTCGGAAGTTTTAAAAACTTTAGAAACCGATAAAGAAAATGGTCTCAGTGATGAAGAAGCCAAAATAAGATTAGAAAAATTTGGTCCTAATAAGCTTCAAGAACAAAAGAAGAAGAGCTGGATTAGAATTTTCTTTGAGCAGATGGCTAACCCAATGATTTATGTTCTTTTTGCTGCAGTTGCGATTACCATTGGTGTTTCGATTTATGAAACAATTAACGCTCAAGCGGCAGTTCACGCTGGTGGAGAAAGGCTTGCTAATTTACTCGCTAAATTAAATTATACTGATGCTAGCCAAATAAGATGGTTTCTTGATGTTGGCGATTGGCCAGATATCATTATCATTTTAGCGGTTATCATTCTCAATTCAGTTATTGGAACTGTTCAAGAGATTAAAGCTCAAACATCATTAGAAGCTTTAAAACAATTATCTTCTCCTGAAAGCACAGTTATTAGAGGTGGAAAGAGATTTAAAGTTAAATCAAGCGAATTAGTTGTTGGAGATCTCGTTGTTTTAGAAGAAGGAGACACAATAGGCGCTGATTTAAGATTGGTTGAAGCAGTTAACTTGAAATGTGATGAATCTTCTTTAACTGGAGAAAGTGTTCCTGTTGAAAAAGATAGTAGTATTACTTTCTCAGAAAGTGTCGCTATTGGTGATAGGGTTAATATGGCTTATATGTCTACTCCGGTTAGTTATGGTCGAGGAAAAGGTATTGTTACTTCGACTGGCATGAAAACTGAAATCGGTAAGATTGCAAAAGCCTTAGATACTGAAGAAGATGAAGAAACTCCATTACAAAAAGTCTTATCCAAATTATCTAAATTCTTAGGTTTATTAACTTTAGGAATTGTTGTTGCAGTTTTGGTTATTGAAGTTATTTGGATTTTGGTTAGAGGAAATGGTGGAGTTGTCGACAAATGGATTGATGCAGTCCTTGAATCAATTGCTTTAGCAGTTGCCGCTATTCCTGAAGGGCTTGCTGCTGTTGTTACTATCGTTCTTTCTATTGGTGTTCAAAGAATGGTTAAGGTCAACACAATCGTGAAGAAATTACCTTCTGTTGAAACATTGGGAGCGGTTTCTGTTGTCTGTTCTGATAAAACTGGTACTTTGACTCAAAATAAGATGACTGTTTTAGAAGCTTATGTTGATGGTCAATATTTCAAAAGAGAAGAATTTAATAAAGATCACAAAAATGAAGATCTTAAATTATTAGCAAAAGGTATGTCACTTTGTTCTAATGCGACTGTGGATGAAGGATTATTTGGTGATCCAACTGAAATTGCCTTAGTTGTTTTCGCAAATGACTTTGATATGCATAAGAAAGAATTAGAAGAAAAGACTCCTCGTATTGACGAACTTCCTTTTGATTCTGTTAGAAAAATGATGTCCACAAAACATAGTGATGGATATATTTACACAAAAGGTGCTCTTGATTCAATTTTGGCTAACACCACTCACATCTTAGAAAATGGTCAAGAAAGAAAGATTACTGAAGAAGATATTAAACGTATTTACGAAGTTAATCGTGAATTCTCATTTAAAGCTTTACGCGTTCTCGCTTTAGCGTATAACAAAAAAGACAAGATTTATGAAAAAGATTTAGTCTTTGTCGGTTTAGCGGCGATGATTGATCCTGCTCGACCAGAAGCAAAACCTGCAGTTAGCAAATTTAAAGATGCAGGAATTACCACTGTTATGATTACTGGTGACCATAAAGATACTGCTTTTGCAATCGCTAAAGAACTTGGCATTGTTGAAAGCATTGATCAATGTGTTATGGGTAAAGAAATTGACGATTTAAGTGAAGAGCAACTTCAAGAATTAGTAAAGACAGTACGTGTCTTTGCTCGTGTTTCTCCAGAAAATAAAGTCAGTATTGTTAAGGCTTTTAAAGCAAATGGCAATATTTGTGCGATGACTGGAGATGGAGTTAATGACGCTCCTAGCTTAAAAGCAGCAGATATTGGTATTGCTATGGGTATTACTGGTACTGATGTTGCTAAAGGCGCTGCTGATATGGTTTTAGCAGATGATAATTTTGCTTCTATTGAAAAAGCAGTCGAAGAAGGAAGAGGAATCTTTACAAATATTAAAAAGACAATTATTTTCCTTCTTTCGAGTAATATCGCTGAAGTTCTCGTCATGTTCTTCATTATTTTAATTGGATTTGAAACTCCATTTATCGCTATCCACTTATTATGGATTAATCTTATCACTGATTCTCTTCCTGCCATTGCTCTTGGCATGGATCCAAAAGATAAGGGTATCATGAAAGAAAAACCACGTGATCCAAATGAAACAATATTCGCACATGGTGGATTTAGAGATACCGTTATGCATGGTTCATTTATTACCATTGCGGTTATCTTAGCTTATTTAAGTGCTTTCTGGCTTAATGGAATTACTGATTATAGTACAATTGCTAATATTTCTAATTACGCTAATGAAATTATTGGAAATGCTGGTCAAACCGGAAAAGCAATTTTAATGCAAGCTCAAACTATGTCATTTACTGCTCTTGGATTTGCTGAACTTATTCATATGGTCTGCATGAGTAGTGTTGAACATAGTGCCTTTAAAGTTTTTGAAAATAAAAACTGGATGATGGGTTTAGCTTTTGTTTTAGGAATTGGATTACAATTCTTTGTTGTTTTAACTCCAGGAGTTCAAGATATTTTCAAAACCGCTACTCTTGATTGGCATGAATGGTTAATTACCGCTGCAGCAGCGTTTGTGCCTCTTGTGGCTCATGAAATTGAAGTCTTAATCAAATTCATTATCAAAAAGAAAAAAGCAAAATAAATTTGGAAATTTATGTGAGAGATAATTCTTGATTTGAGTAATCAAATAAGTTATATTATTTCTCGCACTGGTCCCTTAGCTCAGTTGGTAGAGCAACTGAC
>JAGBLE010000020.1 GCA_017635565.1 Bacilli bacterium
AATACCAGGAATTGGAAGAAATACCTTATTTAGAATCTTAAGAAGTAGAAACATCCTTAATGATGAAAATAAGCCATATCGAGAATATATCGAAAATGGCTGGTTTAAAAGTGTCGAAAGTGAATATACCACTAAAAGTGGTGTTCATGTCTCTTTTACTACTAAGGCAACAGTTAAAGGATTAGAAAATATCCGCCGCTTATTAAAAGAATGGGGGTATTGCTAATGGATTATAAAGTTACTTATTCCGTTAATGAAGTAATGGAAATATTAGGTTTATGCCGTAGAAGTATTATCCGTTACATCAAAGCCAAGAAACTTGATGCCTTTAAAGTTGGAAGCCAATGGAGGATCTTTGGTGAATCATTAAAAGCTCTTATTGAAGGAGGCACATATCATGGCGATTAGACGTTGCTTTTCTAAGAAAATCGTTAGAAGCGATGACTTTTTAGATTTACCTGCTACTACTCAGCTTCTTTATTTCCAACTTGGTATGGAAGCCGATGATAGAGGCTACGTTAATAATGCTAGAAGTGTTATCAAGATAACCGGTTGTGGAGTGGGAGATTTAGAAATGCTTATCTCTAAACGCTTTGTCTTACTAAGAGAAGAAAGATTAATCCTCATTAAGGGATGGAGAATTAATAATACCATTCAACCGACTAGACTCTCTGAATCCTTATATGTCGATGATCTAAAGAAATTATTCTTTGATGAACATGGCTCTTATACGGAAAAAGAAACACCTCTTCCAGTACTAGCGACAATTTGTCGACAAAATGATGACAACTTGTTGACTCAAGAGAATATAAGAGAAGAAAAGATAATTAAAGATAACTTAATAGAAGATAATTTAGGTCAATCTAATTTAATCCAAAAGAATGAAACTGGGATTTTTAAAGGGATAGAAGTAAGTAACGCTGCTAAGATCCTCTTCTTAAGTATTCCTACATCCTTTGATAGTGGTATTTCCAGCCCAAATAAGGATAGATATTGTTTCTATTTTGATTCTCTTTTAAAAGAAGGAATTGATGAAAGAGATATAAAAGATGCTTTAGAAGACATCTTTAGAGACTTAGATGAAGATGATATTGATGATAAATATCTCTATCTCACTAATAGATTAAATAAGATTCTTCTACTAAATAGTGATGAGTTTGAAGATGACAACCTAGCTACTACCGAGGTCGTGAATAATAATTCTTTAGATGAAGTAGAGGTAAGCGATGATGATTTACCTTTTTAAAGAGTTCAAGAGTGCGACATTATCGCAGTCTTTAATCACATCTAAAAATAGTCTTAATACCTCTAATGTATATTATCGGTTATTAGGGATAGACATTATAGGACAATTAACTAGCTTATAAATCAAAGATTTAAGTGGTTAGTGATAGATGAAGAAAAGTTTCATCTAAGAAATGAATAAAGTTAATAATTACAGTTTTTAGGAGGAATAACTTCAACATGAAGAAATTAGATACCTTTCAAGAGTGGGTCAAAAATGGTACTGCGGATACATATTTATCTTCTATAAGAAGATGGGTAAGCGATAACGCCACGCAAAAGCAAATCGCTAAAAGCCTTCATATTAGTGAAAAAACATTAATAACGCTGAAACAAAAGCATAAAGAAGTTGCAGCGGCTTTTGATGAAGGAGATGACATCTTAAGAGTGGAACTAGAAAACGCCATATTAAAAAGAGCTAGAGGAATGAAAATCGAAGATGAAGTTCAAACCTATGAAATGGTTGATGGTGGTGGCTCTAGAAAGAAACAACGTATCGTTAAAACTAAAAAGGAAATACCACCAGACACTCAAGCGGCTATTTATCTTCTTCAGACTAAATTTGGTCGTAAATATAATCCAAAGAAAGATCAAATCAACATCATGGAAAAGAAAAGTGAACCTGAACATTGGGTTGATATGTCTGATGAAGAGGAAGAACTAATTCATGAAATAGAAGTCTTAGAAGGTAAAAAGAGAATTAGAGCCCTTAAGGATAAAAAGAAAGTATTAGAGAAAGAGGTTGGTCCTCTTCCTCCAAAAGATACTGATTAATATGAAAGGAATTGAAAAATGAGTAAGAGAATGATAAAAACATCTTTTGATGTTGAAGGCCACTATGTTGATGGGTGGTTAAATCCATTTCAATGCTATCTTGTCTTCGCAGTTAATAACGAATTAAAAATGTTTCCAGTGCATTTTTGTGTTTGGAGAAAAATTAAAAAATACGTTAAGGATGGCTATAAAAAGTTTCATCTAAAATACGAAGACAAATTTATTAATAAAGACAATCAAGGCTTCTTCTGTCATGTGGATGCCTATGGTGATAACAAAGAAGATCATAGGTATGGTATGGGTGGTGAAGGAACGATTTATAAAAAATATCAAATCAAATATGAAAAAAAGATAAAGCGTTAACCCTCCCCCCCGGTCATCTTCTGTGACCTATTTAGCAGTACCGATGGGCCCACCTCAGAAATACGCGAGGCCAAAATTTCAAAAAACCAAAATCAATTCTGGAAAAAGAAAAATAGGGGTGTTCTTATTAGGACATTCCTTTTCATATAAAAGCTCTAAAAATAATCAAAGATTAATAGATATGAACTAACGAATGTGATATTCTTTAAACATGGAATTTGTTGAATCTCAAACACTAGAATTTAAAGAACAATTTAATGATTCTTGTAAGCACACAATTGTGGCTTTCCTTTCTCATGGAAGTGGAACCATTTATATTGGCATTAATAAAAATGGCAAACCTGTTAAATTAGATGATATTGACGCTATTCAAAGAGATATTTCTAATTTCTTAATTGATCAAGTATCACCTAGATGTATTGAATTGGTTAAGACTTCATTAGAAGATGTTGGTGGATATACCGTTATTAAGATTAATGTCACTCAAGGCGATAAACTTTTCTATATTAAGAAGTACGGACTAAGCGTTAAGGGTTGCTATATTCGCGTTGGTTCTACAACTAGAGAAATGACTGATGAAGAAATAATGACCAAATATGAATCCAATCTTCCAGAACCATTAATGAGAGAATATGAATCACCAAGTCAAAAATTGACTTTTGATATTTTAAAAACATCTTTGAGAGAACACGGTTTTCATATTAATGATGGTACCTTCTTAGACAATTACAAGCTATTAACCAGTAAAGGTAAATACAATTTAATCGCTGATTTGTTTGCGGATGAAAATGACATATCTATTAAAATTGCCCGCTTTGAAGGAACGACAAAAGCAAAACTTATCGAAAGAACGGAATATGGCTACAAATCTATTATTCTTGCTATAAGGAGAACCCTAGATAGGTTTGAGGCTTTAAATATTACAAAAAGCACAATTAAAGTTCCTCAAAGAGTGGATAAAAAATTATTCAACATGGACGCTTTAAGAGAAGCTTTTATAAATGCGATAGCGCATACAAAATGGACCGAGTTTAATCCTCCACAAATTCAAGTGTTTAGCAATAGAATAGAGATTATTTCTACAGGTAGACCAATCAAAGATCTTTCTAAAGAAGATTTCTTCAAAGGAGTCAGCAAACAAAGAAATCCAGAATTAATGAGAATTCTTCATGATTTGGAATTTGTTGAGCAGACTGGTTTTGGTGTTCCTACTATTGTTGATGCCTACGGGACATCAGCATATGAATTCTTGGATAACTTTGTAAAAGTTACTATTCCTTTTGATGAGGAAGTTATGACCATGGTAAACAAGGATGTCACTGACAATGTCACTGACAATGTCACTGAGTCGGACGAACAAATAATAATTAAATTAATAAAAGACAATCCATCATGTACAAGAAATGATATGGCTAAAGCAATTGGAAAAACGGTTCGCACCGTGCAAAGAGTTTTAAATGCTTCGACAAAAATTAGAAGAGTTGGCGGAGATTATGGCGGCCACTGGGAAGTAGTGGATTAGTTTATCGCCAATAAATTATTAATTACCTTCTTGGTTTATCTGGGAAGGTTTTTTAATATTATTTCTCTTTTGTTTTATAAAAATAAAAAACAATTGCAAAGTTAATTGGGGTAGGGGGGTCTAAATCTCTACGACTAAAAAAGTGGAAATCGGCGCAGGGTCTCACGCACAAAAATCGCGAAATCAAACATATGAATAGGAAAAAATCAAACAATTAAGTTTTTATATCTATAGATATAACTTGATATATAGTCAACACTACGCGAATATATGTATGATCAAAAAAGGAGGTCAAAACATGCATTATATTGAAATAAAGAAGGGACTTGATGCTCTACTTAAAAGAACCAAAGAGTATGGTGAAAAAGCTATTCACGAAGAAGGATCCAACCTTGATGAATTCACCTACTGGAGAAGGGTAGTGGAAGGCTGCATTAAAGAAGGCCTCGCAATGGATGAAGTCGACTGGGAGAATGCACCAACCTGGTTTAAACCTTTATGAAAGGGACTCAAATAATGAAAAAGGAAGAATTAAAACTTGGCGATAAGGTCAAGGCTATCTTCAGAAAATATGGAAAGCACATAGTCATCGGTGAGGTATGGGAAATCTCCACCGATGAACATGCTCTAGATGGAACTTGGGTGTCAATTAAAGTCACTGGAGGAGACATGAGCGATAAACATGTTTCTTGGATGGTGGCTAATAAAATTAACGTCATGGTTCCTATTAGTGATGTTAAGGAGGTAATTAGATAATGAAAGATAGAATCAATATATCCACTTGGATAGATAATTTCCTAAAACGAAGATACGACAAAAAAGAATCATTTAACGACGATGTTAAAACCCAAATAGAAGCTGGTTGGTATGACTGGTTTTGTAAAGATAGTAGCCTCGCTAATAAAACTAAAAGAATGGGTAATATCATCGCTAAGCTAATTAAAGGCGGCAAAGTCGACCTAGATAATAACTATGTTTGGTTTAAAAATAACTGCCCACTTAATGGTCCTTTATATGATGACTTCCGTTTTGCATCTTTAGAAACTGGAGAAGTCCAAATGACTATCCAATTAGATTGCTGCTGGAACAATCACCGCTACTCAGTGTGGGGAAGAAGACATCCTGGTGCTGATTTTGAGCACGATAGACCATTATTTGAAACCGATTCGGTTAGAGAATTGATTAATTGGTTAAATTCACCTTGGGAGGCCTAAAAATGAATAAATTAGATATCATCATTAAGATAACAGATAACAAAGGAATTAAAATTGGTAGAACTGTCTATCTCTTCAATAAGCCAAGAATGGTAGTCGGATTCTGGAATAACTCATTAGTGTTTGCCACTGATAACCCTAAAACAATGCCTGAGGCTCAAGTGCTTATTTATACCTCTGATGAACTCAAAGAATTCTATAAAGAGGGCAGTCTTCAAGGCTTAGTAGATATCGAATAACGTTTCATTTTAATTAGATTAGCGTGTACATTTTTATCTTGGTGTGGAATAAACCCAAAGATCATGCTAACCTATTTTAAGTTTATTAGTTCTAAAAGGAACATACATATGAGCTTACAATCTTTCGTTAAATGGGCTGGTGGCAAACACCAGATTATGGATAAACTTTTAGAGTTTAAACCAAGAGAAGATGTTATTTAATTTAGGAGATACTATGAAGATTTTCTTTCAAGGCGACTCTATTACTGATGCTGGTAGAGATAGAAGCGATAATCACAATTTAGTGGGTTATTCACTATTAGTAAAAAACACATTAGGTGATAATTATGAATATGTAAATTACGCTTGCAGTGGTGATACATCTAGACAAGCCCTAAAAAGACATGAGGCTGAATTTGCCCGTGAAAAACCTGATATTTTGGTTTTGCTCATTGGTGTTAATGATGTTTGGCGGAATGTTGATAACATTGTTGAAAGCATGACTACAAGTGAAGAATTTATTGATAATGTAACTAAAATTATTAATATTAGTAAAACGATTAATCCCCATGTAAAAATTATCTTTTTAGAACCATACCTTATGCCTGGTTCTTCTCAAGTATACGAGCGTGGGCTATCTTTATATGAATATAATATTTCTTTGTTAAGAAAACATATCAAACCATTAGTGGATCAATATGTTGAATTACAAGATTATATACAAAAACATACAACCGAAGAATTTACATTCACATATGATGGTGTGCATCCAAATATAAATGGCCAACAGTATTTAGCGAAAAAAGTAGTGGACGCTATTATTGCTAAATAGTCTTTAATACTTTTTTAATTTCTTTTAATTGTTTTTGCTCGGCTTCTGGGATAGTACCATCACGATATAAGGCTATACCATAGGCAAATGTTCCACCTAATTCATTTACTTTTCTTATATAATCAATGACTTGTTCATCGGTGTACCTAGATATAACTTCGCCGGGATTTTCATGAACCCAGTTGTCATCCATATAGCAACATGAAAACCATTCAGAGCCACCTTCTCCAGAAAATCTTCCGTTTGGATAACGATCTAATTCATATAATTCACCAGCTTGATAATCTGAAATTCCTTTTAAATCGAATTTCCAAGGTTCTGCACCATTAATGTTAAATGCAACAATTGCATTTTTGTTTCCGCTTGTTAAGCATTCTTTATATTTTTTAAAGTCATATCTAGTGCCACATCTATTGTTATACTCAATTAAATAACAGCCATCAATCCACCAACCAGCAATACCTTCTTTATATTCGTCACTAATTGCTTTGGTGATTTTATAGCATATTTCCGCATGCTTTTGAGGATTAGAATGGAATTCACATAATTCTTGCCATTCACTATCTGTAAAACCATCTCCATTGAAATAAGCCATGAATTCAATGCCATACGCTTTTAATTCTTCAATAATCTCTTTTAACAAGTCACGCTTAATTACTCTATTTGAAATCATTACTTCAAATTCTTTTAAATAGAAAGGTAAAACAAAATCTGCATGATTTAATGTCATAACGACAAAATCAGCCCCCGTTTCATGCACTTGCTTTGCAAAAGTGTGGGCATCAAATTCGTCAACTGCCTTTTGATATAACTTGAATCTATTTTGAAAACAATCTGTGATGCGCTCTTTGTCATCTTTGTTTAAAGAAAATGATGTCCAACTGACAAATAAACCATATTTTGATTGATACAAAAAATCTGTTTTCATGTGATTCTCCTTGTGCCAACTGCCTACTTTAATTTTATTTCAACGCCTAGACGCTAACGAGATATTTACCAAAATTGTATGAATTTCTTCCAAAATTATAAAGGCACACAGTTATACTGCTAAAATGGTGCACAAAAGTGTATGTTTCAGACCTGTATTTGTATTTTTATGTAAAAAAAAGCAATGCTAGAATATTTATGTAAATAGTCATTTGGATAATTTCTATGAAAAACCTTTACATTGCGATAAACAGCTTTGTTAAACCTTATCATATCTTTTTGAAGTCTATTTATCAGACTCAGGGAAATGCTGGTGAAACATATTACTGCAAAAATAGTGGTGATATATATTATTGTTTTGTTTTTGTTGTCAGTGGCAAATTATCCTTAAAAGTTCCTAATAGTTCTAAACTATCTGTTTCCACTAATGAAGCAATATTCCTTTTAAGTAATGAAATTAAATCATACGTTTGCGAACAGGATACGACATATTTTTGGATTTATTTTTCTTATGATGGCACTCGTCTACCAATTAATATGAGTTTTGCTCTTGATGATCCTGAAGAAACTTTCAATTCATTGAGCGAATGCCAGATTTTATTAAATAAACAAGGCGAATTTTCTTTAATAAAAGCCAACAATATTTTTTGCAAATATTTCCTTGAAGGTACTGATAAACTATTTGGCCAAATCGCCAGTAGTGGTACCACAAATCTAGCAATTTTGGATTCAATTGAATATATCAATGAAAATTTATTTCACCTTCCAACTATCGAAGAAATTGCCGCAAAATTTGGCATGCCGATGAGAAGATTTCGCGAAGAATTTGAGTTAAGCACAGGTGTAACCCCTAGTAAATACATTAAAGAAAATAAGTTAATGATCGCAAAAAACTACTTAGATAACACTAATCTAACTTTAAAAGAAATCGCTGATTTAATTGAATTTAGTAGCCCTTATTATTTATCAAAATGTTTTAAAGAACGTTTTGAAATAACTCCAAAGGATTATCGTAGTAACAAAAAGGTTGAGTAGTTTATGGAACCAAAGAAACTCGTTGTATTCGGCTATGGCGCGCGTGGTCACATCTACGCGGATTTCGCTAAGAAATATCCTGAATTGTTCACTCTTGTTGCGATTATTGAAAATAATCCAGAAAGAATTAAAGACGCTGAAAATAATTACAAAGATATTCCTATTTTTAGCGACTACCATGATTTTTTAAAAAGAAAAATGGCTGCGGATGTGGTTGCTATTTGTACACAAGATGCTGATCATAAAGAACATGCTATTGCTATGATGGATGCCGGATATCATTTATTATTAGAAAAACCAATAGCCAATAATGAAGAAGACTGTAAAAAAATATATGAAGCAAGTATTAAAAACAATTCGCGAGTTATCGTGTGCCACGTTTTAAGATATTCTCCGTTTTATTCAACAATTAAAAGAATTATTGATGAAGGAAAAATTGGGGAAGTGGTTTCTATCCAAGCAAGCGAAAATGTTGGATATTACCACCAAGCCCACAGCTTTGTCAGAGGCCCGTGGAAGAATTCCAAAGAATCAAGCCCTATGATTTTAGCTAAATGTTGCCACGATATGGATATTATTAGATACCTGATTGATGAAAAATGCATATCAGTTAATTCTTATGGTAGCCTCTTATTCTTTAATAAAGAACACGCGCCTATAGGGAGTGCAGAATATTGTTCAGATTGCAAATGTAAAGACTGCATTTATAACGCCCAACATCTTTATTTAGAAACCGACGCAAAAATGTTTGTTGGATATTTCACTAATGGAGAAATAAATAATCAAAACATCCTTAAATGTTTAAAACATTCAGATTATGACAGATGCGTTTTTAAATCCAATAACGATGTAGTCGATCACGAAGTAACAATTATGAATTTCGCTAACGGAAAAACCGCTTGTCACACAATGGCAGCTTTTAGCAAAGACATTTACCGCGATATTAAAATCTATGCTACAAAAGCCCAATTAATTGGCTTAATGGAAGATAATCGAATTGAAATTAAATATTTTAATGGTGAAAACGAAATCGTTGATGTTGATATTTCTAAAGCAAATGTCGGTGGTCATAACGGTTCTGATTACTTTATGATGAATAGCCTTTATAAAACATTAGATGGTGAAAAAGCTCCTGGAGTAACTTATTTAGATGTTTCTCTTGAAAGCCACCTCATCTGCTTTGCCGCGGAAAAATCAAGAACCAACAACGGAATGACTGTTTTTATTGGGAAATAGATATGGAAAGTGGATATTTTAAAGACAAAGAATTTATTATCACAAACATGAGGCCAATCCGCAACTTGTTCAATTACTTGTGGAATGATTCTTCTCTATGCCAATGCGACCATTTTGGCAACGGTTATTTCTTTAGAAATGTTGGCACTCAAAGAAGAAATATTGATAATGGAGAAAGAAATGTCTACATCAAAGACAAGAAAACAGGATTGATTTATAGCGCAAATAGAAATTATGACAATTTACCTTTTGATAAATACGAATGTCATGTTGGATTAGGATATCAAGAGATTATTAGTGAATATAATGGAATGCGTGTCATTTTCTCTCTCCTTGTGGCTAAAGATGACCCAGTTTTACTTTTCAATGTAAAAGTGGAAAACATTTCAAACGAGAAAAAAGAATTCGATTTATATTTTGAAAATTGTCCAACCCCTGATACGACATGGCACGCTGCTTATAGTTATGCAGAATATGATAAACAAATAAATGGCATTATCTATCATCATGATGCTTTTAATCCACCTAATGAATATGCAAAAATATTTGTTTCTTGCGATAAAAAATTTGATGGCTTTGAGACAAGCAAAAATAGATTTATTGGAACATATAATGATTTTAGTAATCCTGAATCATTAATTAAGGGAAAGCTCTCTTCCCTTGGAACTACTTTTGACAATTTTATTGCAGCGTTTTCATTCTCACTCTCGCTTAATCCTCAAGAACATTTTGAAGTAACATTTTCTACTGCAACCACAATTAATATTGATGAATGTTATGAATTAAGCGCGAAATATCTTCGCAAAAACGCCTTTAATTTAGAAAAGCAAAAACAAATTGAATTAAATGATAGTTATATAGATATTTTCCACTTAGATAGTTCCGATGAATATTTAAATACACAAGTAAATATTTGGCTAAAAAGACAATTATCTTTAGGAAAAACATGGGGAAGAATATATGGAAAAGGTTTTAGAGATGTTATGCAAGACATTACAGCGTTCATTTCTTTTGACTGTGAATTAGCTAAAAATAAAATCCTCCACGCCCTTAAATATCAATATGAAGATGGAAATCCTATAAGAATGTTTGAACCAAACTTCAAATATCCATATAACGATGGTGGGATTTGGATTCCAGAAGCGATTTTAGCTTATATCAATGAAAGTGGAGATTTAAATATTTTAGATATTGATGTTCCTTATCTTAAAGGCGATAGTTATGAAAACGCTATCCCATCTGATGCCTATTTCACCGAAGAATATGTAAGCGGCCAAAGAAAAGGAAATGTCTTTGAACATATACAAGCCGCAATGGATTATTTAATTGGTTGTCGTGGTGAGCACAATCTTGTTTTGTGGCGCGGGGGAGATTGGAACGATAGCATAAATAATGCTGGCAATCGTGGAATCGGAGAAAGCGTTTGGCTATCAATTGCAACTGTAAAAGCCCTTAATGATTTTTTGGATATTTTAAATCTAATTGATAAAAAAGATTTGGTCCAAAAATATATTGCCGCTAGAGACGAACTCAAAGCCGCGATTAATAAATATGGAAGAATAAATAACTACTATATTTATGGAATCAATGATGACCATGAAATTATTGGCGGAGAAGAAAGGATGTTCTTAAATCCGCAAAGCTGGGCTGTTTTTGCCGATTTATCTTCAAAAGATGAATTAACAAAAACGATGGATAAAGTTGAAGAAAAATTAAAATGTGATTATGGATATGTTTTATGTTCTCCAAGCTTTACAAAAGGAAAAGACAATATCGGTAGAGTATCATACTTCCAACCAGGATTAGTGGAAAATGGTGGAGTTTATAACCATGGTGTTGCCTTTAAGATCATTGCAGATTGCTTGCTAAAAAGAGGCGACATTGCCTATAAAACACTTAAATTAATCTCATGCGATAATCCAAAACTAGCCAATAGCGGTGTTGAGCCATATGCTGTAACAAATATGTATATCGGACCAGAAAATAAATATTTTGCTGGTTTTGCTCCAATGTGTTGGGTTACGGGTACGGCTGGATGGCTATATAGAGCGGTCACAGAATATATTTGTGGAATTAAAGCTACGATAAATGGCTTAAAAATTGATCCATGTCTTCCTTTGGAATGGGATGAAATCAAAGTTTCTCGAATATTTAGAAATAACAAATACGAATTTGTCATAAAAAGAGGAAAAGATAAAGGAATATACGTTGATGGAAAATTAATTAACGGAAACGTTATAGATATTCCTTCTCCTAATAAATTAATTAAATGCGAAGTTATTATTTGAGGTCAAAATGGAAGCAGTAAAAGGATTAAAACTAAAAACTGAAACCAAGAAGAATAAAAGAAAAGAAGTTTTATTCCTTTTTGCCATGCTTGCGGTACCAGTTGCTAACTGGTTGGTCTTCTGGCTTTATGTTAATTTCTCTTCCATTGTATTAGCATTCCAAGATGCTAGAACAGGTGCTTTTACACTTAATAACTTTGTTACTTTCTGGGATAATTTGACCATGCCTGGTGGTGAAATTGGTATAGCAGTTAGGAATACTTTCTTATACTTTGCTACATCTTTGTTTATCATCATGCCTATTTCCTTGTTTATTAGTTATTTCTTATACAAGAAGATATTCATGTATAAAATTTTCAGAGTCATATTTTATTTACCTGCTATTATTTCCGGTGTTGCTTTAGTAGCGGTTTATTCTAACTTTATCAATCCAAGTGGTCCATTAAGTTATATTTTTAAGTTATTTGGAAAAGTCATTCCACCTGAAGGACTTCTTGCTCGACCTGAAACCGCGACTAACACCATTATTGGTTATTGCATATGGACAGGATTTAGTGGATATATCCTTCTTTTCAGTGGTGGCATGTCAAGAATTCCGGAAGAAGTATTAGAATCAGCAAAACTTGATGGTTGCGGTTCTATCAGAGAACTCATTCAAGTTATTTTGCCAATGATGTGGCCAACTGTTTCTACTCAAATAATCCTTTTATTTTTAGGATTATTTAGTGCTTCCGGACCTATTCTTCTATTCACAAATGGAAATGCAGAGACAACGACCATATCTTTCTGGATATTTAAACAAGTTTATGGTGACGCTCTTAATTCATATAACATCGTTTCCGCCACCGGTCTTGTTTTCACCATTATCGGTGTCCCAATTATTTTATTTGTCCGTTGGTTAATGGATAAAGTTGCTGTAGTGGAGTATTAGAGGTTAGTTATGTTGAAGCCAAGATTTAATGACATCCCTCGTCGTAGATTATTAACTCCTCGATCCATTAAAGGAAGAGCCCTTTTTGCTGCGGTTTTCGTTTTGTTCTTTATTTACGCTTTATCTTTATTAGCACCATTCTTATTCTTATTTGTCAATTCTCTTAAAACCCCAACAGAATATCTAGCCGACTCAATTGATGGAAATATATTTAATTTCCCGCAAGGTTGGAGATTTAGTAATTGGGTGGAAGTTTTTTCAGAGATGAAAATAATCGACAGTAAAGGCGATTATGTATATTTCCCAACTATGCTTCTTAATAGTTTGTGGTATTCAATGGTTTTAACTCTTGGTGGATTGTTGGCAAGTTCTCTGACCGCTTATTGTTTAGCTAAATACAAATTTAAATTACGCGGTTTTTTATATGGTATTGCCATTGTTACAATGACCATCCCCATTATCGGATCTACTGGTGCGATGTTTAAACTTACCTATGATATCGGTATTTATAACACTCCTTTATACCCAATATTGACTAGTTTAGGTGGTTTTGGTTTTAATTTCTTAGTCCTTTATGGATTCTTTAAAAATATTTCTTGGAATTACGCGGAAGCTGTATTTGTTGATGGCGGTGGCCATTTTACTGCCTTCTTTAAAATCATGCTTCCACAAATTTTCCCAGCCTTATTAACTTTAGGAATTATTGCCTTTATTGGGGCGTGGAACGATTATACAACTCCTTTACTCTTCTTACCTGATTATCCAACCATTGCTTCAGGTATTTATAACGTGCAAGTTCATTTAAAAAGAACTGGAGATTATCCACAATATTTTGCTGCTTTAGGAATATCTATTATTCCTATCATTATATTATTTGCAACATTTTCTGATTCTTTAATGAAGAATCTATCAGTCGGAGGACTTAAAGGATAAATATAGGAGGTATTATCATGAAAAAGACAAAATTTTTGGTATTAGCCGCTGCTCTCATGTCCGTTGGAGCGTTAGCTGGCTGTAAAGGTAATCGAGTAAAAGATACACCAGAAACCCTTGAAATCTATATTTGGAACGGCGGATATGGAACAGAATGGCTGACCAATATGATTGAAGTTTTCAAAGAACAAAGTTGGGTTAAAGAAAAATACCCCAATTTGGAAGTATTATCGCCAGTTGTTAATGATGTTTATTCTTATGCTACAAGTAGATTGAGTATGGGAACAAGAAATACCATTGACTTGATGTTTTCTCCAGGTGCCAGAGAATATTTTGGTTCTTCTGGTTCTTTAGTAGAACTAACTGAGCCAGTTTATAATCAAAAAGTCCCAGGTGAAGATGTTTTATGGAGAGATAAAGTTAATCAAAGCTACAACTTATCAAATAGATATATCGATCCCAAAAATCCTACAAAAGAATCATATTATTGTGTTTCTTGGGCCGGAGGAATGGGCGGAATCATTTATAACGAAACCATTTTAAATAGCCTAGGAATTAAGGTTCCTAACACCACTAATGAACTTGTGCAAGCTTGTGCCACCATTATGGGCTATAAAGGCAATAGCGAAGGCAAATATAACAAAGGATATTCTTTCCTTCAAAGTTATGACGCCGTGGAATATTTTGAATATTTATTCCCGCTTTGGTGGTCACAATATGAAGGTGTTGAAGGCTACAATAATTTCTATAACGGAGTGGATAATAACCGTTATTCAAAAAACATCTTCAATCAACAAGGCAGAAAATATGCTTTAGAAGTATTTGATAGCATTTTGAAATATAGTAACGGCTATTTAGCTCCTGAAACATTTAGATATGAATATATGCAAAGTCAACTCTTATTCCTCCAAGGAAATGGTGTTTTCCACACTAATGGTGACTGGTTTGAAAATGAAATGAGAGAGCTCTCAAAAGATATTCAAAACATGGATACTTTTAAAACAATGAGGACTCCAATTATTAGCAAACTTGGAGAAAAACTCGGCATTACTGATACAGAACTTTCTAAATTAATTGATTATGTTGATGGTAATGGTGAACTCATCGATTTTGAATCAACAACTGGTTATTTAGATAATGAAGTTATTGAAGAAATTACTTCTGCTAGAGGAATAGTTCAATCTATTGGTCCTAACCATCAAGCAATTATTCCAAGTCACGCAGAAGGAAAGGAAGTCGCAATCGATTTCTTACGTTTTATGGCTACTGATATTGCTTTAGAAACATATATTAAAGCAACTGGTGGTAACTCATTACCATTTGATTACAATGTCAAAGAAAAAAATATGGAATTATATAACTCTTTAAGTCCGATTCAACAATCAAGAATTGATTACTTTAATAACGGCAAATTTTCCATATATACTCTTCCAAGCGAGTCTGGTTTTGCTTTATATAACTACTCTGGTTTAAAACCATTCATTAAAACCAATTATTTCGAAACATTCTCCGCGAATGGAAATAGCAAAACACCTGATGATTTTATGCAAGAAACAATAGATTATTGGACAGATGCAAGATGGGCAAAAGCTCTTAGAGATGCCGGTCTTTCTTCATAGGGGTGAACAATATGAAAAAAATTAACAGCTTTCTTTTGTCTATTGGATTTATTGCGGGATTAGTTTCTTGTGCTTCTAATGGATCTGGTAACAATAATTTAGGTCCAGTTGATATTTGGGGGGCACCAGCAACAGAAAAGATTTTGCAAGATGTTCATGGCATTTATGACAATATCCGCACCGATGCATCGATTAATATTGTCGCTGCCAAAGGTGAATATGAATCGCAACACATTATCCTTACTTCAAAAGGAGCAAGAGCTTTTTATGAAATCGAATATTCCGAATTGAAAAGTCAAAATGGAGATATTTTTAAGAAAGAAAATATAGATATATTCCATGAGAAATATTTGGAATTAACAAATAATTTCGATAGAACTGAAATGCCTACTGGCCGCTATCCAGACGCTCTTATCCCTTATGATGGAATAGTGAAAGCTAAAGAGAATTATGTCGAAGCGGGATGTAATCAAGGATTATATTTCAGATTTAATGTTCCTCTCGGTCAAAAAGAAGGAACATATACTGGTTCAGCAAAAATAACCGTTGATGGTAATAGCTATTCTATACCCATCACTCTTGTAGTGGAAAATCTTGTTGTCAGTGAAGTAAACCACGCTAAGAGCCAATTTTTAACACGTTGGTTCCAATCAAGAGGTGAACTTGATACAACTCAAGAAATGCACGATAAATATTCTCGTTTCTTATATGAATATCGCCTTTGTGGAAGCGATCTAATTTTAGATAATTCCCATAGCAAAAAAGAAATCGATGAATACGTTGATTTAGCTTATGATCACATGCAAAATCCAAAATGTTCAACAGTTTCTATTCCCTGTAGGAAAGCTGCTGATGTTGGCTTTGATGGTAGCTCTTTAAGATCATATTTAACCGCTTTTGCTAAAAAATCTTTCGAAACCGGTTATAACATGATGAAAAAATTAACATTTTATAATAACTATGTTGATGAGCCACAATTCTGGGGCCCTGGCGGACTTCCTGCCACTCAAACCATGTCTACGAGATATCGTGGAGTTATTAAATCTTTAGCAGATACTTTAGCTGCCGATACCTCAATCACGGCTGCTAACAAAGATGAAGTCATAGCTTCATTAAGAGATGTACCGAATGTCATCACATCTTGGTATGACCTTGATTATGCACCTTGGGTTGATACTTGGTGTCCAGAATTCAATCACTATGATGCGGAATATTCAAGAGCCAATTATGATTCCCAAAAAGAAAAATGGTGGTATGGATGTATTGATCCAAAAGCACCTTATCCAACTTATCATATTGAAGATACTCTTCTTTCCGCTCGATTAGAACCTTGGATGAAAGCGGAATACGATGTCGTTGGAAGTTTATATTGGGCCACGACGGTTTATGCGGAATATGACGGCTCAAAATATAACGATATTGAAGATTACTATAGGTAGTGCATCTCGTTTCCCTAGAGTTAATGGAGACGGATGGTTGTTATATCCTGGAGCCAAATATGGAATCGATGGTCCTCTTCCTTCTTTGCGCATAGAAGCAATTAGAGATGGGCTTGAAGAATATGAACTTCTTTACGCCTTGAAAAATAATTATAAAGATCTAAAAACTGCGCTTGGAGAAGAAGTTGATGTTTCTATTGATAAAATGTTTTCCCTTCTTAGATCATCTTTATATTATGGAACAAGAGTAACTGCGAAAAATGATACATTCTATGAAGCTAGGAAGGTGTTATTTGATTTGGCAAAAATAAATCAAAATACATTAACTTCTATCGTTGATTATTATGATGATTCATATGGTAATTATGTCTTTACTATTCTCGCTCCAACTGGCACAGAAATAAAGGCCAATAATATTACTTTATCACCAGAAAAGAATATTGGTGGATATAACAAATTTACTGCAGAAGTTAAATTAGATAATGATAAAAACTACTTCAATTTAACCGCAACTAAAGATGGCAAATCTTATGATTATTCACAATATATCGGCGGTAAAGTTTTAGTTAATAATGTTTCTAATGCCAGTACTTCTGATTTCACTAAAGAAACAGTTACCCCAACCGCAACATTAATTAATGCTAATACAGTTGATGAATCTCTTACTGGTAAATTAATGCAAGTTGATGTTCCTCAATCAAATAGCAATTCTGAACAAGCATTTAGATTAAAAGGTTCATTATTAAATGGAATTGGCGAAGCGTCTTCTAAAGTTGTCTTCCATCTATACTATCAAGGAGAAGATAATTTGAAGTGCATTTTCGCTGCAAAATACATGAATAACCCCGTTTATTTTGACCTCGCTAATGTGAATTTGAAAAAAGGTATGAACAACATTGAGATTACCTTCGAAGAAAAAGATTGGTCGATTTCTGGAAACATCGAATATCTTTCCGTTTATTTAGGTGAAGGTAATGGACAACCAGCTAGAACAATTTATCTATCTGATTCAGTTGTCTATGGAAAATAAGGAGGGGAAAGGCGATGAAAAATAATAGATTTTTAACAAACACATTGTTATTTGTTACAACCACAGCATTATTTTTGACAAGTTGCAATAAACAATCCTCTTCTGAAGAGAATAAAAAGCCATCTGATCCTAATGTTGTTGATTTTATTGATTTTGAAGAATTCGAACCTGATTTCCAATTATTAAGATTACAAAACTATTTTGGCAAAGTCAGCGTTAATGAAAATAAAGAATTCGTTAAAAGTGGTGAAATGTCTGCCAAAATACAACCTTTAGGCTCTTATGCCTTTGACACAAAACCACTCCTTTATTTCGAACTTACAAGTGAAAAATACGAATATAACTACAGTGATTTAGACTACCTATATTCTATGAGTTTATGGATTTACAACGCTCAAAACGAAACTAAAACCATGAACGTTGGAGTAGTCACTGCATTTAATGGACTAGAGCAGGGCGTATCAATAGATGGAGGAATGGAATATTACCTTAATCAAGGTTGGAATAAGATTACATATTTTATCGACCTTGAAGAATTGTTTATTCCAGATGGAAGTCATATTGTTAGAGGTTTATACCTTGAATTTGACAATGTTAAATCAAGAAATTTAGAAGACGCACCTGTTTATTATTTAGATGATGTAAGTTTAAAAATTAAACCAGATTTTAAAGAAATTATCATCACTAATAACAATATTGGTGTTCCCAATGAAGGAGAAACTGTCTTTGTTCCTAATGCCTCTATTGATGGTGGAACAGTTACATATACTGTTTATCATGGCGACATGATTATCAATGCAGAAAATGGTCATTTTGTCGCGGATGATGGTGGCGATTATAAGATTGTTTATCAAGCAATAGTGGGCGATTTTATATATAAGAAAACCATTAAATTCTTTGTAAAACCTGCACATTCTGTGGATATTGTCAATTTAGACGACGCTAATGATATTAATCGCTTAAAAGCACGTGGAGTTATTGAATCAATCGATTACGTCGATTCATTTGAAGGCGAATATGGCGCCGCAAAAGTTGTCATCAATCGTGACTGGCCATCTTTCACATTTACTCCTAGAGATAATAATGTCAATAGCTATGAAGGTTGCGATTATCTTGTTATGAGAACCTATCTAAAGAGTGGTGTTAATAGCTTAAGATGGTTCAGTCTTAACGATAGAGCAGTTTCTGTTGATTATGAAGGATATTATCAACTAGATAGTTGGATAGTATTAAAATTCCCCATTAAATCATTCTTAGACAATATTAATACATCATATATCGTCGGTAATTCCACCGATTATGTTAATTTTGGTGTTTTCTACATCGCAGAAATCTTTGCTATGTAGTTATATACGATAATACTCAAGAAAGGAGAATCCTATGAAAAAGAGAAGTATTATTACAACAATTTCTGCAGTTGTTCTCGCAATGGCCACTGTTACATTAGCAGGATGTGCTGGTAACAATAATAAAAGCGGAACAACACAAGAATCCACTTCTGTTGTTGACTCAGTCACATTGGTTGACTTTGATAATATAACAGCTACTGTGGAACTTGGCAGCACGTATTCTTTGCCAAACATTGCAACGGATACCAATGGAAAAGATTATCAAGTAGTATATAGTGCTACTGATGAATCTGGTCAAGCAGTTGCTGTTAATAAAAACAGCTTTGTAGCAAGTAAAACTGGAGTATTTACTATTACTGCTAAAGTTGCATTTAGTGATGGCAAATCTGCTAGCCGTACAATTACCTTGACGGTTAACGACACAACCGCTCCAACTGTTACTATTGGAAAAGTTAAAACTGGTTATATAGGCGTTGCCTATAAATTACCAACAGTCACTTACGAAGATGTTTCGGGGGATTGTGAATTAAATGTCAAAGTCTTTTTAACTGGAACTGGCGAAAAAGAAATCACAGTTGAAAACAATCAATTTACACCAACTGAAGCCGGTAATTACGAAGTTAGAGCCACCGCCAAAGATGCTTCTGGAAATATCGGAAGAGAAACCAAAGCCTTTGTGGTTAAAGCCGAAAAAGATCCTGCAGCTCCTGAAGAAGTTATTGATTTTAATGATGAAGATGAAACTTGTGTTAGAAAGAATCCAGCCAGAGATGCGGCGTATACTTTTGAAATTCTTGATGAATTTGAAAATGAAGAAGGTGTTTTAAAAGTTACAACATCTGATGACTGCACAACTATCATTCTTAATCAAATGGCTCATGAGAAATCACATTATGCCGAATATGATAATGTTATCTTTAGAATGTTCATTCCATCAGATAAACGTGTCCATCATATGCACATGAATTCTGAAACCAGCCAAAAATCTTATTATGATCTTGATGGTTCAGTTTCTCAAATCGTTTATGATGAATGGCATGATTATAAGTTTGAAGCTAGCGCATTATTAAATACCGCTAATGATATTTATCCAAATATCTTCCTTTATACTTATGAAGCTAAAGAAAGTTCACTTTATATCGCTGATATTAGTGTTGAAAAAGTAGCTCAAGTAAGCATTGCTTCCCCAGCTACCGGAACTGTTGGTGAAGAATACACCTTGCCAGAAGTTACTACTAAAAACTTTATTGGTACGCCAACCATTGATATGAAATTATATTTACTTGGCGAAGGCGGAAGCGAAACAGAAGTGACAATTACTAATGGAAAATTCACTCCATCAGTTGCTGGACAATATCTCATTAGAGTTACCGTTTCCGATGAAGCTGGAAATGTTGTTACTAAGACAGCTGAATTTACAGTTACTGAAGTTGTCGATGTCATTAGAGAAAATGAAGTTATCGACTTTGATGAAAAGAGCGATATGAACCTCGTTGATGATGGTGGTAGACCAGCCGGAAGAAATGAACTTACTTGGTTAGAATCTTATGAAGGTGAAACAGGTGTCTTAAAACTCCATACCATGGATGATCAAAGCCGTTTCAGAATCAATGAAATGGCTCATGAAAAGGCCGATTATGCCGACTATAGTTATGTCGTATTCACAATGTTTATTGATTTAGGTGAAAAACCAAGTTATCACCATATGTGGATGAATGCTGCTGAAGTCGGCGAATCTTATTATGACAATGGCAGTGGTTTAGGAAAACTTGTTTACGGAAAATGGGTTGAATATGGATTCCCAATTGCTAGATTAACTGAAGTTGATGCTCCATACATTAGTTTCTATAATGAACATTTTGAAAGATGGGCAGATATTTATGTTTCTGATGTTAGAGTAACAAAAGGACTTCCTCC
Source organism: Bacilli bacterium (assembly GCA_017635565.1). Taxonomy (GTDB): domain Bacteria; phylum Bacillota_I; class Bacilli_A; order RFN20; family CAG-826; genus UBA2450. The sequence goes on from JAGBLE010000020.1 coordinate 20,912, forward strand.
AGTTGATGTAAGAACTGATGAAGTCAATGGATTTAACAGAGAATCCAATATTGATCTCATTTCGTTTGGCGCAAGAGTAGCAGACGGAAGAAATGAATTTAGTTGGTTAGAAACATTTGAAAACGAATATGGTGTCTTAAAACTCCATACTTGCGATGATAACCCAATGATTCAATTAGAAGGATTCGTCAATGACAAAGAAGCTTTAAGTGCTTATGACAAAATTATCTTCAAAATGTTTGTAGATAAAGGCGAAAAACCAAGTATCCATCACATTTGGATGAATAATGTTGAAGGTGAATCATATAGAGATGATGGTGGTTCTTTAGGTCAACTCGTTTATGGTGAATGGGTTGAACTTTCCTTCCCAATCGCTAGATTAACCGAAGCTGAAAAACCCGCTCTTAGATTCTATTGCGAACCTTATGGTAGTTGGGCCAATATCTATGTCGCTGATATTAGAGTGGAAATGTTACCAACTGATCCAGCAAAACCTGATGAAGTCATTGATTTTGATGAAGAAGTTGATTTGATGAATGTTACTTATGGTGATAGACCATCTGATAGAGCAGAAGATCCTGTTTGGCTTGATAATTATGAAGGTGAACAAGGTGTCTTAAAAGTCCGCACTATGGACGATAATCCAAGAATTAGAGTCACCTCTTACGCCAATGAATTCGATGCTTATTCTGGTTATCAATATGTCGTTGTTAGAATGTGGCTTGAACACAAAGGTACAAACGACCTTCACCACATTTATCTTAATGAAGAAGCTGGCGATATGTACTACTTCAATGGCGGTGGAGCCGGACAAATCTATTATGAACAATGGGTTGATTATAGTTTCCCAATCTCTGAGTTAAGAGAGGGTGGATTTGAAGTCCGTATCTATAACGATAATTACGGATCATGGGCAAATATTTATATTTCTGATATTAGAGTAACAAATGAAAGACCTGCATTAATCGCAGAATAGTATACTTGCTCATCACAAAAATAATAAAAAGGGTTGCTATGATTCATTTCATGGCAATCCTTTGCGTATAATAAAAGCAAGGAGATTGACAATATGAAAAAAGAATATTTTGGTGCGATGCTTGATATGTCTCGTAATGGTGTAATGAAAGTAGAAGAAGTGAAAAACTTTGCTTCCATTTTAAAAAAGATGGGTTATAACATGCTCCAACTATATATGGAAGATGTTTATGAAGTCAGCGGAGAACCTTATTTTGGCTACCTTCGTGGGAGATATTCAAAAGCTGAATTAAAAGAAATTGTTTCTTATTGTGAATCTATCGGTATGGAAACTGTGCCTTGTATTCAAACCTTAGCACATCTAGAAAACGCGCTTAGATGGGCACCATATAAAGAAATTATCGATTATGAAAATATCCTTTTAGTAGATGATCCTAAAACATATAACTTTATCGAAAACATGTTTAAATCATTAAGAGAATGTTTTAATAGTGAATTCATTCATATCGGAATGGATGAGGCCTATATGTTAGGATTAGGCAAATATTTAGAACTTCATGGATATCAAAATCGCGTAGAAATTCTTTCAAAACACCTACATAAGGTTATGGATTTATGTGAAAAATATCATTTTAAACCGCTCATGTGGTCTGATATGTTTTTTAGGCTCGCAAATAATGGCCAATATTATCCGGAAAATCCCACTTTGCCTGAAGAAACAATCAAATTAATTCCTAAGGATTTAGGATTAGTTTACTGGGATTATTACAACACTGATAAAGAATATTTTAAAAAGATGATGAAAGCCCATCTTTTAGCTGGTGATAACGTTTGGTTTGCTGGTGGAGGATGGACATGGGGTGGATTTGCTAGCGGCAATAAGTTCGTGCTAGAAACAATGGTGCCCGCTATGGAAGCTGCTAGAGAATGTGGATTAAAAAATATATTAATGACTCTTTGGGGTGATAACGGGAAAGAATGCTCATATTATTCTGTTCTTCCATCATTATTTATGCTTAAAAAGATTTATGATGGTGAAACAAATGTCGATAAAATCAAAAAAGAATTCAAAGAAATCGTTAATGAAAATTATGACGATATGATGGATTTTGATATTTTGAACGATGTCGGTGGTAATAAATGTATTTTAGGAAGCGTTTGTAAGCAAATGTTATATAATGATCCATTCCTTGGGCATTTAGATTCGACTGTTAAAGATGGTGTAACTAGTGAATATAATAATCACACTAAATTACTTTTAAAACACGCTAAAGATAGCAAGAATTTCGGTTATTTATTTGAAATGGCAGCAGCGCATTCTGACCTATTGTCATATAAATATGATTTAGGGAAAAGAACGAGAGATTTATATAAAGCAAGCAATAAAGAAAAGCTCAAAGGGATATTAAGTGACTACGATATTGTTTTAGAAAAAATTAATGTCTTCTATGAAAAATTTAAAACGATGTGGTTTAAAGAATGTAAACCAAATGGTTTTGAGACTCATGATATAAGAATTGGAGGCTTAAAACAAAGAATCATTCATTGCAAAGAAAGATTAACTAAATACCTTAATTCTGAAATAGAATCGATTCCTGAATTGGAAGAAGAGATTTTAGATTTTTATGGAAATGGTAAAGAATATACGAAAAAGCCACCATATTATATGAATTGGGCTCCAATTGCGTTAATCAGTAAAGTATATTAATCTATGAATTTTAATAAGAAAATTATTAAAGAGTGGAATGAAGCTATTCCTTTAGGAAATGGATATCTAGGCGGACTTTTATTTGGTAATGAAAACCAAATCACTCTTAATTTAGATTGCTCTTTATTGTGGGATTTAAGAACAAATGTTGCAATTAATGAAGGATCTTTTACTTTTAAAAAAATGCTTTCTCTTATTGAAAGTGGTGAGGAATATAACGCTGAGTTACAAGAACGATTTGGAAATTTTTATGAAAAGGATCCATTCCCGACAAAAATACCATCCGGAAAAATTGTTTTTAGCTGTAATCAAAATATAAGAGAGAACTTCTATCTTGATTTGAATCGCGCAATTGGCGGAGTAAAATTAATTGATAACAAACAAATAGACTGTTTCTTTAGCGCCATTAATTTTTTAGGATATATTAGGTTTCCAAAAGAAATTGATTTTGATTTTGTCCCCCCTTCTTTTAATAACAAAGTAGATAAAGACGGATTATCTTTATTAGGATATGAAAAAGGAGAAATTATCAATAAAGACAATTTGATTATTTATCGCCAACCGATAAGTGATGGATTTTATTCAGTTGTTATTAAATCAATAGTCTGTGGTGATTGCAAAATAGCGGTATTTTCAATTATTCCTAGTTACTCATCTAAAAAAGAAAAAGAAGTGATAATTAAAATTGAAGAAGCGTTAAAACAAGGGTTTGATAGTGAATTCATCAGGCATAAAAAGTGGTGGAAAGATTATTTCAATATTACTTCAATAGAACTTCCTAAAACATATCAAAACATTCAAGACCAATACTATTTTATGCAGTATCTATTTGGTTCTGGCTCCAGAAAAGGCTACCCTCCTATGCCACTTCAAGGTGTGTGGACCGCTGCAAATGATAAACTTCCTCCATGGAAAGGAGATTATCATTTTGATTTAAATGTTCAAGGAACGTATAATTGGGCATTTCGATCTGGAAAATATAATGAGATATATCCATTAATAGAATATTTTATTAAAAATTATGAAACTATTTCTTTAGCGTCTAATAACTTTTTTGAACAAGAAGATGTGTTTTTAATTCCGGGAGCAGCGGATTTAAATGGGCGAGTTATGGGAGGATGGGTCCAATATACCTATTCAATTGCGAGTTCAATATGGATGGTTATTATCTTGAATAAATGGTATGAACATACTTTTGATCAACATTTTTTAAACAATTATTTATTACCAATTTTTAAAAAAACATTTGTCACCTTAAAAAATAATTTTCTAAAAAAGAAAAATGATAAATATGAATTGGTCATATCCATTTCTCCAGAAATTAATAATAATTACTATTCTGCATGGCTCAAAAATAGCACATATGACATTTCTTTAATTAGAGATTTTTTAATTAGATATATTGATAGATTAGAAGAAAATAGAGAAGACGCTGAAGAAATAAAAAACGTTTTAACTAATTTGGCTTTAGAATCGAGAGGTGAAGAAGGATATTTGCTTTCTGAATCTTTCTCATTAAATCAATCACACCGCCATTTGTCACATTGTATGAATATATTCCCTCTTCAATATTTAGATTCGCTTAATAAAAGTGACTATCATTTAATGAAGCAAACGATAAATAACATTGAAAAATATGGCACTTCTGAGTGGGTTGGATTTACTTTTACTTGGATGGCGTCCTTATTTGCGTGTTCCAATAATGGTGAAGAGGCGATTAAATATTTAAATTATTTTTTAGATGCTTTTGTTAGTGATAATGGTTTCCATTTAAATGGAGACTATAAGAAGAAAGGATATAGTAATTTTGATTATCGTCCTTTTACTTTAGAGGCCAATGGAATGTTTAATGATGCAGTTCAAGAAATGCTTATGCAATATCATCATGATATTTTGAGATTATTCCCCGCCATACCAAAAAAATGGAAAGAAGAAGGCTGTTCCTTTAAAGGCTTTTATATTAATAAAAACATCTATGTTAGTTCCAAAATAAAAGACAAAAATGTTGAATGTGAAATAAATTCATCTAAAGAATTTGAAATAACTATTTCTTTATATAATAAAATATATAAAAGGAATATTATGGTTGGAAAAAACATATTCACTTTCAAAATCTAACTTATGCCAAAATTAACAATCGAAAATTTAAAAGTTATTTATAATAATAAAAAAGGGCAAGAAACCATTGCTCTTGATGGTTTTAGTTATAGTTTTAATGAAGGTTCTTTGCACGCAATTATTGGATTTTCTGGTTGTGGTAAAACCACTCTATTAAGAGCGATATTGGGATTTGTTGATTACCAGGGAAAAATATTATTCGATAATGTTGATGCTATTGATTTAACAACCCAGGAAAGAAATATTTCTTATGTTTCTCAACAATATATTTTATATCCTCATTTAACAATATTTGATAATATTGCTTCCCCCTTAAAAATCGCAAAAGCTCCAAAAGAAGAAATAAAAGAAAGAGTAAAAGCTGTTGCTCAATATCTAGGGATTGAGCATTGCTTAACAAGAAAGCCAAGACACCTTTCTGGTGGTCAACAACAAAAAGTTGCATTAGCAAGAGCGATTATTAAAAAATCACAGCTCTATTTATTTGATGAGCCTTTATCAAATTTTGATAAACAAGGAAGAAGCGAAGTTAGATTGATGATTAAAAAATTCATCAAAGAAAATAACGTCACTGCTTTATATGTGACCCACGATTTCCAAGAAGCGATGACAATTGCGGATAATATTGTGGTTATTAATAATGGTAAAGTTATTGCTTCTGGTAGTCCTAAAGAAATTTATGAATCAAAAAACCCAATTGTTAATCAACTGAAATGTGGTGTTAATGATGAATGATATTTATTCATTGGAATATATAAATAAACTCTCAAAAACTAAGGCAAAATCAATCGTGGCTTTTATATTGATTATTGTTTCATCTATCTCATTGAATATTGGGCTTCTTTTTTTGACTAACCAAAGCAATAAAATCATTATGATTATTGTTCTTTCACTAATATTTACATTAGCGGCATGGTTTGCCATATGGTTATTAATTGAAGGAATACTATTTACTAGTAAGAAAATAGAATTCATAAAAAACCTTTTTAATAGTGAATCTAAATTAATTAATGGTCGAGTTATTGAAATAAAAAAACCTATCACATTTTCTAAAGCAATAAGGTGTTATGCGGTTATTATTGATAGTGGACAATCAACAGATCAAATAATATATGTCGATGAAATGATAGGCGCTTTGCCTATTAAAAAAGAAGATAATGTACAGTTTTTAATATCAAAGAACTTTGCTATCCAGTATGAGGTTTTAAAAGATGATGAAGAAAAACTTTAAGAATCACATTTCTGGGTATTGGTTTTTATATGTTATCGCGGCTGTGATATCTGCGATTCTTTGGAGTACTGTGGTTATTTTCTGGACTAAAGACAAAAAAGAAGAAGTGGTGTCTGTGTGGATTATGGCCTACGACGCTAAAGTAGGGGAATTAACAAATGAACTTGAAAATGAAAAACAAGAATATTTGAAACACATCAGATTAACTTTTAATAATTATGAAAATGAATTAACTAAAATCTCTTTTGATGGTTTAGGAAGCAATTATGATTTAGCTATCCTACCAGAAAGTTTTTTATCAAAAGTTGCTGTACAAAGAATATATACAAAATTAGATAGTAATCTTGTGGATACCATTTTAGGTGAGCAAATCTATTACCAAATGGATGAATATAATTATGGTATAGAAATTTTTAATAAAAGCGATGATGATAACGGATTAATCACTTATACAAAAGAAGGAATCGAACCGGAAAATTATTACATTTTTATAAACAAAAATTCTTTACATATGGGTGAGATAAATAATAGTAAACATGATGGCGGAATATCTATTATAAAGACATTATTAAAGTAATTATGAAGACAAAAAAAGCGAAAAACGATTTTTTACAATCTGACCTTCCTTCTAATAGAAAAGAAGTGTTTTTTGACTCTATCAAATTAAGATATGGTCTTATTTTTAAGATTGGTTTGATGATGCTTTTATTTTCCTTACCGCTTCTTGTCGTTTTGTTTTTTAAAGATTCTTATCTAATTTCCATTGAATCTTCCTTATCTAAAGGAAGTATTAGTCAGGAATCTTATAACGAAATGTATAAGATGATTTGTCGAATTGCTTATGCGGTATGTGTTCCTTGTTTTGTGATATTTTCCATTGGTTTAGCGGGTTCTTTGCGTGTAATACGTCAACTAGCCTGGGGAGAAGGGGTATTTTTCATACAAGATTTCTTAGACGGAATAAAAGCCAATTATAAACATTATTTGATATATTCTTTGTTGTTTGGCGTTATGCATTATTTAGGAAGAATGGCAATTCTTATTGATATTGATTTGACTTTTATTAAAGTTTTGCCGTTGATCATTATTTTATCGGTTTTTTTACCAGTTATGCTTTTTGGAATATTTCAGTCACAAATCTACACAAATAAGATATGGCAAGAACTTAAAAATGGTGCAATATTATATATCAAAACTTTCTTTACGACTTTTTTAGCGCTTATCATTATCTGTATTCCCATCGCTTTTGCGTTTATTAACCTTTTCTTTATAAAAATGTTAGTGATGATTTTATATTTTGTATTTGTTGTTCCATTTATTCTATTGGGAGAGTTTTTATATTTTAATAGTGTTTTTGATAAATATATCAACAAGAACAATTACCCAGATATATACGGAAAAGGAATTAATAATAAAATCTAATTTTATGCTTTAAAAATATAATTTTTTGTTTGTAGTAATGATATAGAAATCATAATGATATAATTACAAGTAATTAAGAAGATTTATTTGTCTATATAATCTAACGCATAAGGAGAAACATTTTATGGCTACTCTAAACTTTAAAAACATCAATAAAATCTACCCCAATAAAGTTCAAGCTGTTTTTGATTTCAATTTAGATATCAAAGATAAAGAATTTATCGTATTTGTCGGCCCATCAGGTTGTGGCAAATCCACAACTTTAAGAATGGTGGCAGGTCTTGAAGAAATCACTAGTGGGGAATTATTAATTGACAATCGTTTAGTGAATAATATTGAGCCAAAAGATAGAGATATTGCTATGGTTTTCCAAAACTATGCCTTGTATCCTCATATGACTGTATATGGCAATATGGCGTTCGCCCTTAAGCTTAGAAAAGTACCAAAGCCAATATATGAAGAAAATGAAGAAGTTAATCTTTTAAGACAAGAAAATCTCAAAACATTAAAAGAAATTAAATCATTATATAGATATGTAAAAAAGCATAGCGATTCCAAAGAATCTTTTGAGAAGATTGAAACCATGTATCAAAAGATTTTTGAAAACGAAGATAAAATCAGTCAAATTGCCACTCAAAAAGTTGGCCGATATGAAGAAAGAATCGCCGAACTTAATAAACTTAAAGGCAAATTGGAAAAAGATATTATCTCCTATAAAAACGCTATCGAAAAAGAAACAGATGAAAAAACAAAAGAAGTATATTCATTTGGACTTTCTCAAAAAGAAAAACAACATGAAAATGTTTTAAAAGAGTTGGAATATTTAAATAACAATGATGTTCCATTATTTAAAGCAAGAAAATTAAGTAAATACGAGATAGATTTAGAAATTCAAAAAGCCGCTCAAACTCTTGATTTAGGTCAATATTTATTCAGAAGACCGGCAGCATTAAGTGGTGGCCAAAGACAACGTGTGGCTTTAGGAAGAGCTATTGTTAGACATCCTAAGGTCTTCTTAATGGATGAACCATTATCCAATTTGGATGCTAAATTAAGAGTGCAAACAAGAAGCGAAATATCAAAAATCCATAAGCGTGTCGGTGCCACAACTATCTACGTTACCCATGACCAAACCGAAGCTATGACAATGGCAGATCGTATTGTTGTTATGAAAGATGGATATATCCAACAAATTGGAACGCCCAAAGAAATTTATGATAATCCAAATAACAAATTTGTCGGTGGTTTCATTGGTAATCCTCCAATGAATTTCTTAAACGCACATTTCAATGGTGAAAAGCTTTTTGTTGATGGTGAAGAAAAGTTGGCTATTGATATTGATAAAAATCAATTGAACACATTAAAGAATCATAAAGAAGGTTCATATGATGTTGTTATTGGTTTAAGACCAGAAAATGTTTATCTAAATGATGATCACAACCTCAACAAAGATTCCCAAAAGATTGATATCGTTTGTGATTTTAGAGAACTTCTCGGTCAAGAAATCGTTATTTACACCTATATTTTAGGACAAAAGTTCTTGCTAAAAGTATCAAGCAAAACAGTTATTAATCCTGATGAAAAACTGACCATTGGTTTTAATAAAGATTCCTTATATTTTTTTGATAAAGAAACAACAAAGAGAATTAACTAGTCTAAGGGGATAATCATGGAATTTGAATACATCAAAAAATTTAAAAAAATGGGTTTAGGACTTTTTGTCCACCTTGGTTTATATAGCATTTTTCAAAAAGGAGAATGGTATTATAGTGTCCTTAATACAGAGGAACAAAGACAAGACTATTTCTCGAATATCAAAAAGTTTAAAATAGCGAAATCGTGGGCAAAGGATATTGTTGGCACTGCTAAAAAGCTCGGCGCTAAATACATTACTATTGGAACAAGACATCATGAAGGTTTCTCTCTTTTTGATACCCATGGATTAACCGATTTTGATGTGATGCATTCTCCTACTAAAAGAGATCTTATGCAAGAGTTTGTTGAAGAATGTCGTAAAAATGATATCGTTCCATTTTTCTATCACACTCTTCTTGATTGGCATAACAAAGATTTCAATGATAATTTCCCAAAATACATTGATTACTTAATTGCGTCAGTGGAATTATTATGCAAAAACTATGGCAAAATAGGAGGATTTTGGTTTGATGGGTTCTGGTCAAAGCCATACGAAAATTGGCAATTTGATCGTCTTTACGGAATGATTCGTAAATATCAACCAGAGGCCATGATTATTAATAACACAGGGCTAGATGAAAGAGGAAAAGTGGGTCACTATGAAATTGATAGTGTTACTTTTGAAAGAGGTAAGCCATTTGATGTTTCTTCTGAAGACGGAAAAGAAAGAGCTGGTGAAGTATGTAATAGCCTTACCGATCATTGGGGCAACACTAAATTAGATTTAAATTACCTTAGCGTTCCTTATTTAATTGATTTATTGATTGATTGCCGATATAACGGATGCAATTTACTCATCAACGGAGGCGTTGATAAAAATGGTAAAATGAAAAGCATGGATAAAGCAACTTTACAAATGTTTGGTATATGGGTTCATAAGCATGAGCATATTATTAGAGATTGCAAACCGAGCAAAATCACCGCTGATAACGCTTTAATATTTGAAGATGGAAAATATTATTATGCCGTTATTAAAAACGTTCCTTTAATCGCGACTTTAAATGTCGTGGAGGCCAAATCATTACCTCGTATCACCATTCATTCTGACAAAAAGGTAATTGAAGCTTGTTGCTATGATGATAAAAAAGCCAAAATTAAAATTGAAAAGAATTCATTCGCTATGCCTGCTTTCCCTTATGGTGTGAGCATGTGCGCTAGAATTGTAAGATTTAAATTAAAATAATTAGGGGCTGTTAGAGTGTCGAGAAATACGCAAATGATTAGAATTGGTTTGTTGGCTTAGGGCAAAGGGGCAGAGGAATGCTTAATGTCTTTTTTGCTTTTCCTAATATAGATGTTGTTGCGGTTTGTGATGTTTATGAAGATAGAGTTCAAGAAATCTCAAAAACCAGTATTTGATGACGAAAAGGTGTTCTAAAAATGAGTAATGAATTGATGCTAATTTTAAAATCATTTGATATATCAAGCGAATTAATTGAATGTGCTCCTTTAGGTAACGGACATATCAATTCCACCTTTTTAGTGTGTGTGGATAATAAAAAATATGTTCTCCAAAAGATTAATAATTACGTTTTTAAAGACGTTGATTTATTAATGAACAATTACTATAAAGTCACTGAATATCTTTATAAAAACAAAATCGAAACGATCCATTTAATTAAGGCTAATGACGAAAAACCATATTTAAAAATAGGTGATGATTATTATCGTCTATATGAATATATTGATAACGCCATTTGGCATGAAGAGATTAGCAATCTTGAATTAGTTTATGAAGCCGCGAAAGCTTTTGGCCAATTTCATAAAACACTCAAAGGATTCAACGCTAAAGAACTGGGTGAAGTTATTCCTAATTTCCATAATACATATCAAAGATATGTTAATTTGCTGAACGCCATCAAAGAAGATAAAATGGATAGAGTAAAAGATTGCCTACCAGAAATTAAAATTGTTAATTCATTCGAGCAAGATTATAACATTATTACTACTGCGATTAATGCTGGGTTAATTCCACTTGCTGTGACTCATAATGATCCGAAGATTAATAATGTTTTATTTGATAAAAATAGTGGTGATATAAGAGCGGTTATTGACTTAGATACAGTGATGCCAGGTAGTTATTTATATGATTTTGGTGACGCTTTAAGAAGTTTATTCACTGGAGATAATGAAGATAGTGAAGACTTATCAAAACTAAAAGTCAATTTTGATGTGTTTGAAACATACGCTAAAGGTTACTTAAGTGAGATGAAAAACGTTCTAACCAAAAGAGAAATAGAATTATTGCCTTTTTCAGCTTTCTTATTAACCATCGAATGTGGAATTAGGTTTTTAGAAGATTATATCCGTGGCGATGTTTATTTTAGAATTAAAAAGCCAAATCACAATCTCATTAGGGCAAGAACCCAATTAACGCTCGCAAAAGACATTTATAAAAATTTAGATAAATTGAATGATATCATAGATAAACTTGTGTGAGGATATAGTATGAAACTCAATAAAGGAAACATTTATTTACCAAAAAATAGAAAATCTCAACCAGTCAAATGGCTTTGTATTTGTGCGCATCAAGATGATTGTGAAATCATGGCGATTGATGGAATTTTAAAAGGATATTATTCCAAAAAATATTCTTTTGCTTTAGTGGAGACAACGGATGGTGGAGGTTCTGCGAGAACTGGTAAATTCGCAAATTACACAGATGATGAAATGAAGCAAGTCCGTATCAAAGAGCAACAAGCTGCTTCTGAAGTTGGAAAATACAATTCTCTTTATATGCTCGACTATTCTTCAAAAGAAGTTAAAGATAGAAATAATGATGATATAGTCGCTGACTATGTGAACATCATTAAAGAATTAAAACCACAAGTTATCTATACACATTCCATATTAGATAAACATCCAACCCATATTGGTGTGGTCCTTAAGGTTATTAAAGCCTTAAGAAGTCTCCCAAAAGAAGAACAACCAAAATTATTCTATGGTTGTGAAGTTTGGAGAGGTTTAGATTGGATCTCCGATGAAAGAAAGATTGGCTTTGATGTATCTAGGAATGAAAGACTACAAAAGAAAATATTAGATGTTTTTGAATCTCAAATCGCAGGTGGTAAAGCTTATACAAAAGCTTCAATAGGCAGAAGATATCAAAATGCGACTTATTTCCAATCTCATAGTGTGGATTCATTCAAGATGATATCTTATGCGATTGATATGAAACCATTATTAAAGAATCCTCAATTAAGTGTTAAAGAATTTGCTTTGTCTTTTGTTGATGATTTAAGAAATGAAATCAGTGAATTAATTGGAGAATAAAATGTTTGCTCTTGGAATTGACATCGGTGGTACCTCAATTAAAGGTGGAATAGTTAACAATAAAGGAAAACTATTCGATACTTTTAAGATGCCTGTCACCAAAGATGAAAACCAAGATAAAACAGTTAAAAAACTGATTCGCTTAGTTAAGAGATTTCTTAAAGAATACCACTACAAAAACGAAGATATTATTGGTGTTGGATGTGGTGTTCCTGGAATTATTGACTCCACAAATGGAATTGTAACATTCTCTGGTAATTTAAAATGGCACAATTTCGCATTAAAGAGAGTATTAGAAGAAGGTTTGGGGTTTCCAGTTAAAATTACTAATGACGCGAACGCAGCTGCCTTAGCAGAGGCAAAATATGGTTCAGGCAGTAAATATAAATCATTTCTAATGGTCACTCTAGGTACTGGAATAGGTAGTGGTATCTTTGTTGATGGAAAACTATATGAGGGTAATTTAGGAAAAGGTGCTGAGTTTGGCCATTCCCTTTTAGTAATGGATGGTAGACAATGCGCATGTGGAAGAAAAGGATGCCTAGAAGCTTATGCTTCTGCTACAGCTTTAGTTAAAGATACTAGAGCCATGATGGAATTTCATAAAGACTCTTTATTGTGGAAAGTCAGCGAAGAACTTGGTAGTGTAAACGCTAGAGTGCCTTTTATTGCTGCCAGAGAAGGCGACAAATACGCAATTGAACTTGTTGATATGTATGTAAAATATCTCTCAGAAGGACTTATTAATTATTTCAATACATTTAGACCAGAAGCTGTTATTCTTTCAGGTGGAATAGCTGAAGAAGGCGAGTTTTTGATATCAAAGATTAGAAACTACTGTCAGACTCACGATTATGGTTTAAAAATGTGTCCTTCTGTGGATATAGTTAAATCATCCGTTGGATACGATTCTGGTAAAATTGGTGCAGCAGCCTTATTTTTTGATTAATCTATTCGCTTAACAATAGATGTGCGAGGGTTTAACCCTCGTGTCTGTCCAGTTTTTATAAGGGGTTTAAAGAGTAACCCTATATGACTCTCAACCAGGTGTCCTAGAAATAGTAAATATGTTAAAAATCTTCAAAAAGTAAGAAAAAACACGCACTTTTTCGTACGTGTCTCGACAATCGATGATGGCGGAGGAAGAGGGATTTGAACCCTCGCACACTGTTACATGTCTACGAGCTTTCCAAGCCCGCCCCTTCAGCCTCTTGGGTATTCCTCCGTATGGCTGAACAATATTTGAACGTGCGAATAGTATTATAACAAAAAATTTAAATTAGTCACTCTTTATTTAATAAAATAATTTTTTTACAATATGAATATGCGAATATTCAAGGTTCATCAAAGCGAAGAAGGACAGACATTAGAGAAGTATATTCAAAAACTCCTTATGTCCGCTCCATCATCCTTTATATATAAAATATTTAGGAAAAAAGATGTTAAAGTTAACGGTCATCATGAAGACCGTAGATTTAAATTATCTGAAAATGATGAAGTCGCAATATATATTACCGAAGATCAATTTAATGATTTTCTAAAAGAAAAAGCCTATCAACCTAATAACAATATTAAAGATTGGATTATCTATGAGGATGATAATGTTTTATTCATTAATAAACCAAGAGGCTTATTGGTGCAAAAGAGTAAACCACAAGATGAATCATTAGATCAAATGGTCGTGGAGTATCTTATCTATAAGGGTGAATATAACCCAGAAAAAGAAATCGCTTTCAAACCAGGCCCTGCTCATCGATTAGATAGAAATACTTCTGGTATTGTGGCTTTTGGTAAAAACCATCAAACATTAGAACTATTATTTGAACTATTTAAGAATCACGATTTAATTAATAAACATTATCTTGCTTTAGTAGTGGGCCAAATGGAAAAAGATAAAGATAGTATCAATGTCCCACTCAAAAAAGATGAAAAGAATAATACAGTGACTGTCGCTCCTTTGAATAAAGGAGGAAAAACCGCTAAAACGGTTTATAAAGTCATCAAAAAGTATCAAGACTATAGTTTATTAGATGTCACTCTTTTAACTGGTAGAACACATCAAATCAGAGTGCATCTTGCTTATATTAATCATCCAATTATCGGGGATGAAAAATATGGTGACTTTACCGCTAATAGAATCTTCAAACAACAATATGGTTTTAATAAACAATTCTTACATGCCTATAAGATTGGTTTTGGTGATTTACCAGCCCCTTTAACCAACTTAAGTAAAAAAGAATTCACCGCTGAACCTAACGAAGAAATTGCAAATATCCTAACTAAGTTAGACAATATAGATAGGGAGTAAACTTTATGAGCACAAAAGAAAATTATTTACGCTGGCTTAATTCAGCTAAAGTTAGTGAACAAGATAAAGAAATCTTGAGAAAGATGGATCAAAAAGAAATTGATGATGCTTTCTTTAAAGATGTTGAATTTGGTACCGCAGGCATGAGAGGTGTTCTTGGACCAGGTACTAATAGACTTAATAACTTCACAGTGAAAAAGGCCACTGTGGCGTTTGCTAAATACCTATTAGAACTATTCCCAAACGCTAAGCAAGAAGGTGTAGTAATTTCTCACGATAATAGACACATGTCGCGCGAATTTACTCTTTTAAGCGCTGAAACATTAAATGATTTTGGTATTAAAACATACATCTTTGATGCTTTAAGACCAACTCCTGAATTATCATTCGCTGTCCGCTATCTTAAAGCCTGCGCTGGTATTATGATTACCGCTAGCCATAACCCAAAACAATATAATGGCTATAAAGTATATGACGAAACGGGTTGTCAATTAGTCCCAGATAAAATCAAACGCTTATTAGAAATCATTGCTTCTTTACCAAATGAATTAGAAGTGGAATATGAAGTGGCAAAACAAAGAGGGGAAAATATCCTCTTAGATAATAAAGTTGATGATGAATATGTTAGATTAGTGGAATCTATTGCGATTAATAAGGATTTAGATAAATCTAACTTCAAAGTGGTCTTCACTCCTAACCACGGTACATCCTATGTTAATTCCATGAGAATCTTTAAAGATTTAGGCTATCGGATTTATCCAGTTATGAGCCAAGTTGACCCAGACCCAGATTTCTCTGGTACATTATCTCCTAACCCAGAAGACGCTAGATCATTTATTGAACCAATTAAACTCGCTAAAGAGATTGACGCTGACTTAATTGTTATGACTGACCCTGATGGTGACCGTGTTGGTTTAGGCTATAAAGCAAAAGATGGAAGTTATCAAACATTAACTGGTAACCAAAGTGCAGCTTTATTAATGGACTATATCTTCTCCCAAAAGAAAGAAAAAGGTACATTAAGTGATAATGGTGTCATGTATTACACAATTGTTACCTCCTCCTTAGGGGGAGACATCGCTAGACACTATGGTGTTAAAGTCGAAGAATTCTTAACAGGTTTTAAATTCATTGGTAATCGTATTGATTATTATGAAAAACTTGGCCATGGTCCAAAGTTTGAATTTGGTTATGAAGAAAGCTATGGTTGCTTAATCGCTCCATTTGCGAGAGACAAAGATGGTTGCCAAGCAATCTTGATGTACTGTGAAATGGCGTTGTTCTATTTCTTAAAAGGTATGAGATTAGATGAAGCTTGGGATGACTTATGCAAACGCTTCGGTTATCACCAAGATATCACCTACTCTATGGAATTCTTCGGTAGTGAAGGTCAAGCCAAGATGAATAACCTCATGAATACCTTACATAACGACCCATTTATCTCCATCAACGGCTTAAAAGTGGTGAAGGTTGATGATATTGAAAAAGGTGAAAGAATTACCAAAGATAAAAAAGAACCACTTAACTTACCAAAATCTAATGTTGTTAAACTTTATTTAGAAGATGGTAGTGTGGTCACTGTTAGACCAAGTGGTACTGAACCAAAAGTTAAATTCTATGTTGGTACAGTCTTAAAGGAAAAGCCAGTTGATAATTCTTTCCCAGATGCTTTATTCAAGAGTATCAAAGAAACATTGCACTTGTAAAAAAGACCAAGGATTCAATCCTTGGTTTTCTTTAGATTTGTAATAAGCCAACGGCTTTTTGAATTCTTTTAAGCGTTTCGTTAGCAATCTTGCTAGCCTTTTCAGCGCCTTGTCTAAGGACGACTTCATAGCTCTTGTTAGCGATGATTTCTTTATAACGGTTTTGGAATGGTTCAAGTTCTTCAATAACCGCATCCGCGACCGCTTTTTTGAAATCGCCATAACGGTAGCCTTCAAATCTCTTTTCTGCTTCTGGGATTTCAATGTCCTTCATACAGCAATAGATTTGAATTAAGTTAGAGATACCTGGTTTATTTTCTGGGTCATATTTGACTTCACAACCCATATCAGTAACCGCGGACATAATCTTTTTACGGATGACAGCTGGTTCATCTTTAAGGAAGACATCGCCCTTAGGGTCTGACTTACTCATTTTGACTGTTGGGTCACTTAAAGACATGATTCTTTTACCGACTTTGCGGAGTTCCGCTTTTGGCATTGTTAATAGTTCACCATAACGGTTGTTGAAGCGGTTAACTAGGTCACGTGTTAGCTCAATGTGTTGAACTTGGTCTTCACCAACAGGGATGATATTAGCGTCATATAGGACAATATCACACGCCATTAAGACTGGATAAGCAAACAAACCTAAACCAATCGCGTTTTCTTTTAATTTAGCGGATTTATCTTTGAACTGCGTCATACGTGATAACTCGCCCATGTACAAATAGTTTTGCATAATAGCGTTAAGCTCTGCATGCGCGGAGACGCTACTTTGTAAGAACATTGCGCTCTTATTTGGATCAAGACCCGCCGCTAAATAGAAAGCTGCTAAGTCGATAGAATTTTGTCTTAATACTTCTGGATCAATTGGCAAAGTTAAAGCATGGAGGTCAGCGATAAAGATAAAACATTCGCCGCGTTCCATAGTCTTTTTTAAATTCTTTAAAACCGCAATATAATTGCCTAATGTTAATTGTCCAGTTGGTTTAATACCAGTTAATATACGTTCTGCCATAATATTATCCGCCTTGCTTATCTAGTTTAGTCTTATACGAGACTAATTTCAAATATATATTATTTGTTTTCTTGAAGAAAATCGTTATACTATCAACGTATGATAAAAATTTACACTTCTCCTTCTTGTAGTTCATGTCGCAAAGTCAAAAAATGGTTCATGGATCAAAACATCCCATTTATTGAAAAGAATATTTTCGTTGCGACTCTTAATGAACAAGAATTAACTGATATTTTAATGAAGAGTGAAAATGGTACTGAAGATATCATTTCCACTAAAAGCAAGATTGTTAAAGAAAACGATTTAGACATCGATTCCATGACAGTCAAACAATTAATTACTTTTATTAAAGAAAATCCGTCCGTTTTAAAAAGACCAATTATCGTTGATGACCATCGAATTCAAGTAGGTTACAACCCAGATGAGATAAGATCTTTCATTCCTCACGCTCGTCGCTTAGCGGAATGGGCATGTAAAAACGATAACTGTCCACAATATGAGACATGTGGTCACTCAGATGTTGAAGAGGCTTAATTGTTATTAAGCTTTTTTAATGTCGCCGCAATAGCGCGTCTGGCTTTACCAATATATTTTTCTTTAGAAAGAGTTAAGTTAAACTTTTTCGCGTATTCGATTAAAAGTTCTTTTGCGTGATCAATACCAAGTTTAGATTCAATTTCTAAATTATAATCGACTTCATCTTCATATGTATTTTTATCAACCACTAGGGTGTAATCATCAAATTCAATTTCTAAACGTCTATTATATAAAGAAGTAATACGATGATATTTGTCTAATGGATAGGGTAAAAGCATTAAACGATTTCTCACTTGTCCATATGGGAAAATATTTTGTTCAAGTAATAGTTCTTGTTCTTTTGGACTTAAACCATCAGTTATTTCATCGTCACCGTTTTTACCTTTAATCTTTAATGTGAGTTCACTTTTAACATCGTTGATAATTCTCACTCTTAAAGTCATATGATGATCTCTTAAATATAAGTCATCAGTATCAAAGTAGTGGTTAGTGTTTTGTAAGAAATGTTTATTAGGTTGAATGTTCATATAATAAGTCACAATAAAAAAGTATTGTTCCTCTGTTAACATTAATCTTGTCTCGTATTCTTTTTGTGTCTTTATCATTTCTTTTTCCAAACTTTTAGACTATTATATCATAAGGTTATGAAATTCAATTTATTAAATAACACAACTTTACCAACATACGCTGTTGTACTCATCGTCGCAGGATGTTTAGTCCTAGTCGCAATTTTAGTGTTCTTAGTCATCTTTTTTGGCAAAAGAAAAAAGAACCCAATTGTGGATGAATCCGCTTGGCTAAGTGCCTTAGGTGGTAAGGATAACATCAATAGTGTTTCTGCGATTGGTTCTCGCATTAATCTTTCCTTAAAAGATAAAGAAAAAATTGACCGCGAGAAGCTCACAAGCCTTGGGGTCAATAGTGTCCTAGTAATGTCTAATAAAGTCACCTTGGTGATTAATAATAATGCGGTTGATATCGCGGAAACAATTTCTAACTCTATTAAAGAATAAAATTCTTTAAATCAATTAAAATCTGCTCAGTGGGAAAACCAATAATGTTATTGATACTCCCACTGGTTTTTTTAACTAATGGGAATTTCTTATCGTTATCTTGTAAGCCATACGCTCCCGCTTTGTCCATAGGGGAACCAGTCGCGATATAAGCATTAATTAATTCATCACTTAATTCATTGAAGAAAACACTACTAATAGCGATACCTTGCACTAGTTTATCGCCTTGCTTAAGAGCGTAACCAGTGAACACGTGATGCTCTTTGCCTGATAATTCTCTTAAAATCTTATAGGCATCTTCTTTATCTTTTGGTTTACCAATAATCTCATTACCTAAGACCACAACAGTGTCCGCGGCAATGACTAAATCATCTTGATGATCTTTCGCTACTTCTAAACATTTACGTAAAGAAATGTCTTTAACAATATCTTTTACATCGCTGTATTTCTTAAAGGACAATGATTCATCAATATGTGGCACAATGACCACAAAAGAAGAGGAAATTTCTTTCCTCATTAATTCTTTTCTTCTTGGTGATGCACTCGCTAAAATAATCATTTTAATTCTTTGTAAGAATTACAGGGATAATCATTGGATGAGAATGCGTTAAAGCAGAGAAATAACTATCTGTAATATCTTTAATAATGCTCTTAAGCTCCGCAAAAGAGGTCTTTGTTAAGAGTTTTTCTTTAATACCTTTTTCCACTAATTTGGCGCATGCATTGGTATTACGCTTACTGTGAGAAGCAACAACACCCTTTAACACAAATAGTGGAGCTTCAATTAATTGGTTATTACGGGAATCAATGGTGATGGTAACAATAACCATACCATTACCAGTTAAAATGCGTCTATCCGCCATAACAGCGTCGGCTAAACCCTTAATATCTTTACCATCAATATATGTATTACCATGTTCTACAGGATAACCACGAGAAATCTTACCTTTAGATAAAGTTAAGCAGTCCCCATTATCTAAAACGAAACTATGGTCTTCTGGAATACCAACTTCACTAGCGATCTTAGAATGGATTAAAAGCATTCTATATTCACCATGCATTGGCATGAAATATTTAGGTTTAAATAGTTTTAAGACTAATCTTAATTCTTGTTTAGATGGGTGACCAGAGGAGTGGATATCATTAAGAATAGAGTTAGTAACAACATCCGCGCCACATCTTGTTAATTGGTTAACAACGTGGTCAATCATAATGCCGTTACCAGGAATCGCAGAACTAGAGAAGACAACAGTATCACCAGGAGCGATATGGATGTCTTTATGTTCGCCATTAGCAATCCTACTTAAAGCGGCCATTGGTTCACCTTGTGAACCGGTACAAATAACCACGATTTGATTACTCTTAAAGTCTTTAATCTTATCAGGTTCGATAATCATATCGTCAGGAATTTTGATATAGCCATAACTACGGGAGATATCCATGGCTTTTTCCATACTTCTACCGATAATTACAATCTTACGGTTATATTTAGCGGCAACTTCACAGATTTGTTGAATACGGGAAATGTTAGAAGAAAAGGTAGAAACAATAAGTCTACCAGCCGCTTTAGAAAAGACATCATCGATGGCATCTAAAACATTCTTTTCACTAGGTGTATAGCCTTCATTTTCTGCGTTAGTGGAGTCACTTAATAATAAATCAACGCCTTCTTGACCTAATTTAGCCATCTTGGTGAGATTGATATCCGGACCAATTGGTGTTAAGTCCACTTTAAAGTCACCAGTGGTAACAATTCTACCTTCAGGAGTATCCACAACAATACCAAATGAATCTGGGATGGAGTGAGTCACTCTAAAGAAAGAAACTTTAAAGTTACCAACATTAACGACAGTATCATCAACATATTCCACAAGTGGAAGTCTATCAGACATACGACTTTCTTCCATCTTATTTCTAATAAGAGCGGCCGCTAATCTAGGAGCATAAATCACAGGGATATTTAAACTTTGAATTAAGAAAGGAATACCACCGATATGGTCTTCATGGCCATGCGTGATAAATAAGGCCTTTACTTTATTACGATTGTTTTTCAAATGTGTAAAATCTGGGACAACGTAGTCAATACCTGGGAATTCAACACCAGGAAAACGCACACCACAGTCGATGATGATAATTGTTTCTTCATTTTCAATGCAGTACATGTTTTTACCAACTTCACCAAGTCCACCAAGGGCATAGATAGAAATTGGCATAGAAATAGTCTTATCCATAGCGGCTCCTTTCATTATTATGTTTGAAATCTTAAATTATTATAGCAAATAATAATAAAACTAGATAAGTTCTTCGTTCATAAGTTGAACATTTGGTTTATTTTTGTCAATACGGTCATAGAAGAATAAACCATCGAGATGATCATATTCATGTTGCAAAACAATCGCGTCAAAACCTCTCGCAGTAATGACGACTTCTTGATTAGTCAATGCGTCAAACGCTTTTAATTTAATCTTGTAGTAGCGGTGCGCATAGCCAGGATGTTCAGAGTCAACAGATAA
>JAGBLE010000021.1 GCA_017635565.1 Bacilli bacterium
AATAGCAAAAGAATATTTAGAAAGATATTTTAATTTTTATAATTTTGGAAGGGTTCACACTTATAATGGCGGCTTAAGTCCATCAGAAAAAGAAGATGAATGGTATAAAAATAACGGCCATTTTTGACCGTTATTTTTTGCTTATATTAAGCAAATCCGAATTTTTGGTTCAGATTCGCCACCCTTGACGAATGGTTGCGGAGGATGGATTTGAACACATCGACCTTCAGGTTATGGGCCTGACGAGCTACCACTGCTCTACTCCGCGATATCAGACGTCAACCTGAAGTACTGAATTACTTGCGGTTTTTACGTCTAGCGTTTTCAGATTTGAGTTTTCTCTTTAAACCTGGTTTAAGGTAGAATTCTCTTTTCTTCGCTTCTTGGATCGTACCAGCTTTATTCACTTGGCGTTTAAAACGACGAAGTGCGTCATCTAAAGATTCATTTTCACGAACGACTACTTTTGGCATGATATTCACCTCCTTGCGATTGCGCTTTTAATATCATACTAGTAAGTTAATAAATTATGCAACTATTTTTTCAACATTTATTTCAAAATAAAAGAAGGTTTTATGAATTTACCTTCTCTATTCATTATTTTAGATAATTTTTGTTCCGTTAGAGGTTCCGATACGGCTAGCGCCTGCTTCGACCATTGCAAGAAGGTCTTCATGAGTTCTTACTCCTCCACTAGCTTTAACTCCCATATTTGGACCTACTGTTTCTCTCATGAGTTTAACATCGTGAACAGTAGCTCCTCCTGTAGAAAAACCTGTTGAAGTTTTTACAAAATCAGCGCCTGCTTCTTTTGCTAAAAGGCACGCTCTTACTTTTTCTTCATCAGTTAATAAACAAGTTTCAATGATGACTTTTAGAACTAATTTCCCAGCAACTTCTTTAAGAAGCTTGATTTCTTCTTTTACATAATCATCGTGTCCTGCTTTAAGCATTCCAACATTGATGACCATATCGATTTCGGTTGCTCCTTGACGGATGCATAATTCCGCTTCTTGTATTTTTGTTTTTGTTAAATTCATTCCGAGTGGAAATCCAATAACTGTGCATACTTTAACATCGCTTCCTTTTAAACATTCAGCTGCTAAAGGAACATAAGAAGGATTAACGCACACAGACATAAAATCATACTGTTTAGCTTCTTCACATAATTTTACGATTTGTTCTGGTGTGGCATCTTGCTTTAATAAAGTGTGATCAATTAATTTATTGTAGGACATATTTTTACCCCTTTACTAAATCATTATATCAAACGAAACAACAAAATAAAAAGGTCTAAACGACCTTATTACTTTGCCTCTTCTTGAGTGGCTTTTTTAGTTGTTTTTTTGCTTGCTGCTTTTTTTGCAGGAGCTTTCTTTTCTTCTTTAACTAATTTGCCATCTAAGTATTGTGCTTTACCAGCGTAATATCCACATTTTGGGCAAACGTGATGGGATTTGATCATTTCACCACAGTTTGGGCAAGTGACTAAGCCTTCAACGTTGAGTTTGAAATGAGTTCTTCTCATTCTTTTACGTGTTTTACTAATTCTTCTTTGTGGGACTGCCATTTGGTTTTCCTCCTAAATTGTCGAGAGTAATTATATTTCATTTTATGAAACGTTTTCAATATTTTTTGGACATTTTCTAAAAAAACTAAATTTAACTTGATTGTATCTTACTTTTTATAAATTGTTTTTACTATTTTTCCAACATTATTTTCAAAATCTTGAATCTTAACTTCAATGTAATTGGAAGTATGACCAATGTTTAAGTGGTTTTTCTCATCGTATTGTTCAATCAAAACTTCCACTTCTTTTCCGACGAATTGATTCGTATATTCTTCCCAAAGGGAATTTGATAATTCAATTAATTTCAATGTCCTTTCTTTTTTTATTTTTGGATCAACATGATTAGGCATTCGACTCGCTAAGGTACCTTCCCTTGAAGAAAACGGGAAGACATGTAACATATTGAAACCACATTTTTTTATAAATTCATATGATTCCAAAAATTCATCTTCACTTTCTCCTGGAAAACCTACTATTACATCTGTTGTTAGGGCAACATTCGGACAAGCTTTTTTGATTTCGCTTATTTTATTAAAAAATTGTTCCTTGTTATACTTTCGATTCATTCTTTTTAAAACGGTATCGCTTCCTGATTGAAGTGGAATATGAAAATGATTAGCGAGATTATTTCTCGTATTAATAAGTTCGATTAACTTTTCATCGATTTCGCTTTCCTCGATTGAAGAAATTCTTAACCTATATAAATCTTTTATATCGACGATGTCTTGCACTAAAGAGGAAAACGATTCGTTTTCTAAATCTTTTCCATATCCTCCGACATGAATTCCGGTTAACACTATTTCTTTATATCCACTCTCAACAAGATAATTAGCCTCTTTTAAAATGTTTTGATGACTTCTGCTCCTCGCTTTTCCTCTTCTAAAAGGTATTAAGCAATAACTACAAAAGTTATCACACCCATCTTGAATTTTTAAATACGCTCTAACGTTTTCAGAATGATTTGTTATTCCAAGTTCTTCATATTTATCAAAGAGTCTTGGCGAATTATCTGTGATATCAATCGTATTTCCAGCTTGATAATTTTCTATTAAATCGACTAATTTATCCCTATTAGAAGTCCCTGTAACAATATTTGGCCTTATTTCTTTTGCAATAAATTCGTGTTGTCCTTGAGAATAACAACCCATTACCGCAACAATTGAATTTGGATAATTGGTAATTAATTTTCGAATATGTTGTCTTGATTTTTGATCAGCGGTGCTTGTCACTGAACAAGTATTGATAATTGCAACAGTGGGATTAATATTGTTTTCGACATATCCTAGTTCTTTCAAACGGGACACTAAAGCACTAACTTCATACGAGTTAACCTTACACCCCAAAGAAATAGTTACATAGCTTTTCATATTATTTTTCTAACATACACGATATGACGCTTAAGGCATACACTGCTGCTGTTTCACATCGTAAAATCCTTTTACCGAGCGATATATTAGTAAATCCCATGTTATTGAGTTCATTTGCTTCTTCAGAACTAAATCCACCTTCAGGGCCAATGATAACTGATATAGATTGATATTTTTTATCCAAAATATTAGTTAATTGTCCTGTTTTTCCTGCACTTAGTTCATAAGCAAATAAATTCAATTCACAAAGATGGGGAGTAATATCATTTATTGTTTTAGCAAATTCAATACTTGGAATCTGTTCGCGATGACACTGTTCGGAAGCTTCTTTAGCGATACTTTGATATCTCACTAATTTTCTTTTGAAGTCTTCTTCAGTGAATTTTACTATTGATCTTTTTCCCTGAAAAAGCACCACTTTTTTTGCTCCTAATTCAGTGGCTTTTTGAATAACAAAATCAATTTTGTCTGATTTAGCTAAGGCAAAGAAAAGAGTCACTTCGCTTGGGAGTTCATTATTTTTTAATATAGGCTCTTGGATTTCGATTTTTAATGGGTTTATTTCTTTAATAATCGCTAGATAGGCTTGTGATTTCTCATCAACAACTTCTATCTCTTCTCCACATTTTGCTCTCATTACTTTTGTTAAATGAAAAACATCATCTTTTGACAAGATGACTTGATTATTTTGAATATGCGCAAAATATCTTTGCATATTAATTTAAAAAGACTCCACGACCATCTTTTAGATTGTCTTTGTTATAAAAATATAAGCCTGTTAGAGAATTAACAAATATGAATAATAATAGTGAAACGAGAATAATAACCCAATGATCAAGAGGAGAAAGGAAAATGAGCAAAACAATCAACGCCACTAATAATGAAATGTTAGCTAAAGCGTAAATAATTCCTGTTTTAATTTTGTTAATGTAAAAAAATGGAATCCCAAAAATACCCAAAGAAATGAATAACGCTAGTAAGATGCTTTTCTTTTTTGGGTTAAATTCAGTTTCGACATTTGCGGTATTGATATTTGTTGTGATTTCAATTGTGTCACTGCTCACTCCATCAAAAGGGTTTTCAGCGCCACAGATTGGGCATCTGTCTTTATTGAATTTATCAATTCTTGAATGGCACTTTTTACAAATTGGCATATCCTTGTCCTATGCAATATTATTGCACGATTTCTATTTTCTCTCAAAGAAATATGAGACTATTTTTCTTTTTTGCTAAAATAGTCATGAATGATTCAAGTTTAGTTTGATTTTAGAGGTAACGTACTATGACTATTGAAAAGAAAAATAAGCTCATTTATTCTGGCGAACTCATTATTATTGCAATTATCTTTTTGGTTCTTGGACTTTTAGAACTGATTAAAGTTATTAATCTTAGTGAGAGATTCCAATTAATTTTCAAAATAATCACATTAGTGGGCGCTACATGGATAACGTTTGATTTCTTTTGGACACTCCTCAATCAAAAAAGAAGAAGAAATAATAGCCTTCTCGACAAAACAATGATGCTTCCAGTAGCAATTTATTTATTTGCGTATGATATTGCTGGGTTTGTTATGCCTCGTCCATATGAATATTATCAAATCGGAGTCCCTGTTGTATTTTTCTTAATTTCGATCATTTATGTCTTCCAAGGCATTTACCACTACTACAAGCCTATCCCATTAATTCTCCAGGCAATTGAAGAAGAGGAGCTTGAAAAAGAAAAGAAAGAAGAAACAGCCGAAACAGTAGATAAAGAAATTGAAAAAACTCAAAATGATGATAATGAAGGGGAGAAATAAAAATCTTCTCTTTTTTAATTCTCTGAATTAACTAAAAATTCGAAAAAAAATTTTTCAAAAAATGCAATTTTCTTCCTCTATTTATTAAATGAGGGGCCTTTTTCTCTCAATTGCATAAAAGGAGGATACAAAAATGAATAAAGGCCGTTTATACGAAGATGAGATGATTCAACTCATCAATGGTAAAAAATATAAGGATCTATCACCAAACATCCAGCAAATGATTCAATACATTTATGGAGTAGTTGATCCTGAAGAGGTAATCGGGTGTTCATACGCGATGGATTTAATTAAACCTGACTTCGTTTTAAGAATAAGAGATGATTTCCGATACGTGTCTATGAAGTCCGGCTCTGCAGAAACTGTGCATTGTGAAAACTTAGTTTCTTTTATTCCGTTTTTAAGGAGTTTAGGTGTCAGTAGGGAAACGCTTGAAACGATTTTATTATTCCATTTTGGTGATGGAACAACAGATGGAACCGGAAAAATAAGAAAAGGATATTCAGAATTAATTATTGAATTAAGAGATCGAATTAGAAAGGCAAATTCAGAATTAAATCAGAGTAGCGAATTTATCAAAGCGTTTCTCGAAAGAGTGCTTTTTAGGGGTGTTTCTGAAGAAGCTCCCGGCGCTGACGCTATTTATTATGGTGATTCATTCTTTGGATTCACCGCAACCAAACATCAAATAAGAAAATATATTGTAAGAAAGAATTGGAATAAATTCGATAACCTACATATCGGTCCTATTTTCTTAAGGCCTGCGGCAAGATATTTAAAAGGTGAAACCTTGAATGTAAATAAAAGAAATAGCGTGGAATGCTATTGGCCAAGAATGCAAGAGGACATCAAATACATCTGCAAAAACTTTTCCTTCTATACACCTGTTCGATATCGCAGTTATTGAGATTGTCTCATCCGCTTGCTTGGTATTTGGGAATGAAGGGCAGGCAAAATTAAAACAGCCAATGGCTGTTATTAATTCAAATCTGGTCGGGACGACAGGATTTGAACCTGCGACCTTCAGTTCCCAAAACTGACGCGATACCAAGCTACGCTACGTCCCGAGTTGTGGCGCGCTAGATAAGATTCGAACTCATGACCCCCACATTCGTAGTGTGATACTCTATCCAACTGAGCTACTAGCGCATCGTCTGTAATCTTAACTTTTGCTGCCTACTGATTTTCGATAAGTTTGGAGGTTCCAGACGGACTTGAACCGCCGATGATTGAGTTGCAGTCAATTGCCTTACCAACTTGGCTATGGAACCACATCTGCAGCGTTTTGTATTGTATCACTGCAAACGTGGTTCATGCAAGCATATTTTATTTATTTTGTATTCTTTTCTTTCTAAGTGATTTTTTCATTGAGTTATTGAATATCAATAAGGCAATAAATCCTATTCCAATTACTAGAATTATTATGAATACAATAATTGCCCAATTTGGAAGCGAATCACTTTTGAAGTTTTCCCACATCTTCATTACATATTGATTGTTTTCGCCATAATCTTCCATTACAGCGCATCTAAGTAATGTTTCTTCGCTTGGATATTGGCAGAAGAATTGTCTTCCAACAGAAATGTTTTGTTGCTCATCGCCATTTTCATCAATGTATGTATATGGTAAATAGCAATCACTATAGAAAAGCATATCTGAAGGATTAACATATTCATCTAACGTACCATCAAAGAAATACGTAAGATCAACTTCTTCAAAATCGCTATCCGGTCCATCAACAATGGATAATTTTCCATATGTTTTTTGAATTTCTTCACCAGATTCATTTGTTAAAGGCTCATCGTTTTCGTCAAGCTCCGGAACAATTCCACCGGTCTCTTCATTTAGTAAATCATCAAGACTAACTTCGAAATCCTCACCCTCTTCACCAGTTGGAATGTAATAATAAAGAAGGTCATTATCTCTGGTTGAATCATGAGAAGAAGATAAGAAATCATCATAGGTAATCTCAGTAACTTCATTAGTGCTTGAAACCGAATAAATCGAATATTCTTCTTCAAAATACATCTCATATGTGCGGCAATCATACCAGTCACGAACTAATTCGAGAACTGAATCACCACCAATAAAAGAAGTATACCCTGTGTAATCCATGTTTTGAGCAGCGTTAACTGGGTCAGAAAGAAAATCCAAGAACAAATGTGCTAATTCGTATTGAGCTTCACTACGGTCACATTTTGGCATAATCCATGCATCAAACCAAAGGTTAGATCCAAGTTCAGGAACCGAGTAACATAGCTCAACGACTTCGCTAACTTGTTCTAAATCTTCTCCTTGATCCATTGAATAAACTGCATCGCCACTCCAAGCAAGATTAACACCAATTTTTTTAGTGATGATATCTTGTTTTCCACTATCAACTTCAAGTCCAAAAATATTATTTTTAAGTTCTTCTAATGTCTCACGAACTTCGTTAACTTCAGACTCAGAGCAACTATTAAACTTTTTACTAAATTTTTCTTGATATTCGCTTGTAGCAGCTTCAATTGCTGCTTCTTTTTCTTCGCCAGAAAGAGTTTCCGCAGCTTTAACAGCATCTAAATAATCGCTTTGATATTTTTCAAAATCATCACGATATGTTTGCATAACTCCAAGAGCATATGTATCACGCATCGAATTTTTAATTGAAATTGTGCCTTTGTATCTTGAATCCCACAAAGTTCCAAAATCTTGCATATCTTCGATCACTTGTTCTTCTCCAAGGTTAGCAAAGGCAGAATATGTAGGATTAAATAAAATACCAAGCGTTCCCCACATATATCCGACAGCGTAATCTTTCAATTGAACAGGATGATTAACAACTTTGCCTTGATTAGAGTCATATATTTTTTGAACAGCAGTAATCTGATCAAGCCTTTGCTTAATATTAGCGGATGCATAATTTTGATAATTATCAATCATTCCATAATCAGCAGTATCTTCAACCTTTGCCCCAACATTGCGATAGAGGGGAACCGCCATTTGAGAAGCAACAATTTTTTGCGCCATATAGTCACTAACATTCATTAAATCATAGTTAGATTTACCAGTTTGAAGTTCGCTATATAACGTTTCATTTGTATCACTAGTATCATAAACAACAGTGACTTTGCTATATTGAGGATAATTGTTGCTCAAAAAATCTTTAACGATATCACTATCTTCAAATTGATTAATCAAGTCTGGTAAAGATTCAGGATCGGTTGGATCTTGAAGATAAATATAATCCTCGCTATTGATGACACGCAAAATAAGAGCGTCAGAAGTTTGATGGCAGCTTGTTAATCCACTTGCAGAGGCAAGAATAATTGGAGAAAGTAAGAGCCACTTCGTTTTCTTATTCATTAGAATGCCCTCCTTACTTTTTCTTTCTTGGATTGGTGATTTCTATAGAAAGTAACACCAACAACAGCAACAACCACCAAAATAAATAAGATAGTTGTCAAAGCCCTCATCTCTGGAGGAATTGGTCCTTTTTTGATTTTTGCCTGAACAAGAGTAGATAATGTTTCAATCTTCTTATCCCCAGAAAGAAGTCCGCTTCCACGAGTAAACGCAGTCACGATGAAATCATCCAAAGACAATGTGATTGAAAGCATGAACCCAGAGAAAACACCAGGCATAATTTCTGGAACAATAACCTTTCCCAAAGCTTGAGATGGGGATGCCCCTAAATCAAGAGCGGCTTCATATAAACTTGGATCCATTTGTTGTAATTTTGGTTTAACAGAAATATAAACAAACGGAATTGATAAGCACATATGTCCAATCAATAATGTCCAGAAAGAGAAAATATAAGCATTAACAATATTTCCGATGAAAACGAACATAACTGTTAAAGAGAACGCAACAACAATTTCAGCATTAACAACAGGTATTTGAGTCGCTAAATCAATCGCGTTTCTCCATTTTCTTTTAGAATAATATGCACCAACAGCGCCTAAAGAGCCGATAATTGTGGCTAATAAAGCAGAAATAACCGCAATAAGAACTGTATTACCTAAAGCAACCATTATTTCTTCGCTTTGAAATAATCGAGGATATAAATTAAATGAAAAACCAGTCCATTCTCCAACATTAGTTGCTTCAGTAAATGAGAACGCAATTAAAACAAGAACAGGAAGATACATGAGGAGTAAGATAATCCAAATGTAGCATTGACCAAAAATTTTCTTTACCATGCTCCGCCTTCCTCCTTTCCTTCCTTAGAGAATTTTTGAGAAATGACCATTGTTACTGCGATTAATAAAAGCATAACAAGAGCCATGAACGAACCATCATTCCACGCTTTGTTCGTAAATTCAAGTTCGATATAATTACCAAACAATGTTATTTTTCCTTCGGAAAGAACATCGGAAATAACATAGCTTGACATCGTCGGCATGAAAGTCATCAAACAAGCAGAAACAATTCCAGGAACTGCTTGAGGAATAATGTTTTTAAACAAAACTTGTGTTGGATTGGCGCCCAAATCACGAGCGGCCTCAATTTGAGATTTATCCAATTTTGTCATTGTTGTGTATAAAGGCAAAATAACAAATGGTAAGTAGTTTTGAACCATACCAACAATCGTTGCTAAATATGGATGCTCACCACCATTAATCCCTAACCAAGTTAATAAATCACGAGTCGCACCAGTTCTAAGGACGAAATTAATCCACATCGGCGCAATAAATAAAGTAACAAGAACTGCATTTCTATTGACTTGCTTATCCGCCAAAAAGAAAGCGAGAGGAAAGCCAATAAGAAGGCATAAAAGTGTCGTAATTAAAGCGATAAATAAGGAAACAAACAGAACATTCCATTTGCTCCAATTAGTGAAGAAATTTGTGAGAGGTAAATGACTTAATCCAATATATGTTTCATTAGTCACCGGATTCACAAATTCATATGTGAAAGCGTAAAAAATAATGATAACAATTGGAACAATAATGAATAAAAGAAGAAATATAATGTAAGGAATGCAAAGATATTTTCTTTGCAAAGAGATGAATCTCTTCACCTTATTCGACTTCATATTTACTAATATCACCTTTCAAAGTGATAACGAATTTTTCAGGACTGACCTTGATAGAAACAAGATCACCCTCATTCCACATATCCTGTGTTTCAAAAATAAAGTCTTCTTCTTCTGGGGTTCTCACAAGAACTTGATAATGGTCACCGATGTAAATTGTGTCGACAACAACACCATTAACGTTTCCATTATCGTGTCCATCGACAATTTCAAAATCAGTAAAGCCAAGTGTCGCCACGACATCAGCGTCATCTAAGTCATATTTTTTGCCATCAGGTCCAATTAAATACAATTGGTCATCGACATGGCTACCTTTGAGTAATTGAGTTACATCAACATCAAATTCGGCATCAGAGATGATGAGTTTGTTGTTTTTATCAAGATAAGCTTCTGGATAAATATTTGTAGTTGTATCCTTCTTCATGATTTGGATGTTTTCAGGTTCAACATCAAGATAAACTAATGAATCAACTGGATAATCCTTGGTTGATTGGGCAATGACTTCAGATTTACCAACAGCAATAACGTATTCATAGTGAATACCTTTAAAGATTTTGGTAACAATCTTTCCTTTTAATTTATTTGCGTCAGCTTCTCCACTAATAACGGTCATCATTACATCTTCAGGACGAACAACAACTTCAACTTTTTCATTGACTTGGAAATCATCAACACAATCAAAGACGTGATTGAGGAATTTGACCTTAAGTTTTCCAGTCATAGTGGCGTTATAAATATTGCTTTCACCAATAAAATTAGCAACAAAGGCATTAACAGGTTCGTTATAAATATCAGTTGGAGTGCCAATTTGTTGAATAACTCCATCTTTCATAACCACGATTGTATCGCTCATTGTAAGAGCTTCCTCTTGGTCGTGGGTAACGTAAATAAAAGTGATACCTATCTTTTTATGCATCTCTTTCAATTCGAGTTGCATTTCTTTTCTCATCTTTAAATCAAGAGCACCAAGAGGTTCATCTAAAAGAAGAATTTCTGGCTCATTAACGATAGCTCTAGCAATCGCAACACGTTGTTGTTGACCTCCAGATAAGGTTGAGATATCACGATTCTCAAGATCTTCTAAATCAATGATCTTAAGAGCGTGCATAACTTTGTCATCAATCTCTTGTCGAGTTAAATGACGCATTTTAGTAACTTTTTCACCCTTTTTATCAGTTACTTCATAAGGAATTTTTTTGAGTTTCAACCCAAACGCAACATTATCATAAACATCCAAGTAAGGAAATAATGCATAACGTTGGAAGACCGTATTAATTGGTCTTTTGTGTGGAGGAATTCGGGTGATATCCTCACCATTTAATAAAATTTGTCCGCTGGTTGGAGTCTCGAAGCCTGCGATCATACGGAGCGTTGTGGTTTTTCCACAACCTGACGGTCCTAAGAATGTAACAAATTCACCCTTAGTAATATCAAGGTTAAAATTGTCGACAACAGTGTTATTACCGAATGTCTTATTTACACCTTGAAGTGAGATAATACAGTTTTTATTCGCCATAATGTATCCCTAAACCTTTCAAAAAACGAGTGAGAATATTTGTTCAATATTTCGCAAAAAATATATATAAAAAAAATCAAAAAAACAAACAAATTTTTTTCACTTGATTTCTCAAGCGGTTTTTTAAAAAAGTCGATTTAAGATTTTTTATTGATTACATCATATTTTTTTCAAAAGTATTCTTTCAAAAATTTTTGCAATTTTTTTATCAATTTTTTGACTATAAATCCGTTAAGAATTATACTTAAGAAAATTAAGAGAAATTTATGAAGAAAAAAATCCCACTATTATTAGTTGTTCCTGCTTTATTTTCTTTAATCGGATGTAATGGTCAAAGTGAAAGAAAAGTTTATATTGATTACGGAAGAGTCCAATTAGATTCATATAGCAATGCTTTAAGGATGACTTATTTCGAACTAGAAGGGAAAATCAAGAGGAAAGAATCTTTTGTGATGGTCATTTCAAAAGAACCAGGAAGCTGTGGATGCTGGGATGATTTTGAACCAATTTTAGTTAAATTTAATAAAAAATATAATTTAGATATTAGACATACGTACGTAGATGATATCGACATAAGGGAAGACAAATTTGGCCTATACACTTCTTCGGTTGATATGCCATCAATCGCTTTCTTTGATCGAGGTCAATTAATTAGACAAGTAACATACGGAATCAATAATTCCCGTTCCATTTTTAAAGATGAATCAGGAAAAGCCCTTGAAGAGATGTTCTTTCAAAACGCATATTTACCAAAAATGTATTATCTCGAAGAAGAAACGCTTCAGACATATATTGGAAATAATAAGGATTTCAATCTTTACATAATGCGTTCTGAATGTGGTGATTGTTCACTTCTTGGTTCAACGGTTTTATATGACTGGAATTTAAAAACCACCACTGTCAATGACCCTCTATATGTTTTTGATATTCAAAAATATTGGGTTAATTCTAAAACTGCAACAAAAGAAGAAATCGCCTCATATCAAGCAATTAAAAATTTGTATAAATTAAGTGAAGAAGGAGATCCAACGCTTGGATATTCAACAGGAATGGTTCCAACTCTTCAAAGAAGAAGAGGCAATGAGGTTACAGATATGTGCGTCGTCTATAACGATTCAGTTGATAAAGAGAATCTCACCATTTCACAAACATATTTCACCTCAGAAAGAATTAATAATCTTAAATTCCTTGAAGGAACAGGTGACAAATATGTTTTGCAAGGAAAAGAACTTTCGCAAAATGAAATTGATAATTGGAGAGGAAAAACACAACCTTCGCTTCACGATCCGATTGCCAAATTATTTATCGATTACTATATAAAATAAAGTTATCTATCTATTACTTTGTTATAAAACCAATCAAGCTTTTTGTCTAACAATGTCAAAAGCTTGTTTTTTTCTTCTTGAGAAATAAAAGCGGCGTTAACCGAATTGGTCAAAAAATGTTTCAATTCATATTTTTTGAATTTATAAACACCAAATAAATGGCGATATTCTTTTATTACATCCGTATTAGAAACGGTCATATTATCAGAATTTATTGTTACTGGAATTCCGACTTTATCAAAATCTAAAAATGGAACGTGTTCATAATCGGGAAGCGACGTTGTCTGTAGGTTGCTTGTAGGACAGAATTCAAAGCTTATTCTTTTCTCCACCATTTTTCTAATATTTTCTCGCGTTAAATTTAAATGAACGCCGTGCCCAACTCTTTTTGCATGTAACAGATCAACCGCCATAAGAACTTCTTCGCTGCCACACGCTTCTCCAGCGTGGATAGTAATATTTGTTCCACTTGCTTGTGCAAGATTAAATAAAGAACAATAATTATCGCCTGTTAAGTAAGCCTCAGGACCAGCCAAATCAACCGCAACAACCTTGCTGTTTTTGTATTTAATTCCTAATTCAATTGTTTCTTTATTGGTCAAATAATCCGCTTGTCTCATGCAACAAAGAATGATATTAGCATCAAAATCTTTTTTATCTTTTAATGCACTCTTTAAACCAGAAAGAACAGATATAACAGCGTCTTCTTGGCTCATCCCCTTTTTGGTGTGTAGTTGAGGAGCAAACCTTATTTCAGCGTATATATAACCCAATTTATAAAGCCTATCAACAAGACTTTTAGTCGCATAAGCAATGGAAAACTCATCTTGCATAAGAGACAAAGGTAGGTCAAATCTTTCAAGGTATTCTTCTAAACTCCTACACCCATTAGGCACATATATGTTATTAGGGAAATCATTTCCGAGATGAACACCATTTTTTTCTGCTAAAAATTTAAAATCTTCAATAGCCAAAGAGCCATCTAAATGTAAATGTAAATCAATCATATTTTCTCCAATAATGATTTTACATTATCAAAAAGTATTTTAAAATTAAATCGTTTGAATTATTATTTAAACGAAAGGAAAAAATTATGTGCAAGAAAAAAGATCCAAATAAAAAAGGTTTCTTTGGTGAATTTAAAGAATTCATTACTCGTGGAAATGTTCTCGACATGGCCGTTGGTGTCATTATTGGTGGCGCCTTCACCGCTATTGTTACTGCATTAACCAGTGGAATTCTTCAACCAGTCATCAACTATATCATCGGATTAATCGCAGGAGATAGCGGATTAGAAAGTGCTAGAACAATCTTAGGAACTGCTGTCTATACTGTCGATGATGGCGGTAACAAAGTCGTTGATTGGGCAAAAACCAACTACATTGATTGGGGCGCATTCATCTCTGCAATTATTAACTTCTTGTTAGTGGCTCTTATTCTCTTCATTATTATTAAAGCAATCAACACCGTTCACCAAAAAGGTGTTGAAGCCAAACAAAAATTAGAAGCAGAAGTTAAAGCCAAAGAAGAAGCTAAAGAAGAGCAAAAAGAAGAAAAAGCTGAATAATTCTTTATAGAATCAAGAAAATAAGTGATCGAATTAAACGATCACTTTTTTATATATTTCAGAAACATATTTTTCTATTCGAGAAAAAACGTATTCAAACCTACCTGTATACCAAGGGTCTTCAACTTCGTTATTATCACTAAATTCAGATATTAAATGAAATTTGTTAGATTTACCAAATAGTCTCTCTAAATTGTTTAGATTATTTCTGTCCATATAAAAAATATAATCGACTTTCTCAAATTCTTCTTCAGTAATTCGAGTAGCGTAATGTCGATTAAACTCAACACCGTGATTAAAAAGCACTCTTTTCATCGGTGGATAAATATCATTCCCGATTTCTTCTAAAGAAGTTGAACGAGAAACGCAATTGACTTTGTTTTCAAGCCCATTCTCTTTTATTAATTCGTTTAATAATATCTCTGCAACAGGAGAACGGCATATATTGCCGTGACATATAAATATAATTTTCATTACATCTAACTTTATCATATTCAAAATAGAAGATAACTATTTTGTTTCAAATGGCCAATTTTTTTATATAATTGTATATAAGAGGTTAGACAGATGAAAGCAATTATTAGAATTTTTAATATTATAATCATGGCTTTATCAGCAGTCGCTACAATCCTTGTCTACACGACTACCCCTTTTGCGTTTAAATCAAATATTGGTTTAGATGTTAATTCCGTAGCGAAATTTTTGCCAGAAACATCCTTTACTGAGGATGTCGATATCGTCAATTTACTCGGAACTGATGTCATACATGTCGGAATTAATTTTGAACTCGACCTTCCGGGCGTTCAAAAAATGATGAATGGAGATACAACCGTGATTAACGACACCATCATCAACAAAAACATTGAAGGAATCGTTGCTACATTACACGAACCAATTAATCTTATTACCGAACACACAGTAAAATCCGCTCTTAAAAAAACAATTAAAACCGAAATTACAACTCAAGTTGACGCTGCTAGAACCAAATACGCTGATGAACATCCAGAATTAGCGGATTCCATTCCACCAACAGAAACCATTATGGAAGAAGTTGGAATGGATGAAGTATATTTTGATAATTTCACCATCGCTTTATATAACGAAGCGGATAGAGTAGGCGCCACCGTTGATACATTAACAGATGTTCTTTACGAACAAGTCGATGAAGCATTAGCGAGAGCTGAAGAATCAGGCATGACCGATAGTTCTGGATTCGCAGAAGAAAAGAAAGTTGAAATTAAAAACAATCTCGTTAATGTTTTAACTGAGTTAAAATTAGTGGATTCATCTAATAATCTTAAAAGAATTAGCCAAATCGTTTATATCTATTTAGCGGATTACCTTAAACAAGAACTTCAAGGAAAAGTCTCTGATCCTGCTGAATTAGAACAAAAAACAACAGAAAACTCTGAACAATATTCAAAAAGATTACTTAAAGCATATGTTTTAGCGATTATGCCACAAGCTTTTTACCAAGCTGTTTCATATGTTTGTTTAGGATTGTATATCGGTTTATATGTTTTTACTGGTATCTGGGTCTTGTTATTTGTTATCACTTTGATAAAGACTTTCTCCAAAAACAAACCATGGACCATATTCGGACCTTGGTTCTGGATTGTTGGTATTCTACAAGTTGTTCTTGGATTTGGGCTTACATTCGCCGGGAAAATCTTACTTCCAAAAATAGATGTTTCAGGACTTGGATTACCAATAAAGAGTCTTATTATCGCTCCAAGAACATATGTTTTAATCCCATCAATAATATTTATGGGACTTATCGTTTTTGGAATCATATACGCAATTTTCAAATCAGGTGTTAAAAGACAAAATAGAACAGCGGCAAAGGAGGCAATTCAATAATGAAAAAGAAAATTATCTTATTACCATTACTTTTAGGTGGTCTAATTTCTCTTTCATCTTGCACTCTTTTTGATGATGCTGATGTTGAAGTTATTAATCACTACAATCCACCAAGCACCACCCCTACTGTTGATCCAGATGCAGTTGTTGTTGAAGGAGTTACTGGAAAAGAAATTAATAATGATGAACTTCAAAACACATTGTGTTTCAAAAATATCTCTTATAGCACTGATGGCAAAATAAAAAACACATATAAAACGGGTGGAGAAAACGAAAACGAATATAATGTCAATCAAGGCGAAGACTATTCATCCACAAAAAGTGGAAATAACTACGATTTATATATTCCTTTAAGCGCTTCAAAAGCTGATAAACACACGTTAATTCTTTTTATCCACGGAGGAGCGTGGATTAGTGGTTTTAAAACCGATGTTAATCCATATATTTTTGATTTAACAAATAAAGGATATATTACCGCCACTATCAAATACACATTATTAAAAAGATCAATGGACGATCCAACATTATCAATATTCAGAGATTTAGATGAAATTGATGCTTGTATTGCCTCAATTAAATCGGTGTTAGATCAATTAGACTTTGACACTACTAAAACTGAATTCGCTATTGGAGGAGCATCTAGTGGCGCGCATCTTGCAATGCTTTATTCTTATTCACGAGGAAATAAATGCCCTCTTCCAATCAAGTTTGTAGTTGACGCAGTTGGACCTGTTGATATCAAACCAAATTCCTGGATGAGTTTCAAAAACGCAACAGATGAAGTTTTGGAAGCTGGAATTACTTATACTGCAATCGAAGCGCAAAAACTTGCTTCGAATATTGGAGAATTACAAATCGCTGGTGATACGACAACTTGGAATGAATTCCAAACATTTAAAATTGCTAACGGAATGTGTGGACTTCCATTCTCTCTTAGCCAAGTAAACGCAGCAACTACTGATGGATCCACAATTTCAGATCCAACTAATCCAGCCTACGTTTCCATGAAAAAAGTTGATGGAGGAGAAGATTTGTTATCAGTCACTTATTGGATGAATAAAAGCGCAACAAAATATCCAATTATCTGTGTCTACGCTGGAAAAGATTCTGTCGTTGGAATTGGACAATATGCAAATCTTGAATATCATCTTAATGTCTTAGGCATTGAACATGAGTTCTATTATTTCAAAAACTCCAATCACACTGAAATTAGCGAAGAGAAAGATCAAACACAATACACTGCATTCATGAATAAAATCGATGAATGGTGTGCGAGATAATTCCTATTAGTTCAAACAAAAAACTCATCGAAATTCCGATGAGTTTTTAAATAACAATGTTATTTAATATTAGAGTTTATCGTTACTTCCGAGAACTTCGGTAATCTTATGTTTAACGATTTCTTTAACATAAGCACGACCATCACCAATATATTGACGTGGATCAAAATGTTCTGGATGAGCTTCGAAATGTTCTCTAATACCAGCAGTCATTGCTAAGCGGAGATCGCTATCGATGTTAATTTTACAGACAGCCATTCTGGCAGCTTGTCTAAGTTGTTCTTCTGGAACGCCGACTGCATCTTTAAGAGCTCCACCATGAGCGTTAATAATATCAACGTATTTTTGGTTAACTGAGCTACTTCCGTGTAAGACGATTGGGAATCCTGGAAGTCTCTTACTGACTTCTTCAAGAATATCGAATCTTAATGGAGGTGGGACAAGTCTACCGGTTTTTGGATCTCTTGTGCATTGTTCTGGTCTGAATTTATAAGCACCATGGCTTGTTCCAATAGCAATGGCTAAGCTATCAACACCTGTTCTACGAACAAATTCTTCAACTTGCTCTGGTCTGGTGTATGATTCGTTGCCGTGTTCAACTTTAACATCATCTTCAATACCTGCTAATGTGCCAAGTTCAGCTTCAACTGTAACATATGGAACATGAGCGTGAGCATATTCAACAACTTTACGGGTGATGGCGATATTTTCTTCAAATGGTTTACTTGAGCAGTCAATCATGACACTTGTGAAACCACCATCGATACAATCTTTGCAGATTTCAAAATCAGCACCGTGATCTAAGTGAAGAACGATTGGTAAACCAGTGTCTTCAACAGCAGCTTCAACCATTTTCTTTAAGTAGACTGGTTTGGCATATTTTCTTGCTCCAGCGCTAACTTGAAGAATGACTGGTGAGTTGCATTCTTTTGCAGCTTCTGTAATCGCTTGAACGATTTCCATATTGTTGCAGTTAAAAGCTCCAATGGCGTATCCGCCTTTGTAAGCTTTTTCAAACATTTCTTTTGTATTAACTAATGGCATGTTTTATACTTCCTTTTCCGTTGCTATTATATAATACTTTAAAAAATATTTATATAAATATTGTAATAATTCTGTTTAAGGAAAAATTGATAGATAAAATTAGTGAAATTTTATAATTATTAGCTGTTATAATCGAGAGTCTTTCCTAGTTTCGATATAGAAACATAATGGTGATAAATAGCGTAGACATCACTATCGATATCAGTGCAATTTTTATCATCTAAATCTCGAAGTGCTTGATAAATATTGCCTTCTTTGTGAATGTAATACGTTGCTGCTTTACGATAATAAATATGTGTTAGTTTTATTCCCTTAATCGGTCCGGAAAGAGGAAAATTAATATTCAAAAGATATTCTTTTGATAATAAATTGTTATCAATAATATGAGAGAATACATTTAAAAAGTTTTCTTCCACTATATCATAATTACAATCAGCGCTGACCGCTATTGCAGGTAAACGATAAGTGAGAGCCTGTAAGCACGCTCCAATAGTCCCGCTATACATCGTGTCATATGAAACATTTAAGCCATGGTTACATCCAGAAACAACCAAATCAAATTTTATATTCAAACTTGATAATCCAAAAGCAACGCAATCAGCGGGTGTTCCTCCAACAGCAAAAACATGATCATTAATTTTATTTATTTCCACTGGTCGATCAACGATAATCGAAACCGATTTAGCTGACATCACTTCTTTAGGAGCAACAATCACAACATGATGTTCTTTTGAAAGAAGTTCATATAATAAATTAATACCGTACGCGAAATATCCATCATCATTTGTAAGCAATATGTTCATATTGATACCTCGAAATTCTAATTATTCTTATTCTGTTTTCTAATTGCGTTAACTAGTAAAATAACGCCAACCGAAGTAATCGAAACAAAATGGAGAATAATTTCTAAAGGAAGAGACGCAATTCTTTCAATAGGCATTGTAGGAGAAACGGAAGAAATCATTCCTGTATTATTCATTCCAATAATTACAATTGATAAGAATAAAAGTACATCAAATGATAAACCAATAATTGGCAAAATAATGGATTTCTTTCCATTTAATCCAATTCCTAAGATGTTTAAAACTTTGATAATTCCAAAATATAAAGGCATTAATAAATATAAATAGAAAGTAAATGTTAAGTGTAAATTTCTTAAATAAATATATGTTGGAATAAATAAGAAAGCACCTAACCGATTAAAAACAAGGCCAATAAACATAAACCATCCAATGGTCTTGAAAACATGTTTCGCATCCACTTTAAATGTTTCTTGGTCTTCAGGACATTTTCTTAAAAATATGAGACTAATAACCGCTCCACAAATAAGTAAAATATTAAGAATCATAAATACGATGAGATATCCACTAAATGGATAAGGGGAAGTAAATGAGCGATATGTAATAAAACCACATAATAAATCAGTAATTAAGCCTAAAGAACCTAGAACAAGTAAAATAATTGAATATAATTTAGTCAATTTCTTGAATGTATTCGGCCTTTGATATAATCGCAAAACATATAAGACAATAACCACAATCGCAGCAGTAAAAAACACGATTGGGAAAGATGTTAAAATCGTACTTTTAAGTGGAAAACCATTAAAGTTACCAATATCACTTAAAAGATAATTTCCAGATAAGAAAGCTAATATTGACCCTGCAATAGTCAAAATACTTAAAGAAGCAATTGCAATATTCTTTTTCATATTACAAAACCTCCTTATAAGTGTGGTGAATTCTTCTTATCGATAATGAATGGTCATTTTTAATTGTTATAACTTGTCCACCCATCATATCTTCATCGTAATAAAAGCAACTTGTGGAATTAGTTCCATATGAGAACCACACTCCTTGATATTCAGCACAAAAATCGTTTCGGTGATCATGTCCAAAAAACATCGCTTTAGTGGAACCATTATTGACAACATGACTAAAGAATCCACTATTATAATCTGGAGGACATGCTTTTTCTCTTTTAACTCCAATGCTTCCAGTTTCATCAGCAATGAAATTCCCTGCTTCATAAGCATCATCTATTTCAGGAAGAGGAATATGATAGAAAAGTAAAGATTCCACCACAGTTCCACCATTTAATGAATCTTTTGTGTAATTAATCAAAGAATCATACCAGTCAATTTGGTCTTGATGGATAAAATCATATCCAAAATAATTTCCGTAATAATATCGGTTTGTATCCATAACAATTAATTGTTCAAATATTGATCCACCAACTTTTAAATTAATCGCAAAATTGGCGTTTCCTTGGATATCATCATCCTGGAGATCTTTAAATAAACAGTGAGAGCCATAATTATTTAAATAATTTGTCAGCCAATCAACTGAAAATAAACACTGTTCATCATGATTACCAAAGGTAACGGTCCACGGCTTTCCTTTGCTATCAAGCCAAGAAAAGAATCTTTTGGCAGTTGATTTAGATGCAAAAGTAAACAAATCACCGGTGACAACAATCATATCCGGATTAGCGTCATTAACAGTTAAATCCATAAATCGGAAATGTAAATCTTGATCTTCTTTATCTCCGATATGAGTGTCAGTCAGTTGAAGAATTTTAAATTCAGAAAAAGAAGACGCTAATTCGTAATCAAGAATATATTCGTTAATATTATGATGAACGCCACTATTACAAGAAGGTAAAAGAAGACCTAATATTGAAATAAGCGCAAGAAACCCCTTATTTTTCATTATCTTTCTCCATCATGTTGTTTAAAACGGAAACGAGCACATCAATAGATTTTTTGCTGTATCCATCATTATTAATAATCAAATCGGCGTAATATTGGCTTGGTGCGATGATTTCTTCATACATTGGAAGAACAGTAGAAAAATATTGTTCAATAACACTTTCGTAAGTTCTTCCCCTTTCTTTCGTATCACGTTCAATTCTTCTTACGAGCCTTCTCTCTCGAGAAGCGCTAATGAAAACCATGAGATCTCCAATCGATCTGAGTTCTTTATTCACTAATGCCATAATACCTTCGATAATAATCAATTCTTTTGGTTCAACAATTTCAGTTTCTTTTTTTCTTGAATGAGTAACGAAATCATAAATTGGCTTTTCAATTTTATTTCCTTTTTTCAAAGACTCAATTTGTTCACACATCAGCTTCCAATCAAATGATTTTGGATGGTCAAAATTAACTTTCGTCCTTTCTTCAAAAGGAAGAACCGAAAAATCTTTATAATAATCATCTAATGAAATATGGGCTACTTTATTTTCAGGAATCTTTTCAAGAACCTTGTTTAAAACAAATGTTTTACCACTCGCGGATCCACCGCCAATAAGAACTACCTTACTCATTTTTTCTCCTTAATTAAGCATCTTTTTTAAGTGTTTTAGCGGCTTGATTAGTGACAAATTTCCTTGGGAAAAATCTCGAGAAGAAAATTGACATTTTATTGCCAAAACCAATGACTCTAAGCGACTTATTCTTCTTAAATGCTTTATATGAAATATCTGCAACTTTGTCACAAGATAATGGTTTAATCTTTTCAAAAGCGTATGTATTGCCTGCTTTAGCGACAAATCCACTAGTAAATGGTCCAGGACAAATAACAGTCATCTTAACATTTGTTCCCTTCAATTCTCTTTCAATTCCTTCTGAAATATTAAGCAAAAATGCTTTTGAGGCGTGATAAGTTACCATATATGGTCCAGGGAAAAATGATGCAAGAGAACCAATGTTCATAATATGACCACTATTTTCTTTAATCATTCCATTGATATATGTGTTCATCAAATAAAGTGGACAATTACAGTTTAATTCAATCATCTTAAGCTGAAGATTTATATCCATATCTTTAAAATCATGCTGGTCACCAAATCCAGCGCAGTTAATAAGATTATTAATATGCATTTCGTGCGAATCTGTATATTCTTTAATTTTTGGGAAATTTTGCGGATTGGATAAATCTAACGCTAAAATATGCACCTCAACATTATATTCTTTTTCAATTTGTTCTTTAGCGGCTGATAAATTATTTAGATTAGAAGAAATAAGAAAAAGATTATTTCCATCTTTAGCAAATAATTTGGATAAACCAAGTCCAAGACCACTAGCACCACCAGTGATAAGTGTATATTGCTTCATAAAAGCTTCCTCCGAGTTAATCTATATCATTATATAGCATGCACAAAAAAAGTAGAACTTTATAGTCCTACTTTTAAAGCCTTATTTCATTAATTGTCTAAACATTTCAACTACTTGAGCGTGTGTTGCTTCTCTTGGATTGCCAGGATAGCAAGCATCATTTAAGGCGTCAGTTGCTAAAGCATCTAAATCAGATTCTTTAATTTCTTCGCAAATCGTTGGGATGCCGACATCAGCAGATAATTGTTTGACAGCTTTAATCGCCGCGTCACGATATTGTTCTTGAGACATCTCATCAACGCCTGGAACACCAAAGACACGAGCGATTTCACGATATTTTTCTCCGGTGTATTCTTTATTGAATTCCATAGAAATTGGTAATAACATCGCACATGCTTTGCCGTGTGGGACATCGTAATACGCACTTAAAGTGTGGGCCATTGCGTGGTCAATACCTAAACCAACATTAGAGAATCCCATACCAGCGATATATTGGGCGAGAGCCATATTTTCTCCGCCTTTATCTTCGCCAGCAACAGAACTTCTTAAGTTTTTAGCGATTAATTCAATGGCTTTAATATGGAACATATCACTCATTTCCCAAGCGCCTCTAGTTGTATATCCTTCAATCGCGTGAGTTAAAGCATCCATACCAGTGAAAGCTTTTAAACTCTTTGGCATACTTGCCATCATATCTGGATCAACAACAGCGATGATTGGCATATCATGAACGTCAACACAGACAAATTTTCTCTTCTTTTGAACATCAGTAATAACATAGTTAATTGTAACTTCTGCAGCAGTTCCTGCGGTTGTTGCAACGGCGATAATTGGAAGACATGGATGTTTGGTTGGTGCTACTCCTTCTAAACTTCTCACATCTGAGAATTCAGGATTAGTAATGATAATTCCAATTGC
This sequence comes from Bacilli bacterium, assembly GCA_017635565.1. GTDB lineage: Bacteria > Bacillota_I > Bacilli_A > RFN20 > CAG-826 > UBA2450. Next base: position 23,377 of record JAGBLE010000021.1, read on the forward strand.
TTTAGCGGTATCCATTGAGGAGCCACCACCAATAGCAACAATACAATCAGCGTGACATTTTTTAGCAGCGTCAACACCAGCTAAAACATTTTCAATGGTTGGGTTTGGTTTAATATCACTAAATAATGTATATGGAATCTTTGCTTCATCTAATAAAGATGTTACTTTCGCGGAAACTCCAAATTTGACAAGTGAAGCATCACTACAAACCAAAACATTTTTGAAACCTCTTGCTTTGATTTCTGGGACAATATTTAAAATTGCGCCATGACCATGATATGAGGTCTCATTTAACATAAATCTGTTAGACATAATTCTTATTAAACTCCTTATTTGTTTTAATTTTATCACATATCTTATTAAAGATAATAATGATTTGAATTGAATTAATTAATAGTTTTAACTATTAAGAAATAACTAAAATTCTTCAAAATTATTTTCGATCATCAATATCTTTTGATAGATCTTTTTGTTCTTCAACAAATTCTTCAACTTGTTTTTTAACTTTGGAACTAACCTTAGAAGAGGAACTGCCTTCATCATAAGAAACAGTAACTTGTGGGAAAGGGATTCCGATGTTGTTGTCATCAAACAAAATCTTGATTTCACGGTTTAAATCGCGTTGAACTTGATAAATATCGGCTTCCTTACACTTTGCCACAAAAAGTAAGTCAACACTACTGGCGGCAAGTTCAGAAACACCTTTATAGAAAGGACCTTCAACGATTGCTGGTATTTTTTCTTTAATGTTATCCAAATTATCAGCGATGATTTTTTCAATATTTTCAATGCGGTCATTATAAGAAGTACTGACATAACATTTCGCAACTGAAAGTTCTTGAGTTTGGTTAACAATGGAACGAATATCGCTATTATTGATGATTTTGACATTTCCACCAGCATCAACCAATTTTGTTGTTCGAACACCGATTTCAATAACTTCGCCTCTCCATCCATCGATAATAACAATATCACCAACTTGGAAATCTCCTTCAAAAACAATAAAGATACCCGCTAAAATGTCGGCAACAAGAGCTTGTGAACCGAGACCAATGACAAGAGTAACAACCCCAGCGCTAGCGAGCATAAATACTGTATCCGCTCCCCAAGCACCTAAAATAAAGAAGATAGTTGCAATAGCAATAACCCATTTTAAGAAATTGAGGATTAATTTAGAAATAGTCCTACTCTTTTTGGTCTTAAATGTAATTTTTGCTAATAAAGCAAGAAGATACCATAAAGCAATAGCGATAACGATAATCTGTACTGATCTAATCAAATTTCTAATCAAATCGTGATACATGTACTGAATGACTGGGTTATCACTCACAACGTTTTCAAAGACTGATGTTGGACCCCAAATTTGATTCATGAAAACAAATCCCAAGATGGTTCCAACTGCCAAAACAGCGTAAACAACCCACCAAACGATTTTTGATTTTAAAGTGCTTTTCTCTTCCATAAAAATTCCTCCAAAAATTAATTTATATTATAGAAAATGCTATAGAACTCATATACGATACGTAGTTTGAATCAGATGTTCCAGATATCATGTAGCTTATTCCAACATTAACAAAGTTGGTTTTAAGCATTTCAAATAAAGATTCTTTGTTTCCTAATTGATAAATCGACGAATCTGATAAGTTAAGTGTAAATTGAGATTCACCATTACTATAATTTCCAGAAGTCAAATCAATACTTAAAGTAATTGTTTCTTCTCTTCCTTCAATAACAAGGCCAACGTCGCTATAAGAATTACCAATACCTTCTGAGTGAACCATTGTTAAATCAATAACTGGATTATTTTCATCAATCAATGTTGATTCTAATCTAATTCCGTATAGTTCTTCGCTTGTTTGTAAAGAAACAGGATCGGCAAGTTCTTTTAATATTGTTTCTTTTCCATCTTTTTTCGATACAAAAGAATAATAAATATCAGTTACCTTAGTCGCATCAACGACAATAGAGGTAGGTACAGCCTGACATCCATTAACTTTATTAAGTAATACATCCACTGATTCAGCGCTATCAGATTCTCGGTATCTTAAATAAATATCTCCAAAATCATTATTTGGATCATTGAATAGCAAATTAGCCATGAGATAACCAGTTTCTCTGTCATATTGATAGATTTTTTCGTTTATCATCGAATAATCTCCATCAAAATAAGCTTCTTGGATGTAATTAAAAGCAATAACTCCACTCTTATAGACTGATTCTTCCCCGTATTGATTGACATGAACCGAATAATAGAAATGAGTTTCACTGAAATCTGCTGAATTAGAATAAGTAATTATTTGAGGATTATTATTAAACTTAAGAGGATAAGTTCCAATAGCATCATTACTTTCATATGAAATTAATTCCAAATAAGCGTTTTCATATAATAATGTTTCGTTTAAAGCATCAAATTTGACTATGACTTCTTTAGTGTCTAAATTGCTTGAAATGAATTCAAAGCCATGAATATATGATTCTCCATTTGGATCATAAAATTGCACAGTCGAAGATGTGAAAGATAGTCTTTCACTTGTTGAGAACTCAAGATCAAGATAAGTGATTTCGTATTCAAATATTTCTCCAGAAGTGACATCAATAATTCCGCTAGGATCACTAAGAGTTATATATGAAGTAGCGGCTTTCTCTAATTCAAATTCAGCGTTTCCGTAATCATTACTAATTGTTAAAACAAAATCAGTAAATTGATCGTTTGGATCATAGTAATCCATGCTTACTTCGCTTTGCAAAGTGTCAAAACTAATTGCGTTAGTAAATGAAATTTCATTAATTCCCACTATTTTCTTTTCGGTAAAGACTATGTGTCTCATTTCAGAAGATAATTCATTTTGTTCAAAATAATAAGAAACATAATAATCAAAACCAAGCGGGTCGCTTAACTCAATCATGTCTGCACCCGAAGCATCAAATACACTGACTTCTTGAGTTTCATCTGTCAGTGCTAACTCATAAATATGATCTTCATTATTTGAATCAACAAGATGAAGCATAACATTGGAGAAACTAGTAACGCTTGTATCGTATAGAAGAGTTAAGGTGATAACTCCATCATCAAAATATGCTTCTTCATCAATATTGACGTCTAATCTATTAGCGGACAAAGTTGTGATTTCTTTTTCATAAAGTATGTAATTGTTATATGTTACATCTTTAACTGTCAAAACATATGATGTGTCAGGCGATAATTCTTCAAAAGATCCAGAATTAATTCCTTCTGTGGTTTCATGATACTCACTATAACCGAGAAGAGGAGAATCTAAGCACACCAAAATTTGGTCGTTATTAACATCGCTTAATTCAATTTCATAAAAAATGGAATTAGCGTAAGATTCGATGTATTGAACGTGACACTTAGTGTTGTAATAAAGATTAATTCCAACAATGGTTGACACTGCCGTTACAGCAACAACTGCTACTGAGCCAATGACTGTTGTTGCAGTCACTTTAGCGCCAGTTAAGATGTTTCCGTTTTTTATAACTTCAGTACTACTTACTTTAATAGAAGCAGGATTTTTTTCTTTGTTATCATATTCTGAAGAAATATTAACATCATTACTAGCGTCTTTATTTTTTATTTTATTTTCACTAAAAAATGTATATTCAACGTTTTGAATATTCCCAAATTCAAAAGACGAATTGCCTTTTTCGTTATTAACCCTATTATCGTTAAATTCATCTCTTTTCATATTGGGTTTGGCGATTTTATTCTTGAATAAATCTACATATTTATTATCACAAACCTAAAAAAATACTACAAGACAATTATGTGCGCATAAAGAAAAGCACATTTACTGGCTTTTTGTGAAGTTTAATTCCATTAATGTGCTTTAAATCAATTTTAGAAAACAAAATCAGTTTTAATAACGTTATTACCATAAATTGTTTTGAAATTATTTCTCATTGAAAATATAGGTAAAAAACCGACTAAGCAGTTGCCTAATCGGTTTAGCCTTTTTATTTAGTTGGTCTTAAATGATTCAAAATCTGATAATTCTACCAAGGTTGGTTATTAACTAATGGGGTTAATCCATCTGAACATTGAATATTCTTACAAGGTACAGAATCAGCCCAAAAGAAATCTTTCTGAATATTATTCCAACGCTCGATTGTGCCACCAAAAATGATCGTGCTAAGCTTTCTGCAGCCGTCAAAGCATTGATGACCGATTAAGTTAAGTTGGGAGCCATCGGCAAACGTAACGGTGGTTAATGAAGTGCATGCTGCAAGAGCACGGATATTGAGCGATTTTACGCTAGCAGGGATGACAACTGATGTTATACCGCAACCGTTAAATCCATCATCGGAAATATCGGTTATTGGCTTACCATCATAACTAGCAGGGATTTCGATTGCACCTTTGATGTTTTTATTGGCGGCTTTAACACTATAAGCTGCTCCTCCATTAATTTTTTCAAGAATCATGATGTCAGCTTTTGCATCATTGAAAATTTCGTTATCAAATTCTGCAAAATATCCACACTTAATAACGCCATTATCATCATAGATTTTATAAGATGATGCTTTTGTTTCCTCAAAAACATGTTCATTATCATTTTGACAAATTGCTTTGGCGGTACAGGTTGAATAATCGTCAGCCCATGTGTATGTGATTTTGTAATTATGTCCTTTTGCATCAATTACAACATCGATTGTTTGGGTGGCAAAAGCAGCGTTTTCAAATGTGGCAGTTCTTTTGCCAGCACCAACTGTTGTACATCCGCTAGGAGTGGTTACTTCAAGAGTTGCTTGTACAGTTTCACTCTCCTTATGGCTTCCGTCACGCTTACAAGTTCTAGTTGCAGTACATTCGGTGTGGTCAGCATTCCACTCATAAGTAGGTTCATTCCAATCGTGGCCAAGTTTTTCAGTAACGACATTATTTAAAGGCTTTGTGCCTAATTCATCTTCATAGTTCTTCTCGCAAACTGTGCAGTGCCAATGTTCAATATTGCCGTCTTCTTCACATGTTGCTTGTTTAGCATCAACGTGAACCATTGTATGACCTAAAGCTTCAATTGTTTGATTTTTGGTTTCAGAATGATCCCCATATGTAGCGGTCCATGTTCTAAGGCCTTCTTCTTCACATGTTGCTGGATTTACTAATAAGTCAGCGACTTGTGCATCATGGAGTTCAACGTGGCTATCATCATGAGAACAGACATATTTAGCTTTTGCAGCAAAAAATCCTTCCCAAACGAATTCCACAAATTGATAGTCATGGCCAAGAGCTTCTAAAGTGACATCTTTAGTTTGATCTAAGAACGCTTCGTTGGTTTTGAAATCAGCAGTATATCTCTTTAAACCATTTTCTTCACATGTTGCTTCCGTAACTACAACACTAGTTGTGTCTACAGTTTCAGTTTCGACGTGACTCTCATCGCCTTTACAGACTCTTGTCGCGGTACATGTCGAATTATCTTCAGCCCATGTATAGGAAACGTCACCCCATTCATGAGTGTGTTGATTTCCACAACCCGCTAAAAGACCGATAGTCATAAGAGCAGACGTCATTAAGACTAATTTCTTTTTCATATAAATTTCCTTTCTTGTTATGTATATAATTTACACATAAAAGAAATAATATATTCTTGATATATTTTCAAGCAAAACAGGCCTTAACTATACTTTCGAATATTCAAAGTAAAGTTATTGATGTATAATAAGCAAAAATAAACGTAATCCATAAATATGAGAAACACAG
>JAGBLE010000022.1 GCA_017635565.1 Bacilli bacterium
CAGTTCTCAAAAACAAAAAATACATCGAACCAACAATGTAATTATTCAACTCAAAAATAAAAAGCCAATTTTGATGGCTGTTTTCGACGTGGTTTGAAAGAAAAGATTAAATTGCTCTTGAAATCGGAATAGTTTGCTTTCACGTTGTACCCTTTTTTTGTGCGGGCAATTTCTATGTCTTTTTTCATTAGCTCAGTAATTAATTCGTTTTTAGTCATTTCCTGATAATTAGGAATCTCAACACCTTTGGTGTTCATCACTTCAGGAATGGCTGGAATGTTGTGAGCTTTAAGATAAAGTTTGACATAGTTAACAACAGTAGTAATTGAGATGCCATATTCCTTGCAAGCCTGTTCTTTACTGATCTCGTGTGTATAGACTCTTCTTCCTATGTCTAACTTTTCATCATCTGTGAACCACATATATTTCCTCCTTTTGTTTCTATTTTACTATAGTGGTGTATGTAAATATTGATTCGTGTGTCTAAAGAAAGAAACACGTGTGTCTACTTTAAGGTTACCAGTACACTCTACATCATTTTTCAGTCCTGTTTTTAATCAAGTTCGCTTGGAAAACCCCATAATATAGTTGAAAGTTCGCTTGGAAAATCCCATAATATAGTTGAAAGTTCGCTTGGAAAATCCCAAAAGGAGACTGATTATGGAGTTCAAAAGAAAAATTGTTAACGAGTTTGAATTGTGGAAACAAAGTTTAAAAATAAAAAGAAAGGCGCTTGTTGTAAAAGGATTAAGACAGGTTGGGAAATCATACATTGTTGATATTTTTGCGAGAAATAACTACAAGAACGTCATTAAAATAGATTTTAAAAAAGAACGCTATATGAAAGCGTGTTTTGATACAAATTTAAACGTTGATTCTTTAATAACAAATATATCGGCCAATAAACCAGGCACATTATTTGTGCCCTATAAAACAGTTTTGGTATTGGATGAGATACAAGAGTGCTCTGCAGCAAGAGCATCGATTAAATCCTTTATGGAGGATGGCAGGTTTGATGTCATTGCTACTGGATCATTGCTTGGGTTAAAAGGCTATAATTCAAAATATTCCGGTGGAGTATCGGTTGGATTTGAACATACTATCTATATGAAGGCAATGGATTTTGAAGAATTTCTATGGGCAATAGGAATAAATGAATCAACCATTGAATATGTAAAACAATGTTTTAAGAACAACGAACAGATTAATGAAGCTGTTCATCAAGCTTTTACTAATTATTTTAGAGAATATCTTTGTGTTGGTGGCCTTCCTGATGTGGTTAAGAAATTTATTTCAACGAGAGACATGAATCAAGTTAGAAGCGAACAAAGAGATTTGATTGAGGAATACAAAGACGATTTTGCCAAACACTTGGATGATAACGAGCAAGAAAAAGTAGATTTAACTTTGCTAGCTCAAATTAATAGAGTTTTTGATTCTTTGCCTTCTCAGTTAGCAAAGGAAAACAAGAAATTTATGATATCAAAAATCGATAAAAAAGGTTCGCTGGAAAAGTATTCATCGGCCATTCAATGGCTTGTTGATTATGGTTTAGTTGAACGCTGTTACAATTTAACAATTCCAGAATTTCCATTGGAAGGTAATAAGGTCCAAGGAGTGTTTAAATTGTTTTTTACTGATACTGGATTATTAGTTTCTCAATTAGACGAAGGAACATCTGGTCGCATTTTAATTGGCGATTTGGGCATCTACAATGGTGCCATTTACGAAGAATCATTTGCAGATGCATATTTAAAAAACAACAAAAAACTTTACTATTTTTCAAAGGAAAGCGGCTTGGAAATAGATTTTATTAGCCAACATCACGATGAAGTTGTGCTTATTGAGGTTAAGGCTAAAGATGGACGAACTAAGGCAGCTAATGAAATATTAAATAACGAAAAAAAATATAAAGATGTTAAGAAATTGATTAGACTAAAAGACTGTAATATTGGCATTTCGAAAAATATAGAAACTTACCCATCATATATGTCTTTTCTAATATCTTAATTAAAATTTATTCATAAAAATACAAAGTATCAAAACTAATTAAAACTTTTAAATGTGCCTTTCTATACCATTAAATCGATATATTTGATGTCTGATACATACATAATAATTTGTAATTTATAATTCAAAAGAAGTAATAATTTGAGCAAGTTTTTTAGACATATAACAAGGTTATATGAATTAGCACTCACTATTCCTGAGTGCTTGCTTCTTCTTCTTCTTCTTAAAATGGAAATAATAAAGGAGAGGCTCCGATAATTTAAGTTTTTAGCGTATCGTTTGTATCGCTTATTATTAACTTTTTATCGAAGTGAAAAAGATTTATGAAAAGAAAAATTTTTGCTTATACTTCAGTGATTGTATCGGTTTTTGCTATTGGTCTTGCCTCTTTTCAAATGTTAAAAGATGATAGTAATAATCTCTTACAATTAAGATCTGACAACACTCTTGTTAATCAAGTTTCAATTACAAGAACTGCTACTTGGACTGGCAATTATGCAAGCAGTGTAACTGCTGCTAGAACCGAAAAAGGAAATACACTTGAATTTGGTGCTACTTGTTTTGATATTCGAAATTCCGGAGATTATCCGTGTATATTTTTTGATGGCGGATACGCCAAAAATAATGGCGGAAAATCACGATTTTGGAACAAAACCGAATTATATGGCATAACTTCAATTAAACTTTATGCTTATAATCATGGTAGTCCTGATTCGTACACAAGTTTAAGTAGCGCTTCATTTACATTTTTCTATGGTTATGAATTAATTGATTTTGATGATGCAAATTATGTTGCAAAGCAAACAACAACTTCAGGAAAAATTGAATTCGCCGCCGGTTATGAACCATCATTTTTTGGCATTCAAGGTGAATTCACGACTGACACCGCAATATCAAAAATTGAAATTACTTATCTATGCGAAAAAGTTGAAGGCGAATTAGTCACTAATGAAGAAGCTGCCGGTTATGAATCACATCATACATCTTTTGAATATGTTAACGGCAATTCTGTTGTTGTTAGAGAATTAGAAGCTGCTCCTCTTGCTCATGAAAATGCACCTCTTGATAATGGGACTCCTGTTTATATTACTGTAGATGGCTCCTCATATGATGCAAGTTCACATTCGTGGACAACAGGTCAAGGAGATGGTGGGCATTTTGTACTTCTTGGTAGATCTGATGGCAAATCATTCCCTGCTAGAAGTGGAAGAAGCACTATTATATTCACGTTCATGATCTCTAAGGCGAACGGCTTTACTGGTTGGAATGGTGCTAGTGACGTCTATTTATACATTAACAATGATGCTCTTGGTGCAAGAATTTATACTGAAAATCCATATAGTTGGGCCGCTGCTGTATTGCCTACTAATTTTGAAGCTTACGAAACAGAAACAGGCATTAAACTCGCTAGTTCGATTTGGAATAAGAAGGTCACTGTAGAATATGATGTTAGTTCAATTGATAGTATTACAAACGTCCGTTTTGGTACGACACATGGTTGTGTGACATTTAAACTATATGATGTTTCGTTTAGAGATAGTTGTGCCGAACACGATTATTCTGATTCTTTTTCGGGCGGATTTGCTTCGTCACTTAAATGCCACAAATGTCATAAACCAGCTTTCTTGGTTAATTCAATCCAATATAATAATGTGAGCGGAAAACCTTCCAGCAATTTCGTTTATGAAAAAGATGTCACGTTCGATGGTGTTGATAACTGTATTCATACTACAACTGCTGTAAAGACAAATTCTTCAGAAGGTGGTTGGACACAAAATTATCAAGTCCGTCTTAATGGTTTAATCGATAATGCACGTGAGTTAAATAGAACAACCATTAGATTTAAGCTCTATATTACTACAGCTACTAGCAGATATTGGAGTTTGCGTTTCTGCTTTGGCGTTGCAACCGGTAATAGCATTACTTCGTTTGCCAGAGCTAGTCATTGGCAATTAGTCACAGAAGCAGGAAATGATTTGGCAAAAAACATGGTCACTAGTATTACTGATGAAAATGGAAATCCAGCCTTTAGTAATACTGCAAATTCTGTTTGCGGAAACAAATGGTTGGTTGTCACATTAGATGTTAGTAGTGATAGTTATGCAGGTACTGATTTATTCTTCTCTCCAGTTGTTGATGAAGAAGATGGCTCCGTATATCCAATTAATTGTTACTTTGCAAATTTAGAGGTATTACCCTAACTCGCATAATTTGATTGAAAATAATGAATTAAAATATTCAATTAAAGCAAAAAACGACGCAGCTTCTTTAAATGCTGCTAATCATATTAGAGATCATATTTTTGAAGCAACTGGAAAAAATATTGCAGTTGCCACTGTTAATGATGATGAAGTTGTCAATTCAGATGAGTACACAATATTTGTTGGTTGTATAAATATTGCTAGTAGAGCTGGAGTTACTTTAACTGCTGATACATCTAAGGGTACATATTTATTAAAGAGTCATATTAATAATGTATTTCTTCTTGCGAATAACGAAGATGGATATTTGCTAGGAGCACATAAATTTTTAGAAAAGACTTTAGGATATGACCATTATGGGAGAGATACATATTCCTATGATTTAATAGCGGATAATGTCGATATTCCTTATTTAAATGAAGAGCATACAACTGCTTTTGAACATAGAAGGTGCGATGATACAGATTTCACTTGGCATGATGGGGATGAATTGAACTACAATTCCGGTAACTGGAATAATAAAAATCCTCTTGTTCCAGTTGATAATGGCCAAAGATATCACAATTCAACATTAATCATTAAGCCATCCGAATATAAAAATAGCCATCCATCATGGTTTTCATTGAATTCTTCTGGGAATTTAGCTACAGATCCTTATATCCAACTTTGTTATACCGCTAGAGGAAATGCTTCTGAATATAACGCATTGGTAAATTTAACTGCTAATAAAATCATTGATATTTTTGCTAACACTTCTGATTTATCAAAGAATACGTTATGTTTTGGTATGGGTGATAGCGCATCTCATTGTTACTGTAGTGCATGTACATCTGCAAGCAATAGTTATGGTGGAAGTATTGCGGGTACAGTCGTTAAGTTTTTAAATGATGTTTATTCAATAATTAATGGACGAATTACTGAAACAAATCGAGATGAAATATTCCTAAATTTCTTGGCATATTACGATTATGAAAAAGCACCAGTTGGAATCAATTGCTCTGATCACGTTGGCGTTATTATTGCACCAATTCAAGCAAATTACACTGAAGCAATTAATAGCGATAGTAATTATGAGCAATATGGTTCGTTATTTTCTAGCTGGGCGACAGTGTGTTCAAGAATTGATACATGGTTATATGAAACAAATTTTCAATATTATTTATATCCATTAAATTCATTCAAAGCGACCACCGAATCAATTAGATATTTGGCTAGCCTTGGGAGTGTTAATACAATTTATACTCAAGGACAGCATAATATTAATGCACCAAGAACTGGCTTCACTTCACTAAAAAAATATTTGAATTCTAAATTTATGGATGATCCAACTTCTAACTATGATGAATTAGTGAACAAATTCTTTGCTAATTATTATGGGGAGGGCGGAAGCGAAATGAAAACCTTCTTTAATGAGATGGTAAGTAGACTTGAATATGATGAAGCAAATTATGTTTCGGTTTTATATGCGAATAATAGAAAAACCGTTGGCCAAAAGATTGATGATGCTCGATTATGGGATTTTAATCAGTTGAAATCGTGGGTCAATTTATGTGAAGTAGCAATCAATAAAACAAGTAACGAAACATTAAAAAAACATATCTTAGCAGAATCAATATTCCCAAGATTTGCTTTGTGCACTTTATTTAGTAATAAATATAGTAGTTCTGATTTATTAGCGTTACGTTCTGCCTTTAAATCCGATTGTGAGCTATTAGGAATCGATAAATATAAGGAAGCGGATTGTTCCCTAAAAACTGATTATTTCGATATTTGGGGACTATAATCACTTACTTATAATATTCAAGATATTGCGCGTTTAATTGACGCGCTTTTTCATACATTGATTGAGGTGATAAGAAGTGTGAGAATTCAAAAGTAATGAGTTTCTTACAATATTTCTTTGCAATTTCTATTTTTGCTTTTAATGTTTCTAAATCTTGTGGAGGGAATCCATCTAACCTTTTAAAAGTTTCAATATTACTCCACATTTCAATGTTATATTTGTCACATAAAAGCTTAGTTTGATACATATACTTATCTAAATTTTGAAGAGAACAAGTTCCATCTTGGAAAGCACAACAATCGATGTCTTTTCCAAATACTTTGAACATTTCATCCCATTCTTTATATGTTTCTTCTGGTGATAAGGTTGGTTCTGGATAATCGATATCCTTATCGCGATAAAAAGGAGAAATGAAAATTTTCTTTTCTGGTGATTTTCTCTTCAATATTTCAATTAATCCAGTTGTAACAGGAACAAAATTATAATTGTTATGACCAACTTCGTGAGGCAAATACCATCCGATGAACGATTTATGATGATTATATTTTTCTAAAATCTCACTTACATAAAACTCGTTTTCTTTTAATTCAGTGACATAATCTCCATCATTCCAAGTGAGATTAGAAATATATAGTCCTATATATACGTCCATATTTCTCTTATCTGCCTCGTTTAATATGAGTTCAATGAAATCTTTGTAATCTGATTTTTTATCTTTGAAATGTTTTGAAGGATATAGGATTTTGTCATAAAAAACGCCCCTCATGATTACTAAGGTATCAATTCCAGCGTTTTGCATGTTTTCAATATCTTTTATCCATTCTTTTTCACCCCAATTTTGTGGAGTGATATCATAAGTGATTTCATCGATAAAAGTTGCAGTAATTGGATAAGGCATATTTTTTCTCCCACCATTAGGATTGAACCTTATTTGATTTTATTATTTTAACATAATAATTAAATCCTAAAAATTTTATTTTTAATTCATTAAGTTTTAACTTATGAAAGTTTTAAAATCGTTATTCTTTAATCCAAGCAGTCAATATTAAAGAATGATCTTCCCAGTGCTTTCCACAGGAAGCATAATCTTTGATGATAACTTTTTGATTATTGAAGTTCCCTATCAAAGTAACGAAATCCCCTAATTTTGTTTCACATAATTTTAGATCTCTTATTTGAGAATAACTAAGTTCTTTTAAATCGATGTTTGGATTAGACTCACTATCGATTCCTAAAGTGATGTCGCCATAAGTTAAAGCGACATATTCTTTTAAGTGGTGGACTTCAATATGTAAATCAAATTTGATTATTGCTTTTCCAACTTTGCCTAGAGATATATATCCAGTTTCTTTATGTTCATGTTCTTCATTATCAATTTTAATTAAGGTCTTTTTTGACCATTGAGGAATTCTTATTTTGATTGGTTTATTTGATTTATATTCAATTTCAACTTCACCTAAAGAGAAATAATCTCCAGATATCTTGATTTCAAAATCTTTTCCCTTAACTTCAGAATTAAAATATTCATTAATGTAAATATTATTTTCATCTTCTGCATAATTTAAATTTGCAAGTAAACCAGCAGAAGCCGCTCCAATACAAGCACAACAACCATAACTTGTTCCATCTTTGAAGAAATTATGTCCACCAGTAGAAATGCCTCTTCTGTTTAAATAAAGAGGAGAATAACTATCAAATGGTAGTGGTTCGACATCTTTCTTAGCAAAATAGGCCCAACCTTTTTCTTTATTAAAATTAATGCTTCCGTAGAATGAATTTAATCCGGCTTTAATAAATCTTTCGTAATATTTGATATCACCAGTGTGGAAATATAATTTCGCTAAGATTCTCATCCAAGTAACAACCACGCAAGTTTCTTGCATGAATCTTGTTTCTTTCGTTAATTGATTAATGACTGTGTCAGAAAAACATTCTTCATTAGTGCCAGCGTTACCAATGATGCTGATTTCGTATTTATTTACATCTTCAAAGAAACGAAGAGATATTTTCATTAATTCATCATTGTTTGTTAGCTTCGCGTATTCAAATATTCCTTCGAAAAATGACATTGTTTCGTACGCTTTTTGTTCTGGGTATTCAACAGGTCGATGGATTCCATTTTTTACTTCTTCAATTAAGCTTCCATCCCTAATACCGCCTTCGGAAACAATATAAGAGGCAAAATCAAAATAACGGGCTTCTTTGCTTTTTTTATATAAATCAATAATGGCCTCTAATATTGAACTTGAATTAACTCCAAGCCACCATTCACTCGTATCCGTTATTCTTATTTGGCCTGGTTTATTACCGATTTTTGATATCAAATAATCAACGTGCCTCATACACGCATTTAATACCACTTTTTTGAGATCTTCTTCGTGACAAATATCGTAAAAATGTAATAGACCAGTTAAAACATATTTTCGGCACCAAATATCCCAAGACTTAAATTCATTATCAACTTTATAGGTTGAGAATCTTCCTAATTCATCCTGGGTTTTTAATAATTTAATAACTGCTTCTTTTAAGACTTCATATAATTCTTTTGATTTATTGAATTGATAAACAAGACAGCCACCTCTCATGCACTTGCCCCAATATTCGCCTCTCCAATATTCATCTTCGTTATCGGCTTTATCGGTGAAGACACTGACAAATCTTGACCACATTTCTCTGTTTAATAATTGTTCTTGAGATATGAAATCAATCATTTTTGATATCTGGTTATTTTGCTTAATGTTTTGAAAAGTTAAATACTGCATCATGACATTCTCCAATAATATATTAATATTTATTATTCGCATTTCGAAATTACTTTCAAAAATCGACAATATTTAGCATAAAATCACAAATAATGATATTTGTAAATTAACTAATTAAGAGTAAAATTTTATGTATAGAAATATATGGATATATATTATATTCGCCATGGTGAGCCTGATTACCAAGCTCAAAATCAACCGTTAACAAAGATTGGTCACAAGCAAGCAAGAGCAGTGTCCAAATTTTTATCGAAGATTGATTTTGATCTCATTTTTTCTTCTCCCCTTTTAAGAGCGAGACAAACTGCTTCCTATACATGTAAAAAACTAAATAAGGATTATATTGTTCAGGATTGGTGTAGCGAAAAAAAAGCGATTGAAGATGTTGGCTATCGAGATGAAAACGGCAGAGTTCTTAATTGGATTATGTTTCATCAAGAAATTCAAGATGATATTAATAGACTAATAGATGATTCAAATTGGTATAACGATCCTGTTTTCAAAAATCGTTGTTTTTATGAAAGAGGAAGGGACCGTGTCCTTTCTTCAATGAAAGAATGGATGAAAGAATATCTTAATGTTGAATTTGATGGAGAGCATTTCAAAGCTTTAGGAGAAACCCCAAAAAATATTGCGATATTCGCTCACGGGGGCTTTGCAACATTATTTTTCAGCACAATTCTTCACTCTCATTACTTGAAGTTTATTAAAAATTTTAATTGTTTAGAGCTCGCAGGAGTCGCTCATTTAAGAATTGATTTTGATTCTGAAAATCCAAAAGTTGAAGTCCTATCTTATAACGATATTTATTATGATTCCGAGATGAGATATAAGGATATTCAGTTAGAGCCAAAATGGAAATTATATTACGCTGATGATAAAGATTATCACGGAAAAATAAATTTGATTTATCACTTTGATCACTTTGATAACGTTAAAATCCCAACCTTATTTGAATGGGAACTATTTAAAAACGGAAAAGAAAAAGATCCATATTATTCCACTTATATTTGGGATTATCAAAAATATGAATCTTATCATCAGTTTTATGTTTTGAATTTTTCTTCTACTAGAAAACATAAAATATTAAAACTAAATGGAATAGATACGATAAGTGAAGTTTTTGTTAATGGAAAACTTATTGGAAAAACAGACAATATGTTTATTCCTTATCTATTTGAATTAGATAATTTAAAAAAAGAAAATAATGAATTAATTATTCATATTCTTCCTAGTGTTTTAGAAGGAAAGAAATATGGATATGACCCTGATAAAGTTTATGCGATGAAATATAATCATGAAGGCTTATATATTCGTAAAAGCGCGCATAGTTTTGGCTGGGATATATTACCAAGAACGCCTCTAGGTGGAATATATAAAAATGTTGAATTTATTAATAAACTTCCTCTTATAAAAGACGTCCATATTTCTAGTTACGATATCTCAAAAGAATCTGCGACATTAAAATTTGACATCCTTTTAAATAATGATGATATTAAAAATTATGAATATACGATTGAAGGAAAATGCAAAACACATAGTTTCTTTAGAAGAAGTAACAAAATAAAACTTCATAAACCAAAATTATGGGATATCAAATATTACGGTGAACCCAACCTTTATAAAATAATCATTAAAATATATAAGGATAATAAGGTTATCGCTACTAAGAAGATAAATTATGGAATTAGAAAAGTTGAATTATTCAGAACTTCAAATGTTGAAGAAAATGGAAAATTTGAATTCCATATTAACGGAGAAAAAGTGTTCTTAATTGGCGCAAACTGGACTCCAGTTGATGCGATTAGTCATTTAAATAAGCGAAGAATGCTGAAAGCGGTAGATCTTCTCGATGATTTAGGATGTAATGTCGCTCGTATTTGGGGCGGTGGAAGTTACGAACTTGATGAATTTTATGATGAATGTGATAAACGCGGCATCTTTGTTTGGCACGATTTCATGATGGGGTGTGCAATATATCCAAACGATTTAGAATTCCAAAAGAAAATCAAAAAAGAAGTTGAATATATCGTCCCTCATTTAAGAAATCATCCTTCGATTTGCTTATGGAGTGGTGATAATGAATGCGATATTGCTGCGGCAAGATGGATTGGTGGGAATAAGTTTAACCCTGGCAATAATGTTTTAACTCGTAAAGTTATTCCAAATTTACTTAAAAAACTTGATGACCAAAGACCATATTTACCTTCATCACCATATTTTGATGAATACGCTTACGCTCACGTTGATGAACAGACTTCAGAAGATCATGTCTGGGGACCAAGAGATTATTTTAAAGGCGAATATTATGCGAATTCTCAATGTTATTTTGTTAGTGAAACCGGTTATCATAGCCTAAACGATTATGAATCATTAACCACTTATTTGAAAAATCCTTGGCCATTATTTGAAGGCAAAATGAAGATTAATGAAAAAACAAGATTAATTGAAGAAGCAACTCCGACAAAAGAATATTTAGCCCACGCGACTAGTGTGGTTGATGATATTAATTCTCCATATGCTTATCGAATTATGTTAATGGCGAATCAAGTTCGAACGTTATTTGTGGATGAATTAAAAGATCCAGATGATTTTATATTTGCTAGCCAAGCTTCTCAAGGAGAAGCGATGAAATATTTCATCGAAAGAATGAGAAAGAATTATTCTCGTAATGGCGGCATCATTTGGTGGAATCTTTTAGATGGGTGGCCTCAACCATCTGATGCGGTTGTTGATTATTACTTCCGTAAGAAAAATGCTTATTATTACATTAAACGCAGTCAGCAAAAGAATTTATTTATGCTTGAAGAAGAAAACAATAAACTCAATTTATATTGGTCTTCTTTGGATAGCACATCACACACTTTCAAATATCAAATAATCGATGCTTACAATAATGAGAAAATAATTGATGAAGGAGTGGTAACCACTCAAGGACATTCTTCTCAATTAGTCAAAGCAATAAAAGCGGATTATCGTACTCTCTTAATTATTAAATATGTCGATGAAACTGGAAAAGAATATATCAATCATTTCCACACTCATATTCGAGATCTTGATTTTAAAAAATACAAGGATGCTATTAATAAATATGATCTTTTGAAGTAGTATCGTTTTTAATTCAAATTTAATAGACTGAAAGGAAAGAAAATTATGGCAAAAGTACTCAATGCAAAAATTGTACAAAATTTACCTTGGGAAGAACGTCCAGAAGGATATTTTTTACCGGTATGGAGGTATTCTAAAAACCCAATTATCAATCGTAATGTCAATCGTGTGATTGAAAGAACATTCAATAGTGGTTTTGTTCCATTTAATGGAGAATTTGTTGGCGTTTTTAGAGGCGATAATTACGCGGCACAATTTAATTTATATGTTGGTCGTAGTAAAGATGCACTTCATTTTGAATTAGATGAAACACCAATTCAATTTGTTGATAAAGATGGAAAGCCTGCTAGTAAAAATAGATATTCATATGACCCACGTGTTGTTGAATTAGAAGGCAGTTATTATATTATTTTCGCTGATGAATTTGATGAAGTCACAATTGGCATTGCTAAAACCGATGACTTCAAAACATTTACAAAATTAGAATACCCATTCTTACCGAACTGCCGTAATGGCGCTTTATTTCCTAGAAAAATAAATGGAAAATACATGATGCTCTCTAGACCAAGTGATAACGCTTCTAGTTTCTTTGGCAACATTTTCATCTCTGAATCTAAAGACATGGAATATTGGGGACATCACCGATTATTGACCAGAAACTGTTGGGCAAATTGGAATAATGTCAAATGTGGCGGAGGACCAATCCCAATTGAAACTGATGAAGGGTGGTTAGTCATAATTCATGGAGTGTTTTATAACGTCAATACTTATGTTTATTCAATGGGCGCGATGATTTTAGATAGAGATGATCCAACTAAAATCTTATATAAATGCAAAAATTTCATTTTAACCCCACAGGAACCTTATGAAATTAATGGTCACACTCCAAATGTTGTTTTCCCAACAAATGTTTTAGTTGGTGAAAATGGCAAATTAGCAATTTATTATGGCGCAGCGGACGATTGTACTTGTGTAGCTTTTACCACAGTTGATACATTAATTGACTATATCAAGGAACACGATTGTCAAAATCAAAAATAAATAATATTTCCAAGCGTAATTATTCGCTTGGCTTTAAATATTAAAAGGAGAGAAAGATGGATAAATGGTATAAAGGTGTATATCGTCGAAATCTAGTTGATATGCATATTAATGATGATAATGATTTATATTTATCAAGGTTTTCTCCTGTTGATTATTTTAATTATTTAAAAAACGCTAAAATACAAAGTCCAATGATTTATTTACAAGCACATACTGGACTATGTTATTTTCCAAGCAAAGTTTGTAAGACTCATAAATATTTTCAAAAGCATCCTCATGCGATAAAAGAATTAATTGATTTGTGTAAAAAAGACGACATGAAAGTCGTTGGTTATTATTCTTTAATTTACAATAACGAAGCAGTCATTTCTCATCCAGAATGGGAATGCAAATACGAAAATGGCGATACTTATCGCTCTCGAGGACAGCGATATGGTTTAGCGTGTCCAAACAATAGTGAATATCGTCAATTTGTTCAAGAACAAATCAAAGAAATGGCGGAGGAATATAATAACTTAGATGGATTATTCTTCGATATGCCATTTTGGAGTTTTCCTTGCTATTGCGAATCTTGCCAAAAAAGATATCAAAAAGAATATGGCGTTAATCCTCCAACCATCGTTGATTTTAGTAATCCAGAATATTTAAGATTTACAAAAGCTCGACAATTATGGATGGGGGAATTCACTCAATTTGTTAAAAAAGAGACAAATAAATATTTTCCAAACACAACTGTTGAATTTAATTTTGCGGCAGTTATTGGCTGCGATTATACAGCGGGCTCCACTGAACTAATTAATGAAACCTGTGAATTTGCGGGTGGAGATTTATATGGAGATTTATATAACCATTCTTTTGTTTGTAAATATTATTATCAAATTTCCAATAATCAACCATTTGAATATATGACATGCCGCTGTAATGATTTACTAAGGGAACACACAATCAATAAACCGCTTATCCAACTCGAAAACGAGATCATGTTAAGCGCGATGCATCATGCGGCAAGCTTAATTATTGATGCGATTGATCCTGATGGAAGTCTTGATTATCGAGTAAGCGATACTTTATCAAAAGCATTCTCTTATCAAATCCCATACGAACCATTTATGGATAAAGGCGAATTATTTGGAGAAATCGCAATATATTTCGATAGCGGAGTCCAATTTGATTATTTGGGACATAAATCAAATAAAGAAGTCGCGATAAATTTGTCGAAAACGCTTATTGAAAATCATATTCCATATCACATTATCGCAAATGGACACCTAAACAATTTAAATAGATATAAGATGATATTTGCTCCTTCATTATTCAATTTTGATAATAATGAAAGATTGAAACTTATTGATTATGTGAATAATGGAGGTCTTCTTTATTTGTCAAGTTACGCTGATAAGCGTTTATTAAAAGAATTTTTTGATGGAGAAATTATTGGCCAAATCAATCGAGAAAGCCCATACCCAATTATCGACAGGGGTTTTCCTGAAGTATTTAGTTATATTTATCCAGTAAGTGAAAAATATCAAAAATATTTTGAAGAATTTAATGAGAAATATCCTCTTCCTTTAAGATATTATTTACCGGAATTTAAATTTAATGTTGGAGAGGTAACTGCAAAAATAATCGTTCCTTTTACTGACCCAAATGACTCGAATAAATATGCTTCCATCCATTCAAATCCACCGGGAATTAAAACTGAATACCCCGCTATAGTGGAAGCAAAATATGGCAAAGGGAAAGTTATTTATTCTGTTGCTCCGCTCGAAGGAGAAGGACGTATTAACTATAAAGAAATTATTAAACGCATCATTTTTGATAATTATGATCCTTTAATCAAAGTTAAAACATCAAAATATGTCGAATCTATTATTTTCAAAGATAACGAAGACTATTATATCAATCTTGTGGATCTTAATTTCTTTAACGAAGTAGTGACAAGAAATTACGAAATTAATCTACCAAATATTGATGAATATGAATTCGTCGAAACGATTTCTAATAAAAAGATTTCCCCAAGAGGAACATTTGAAAAATATGTTTCTATTCACCTAAAACGCAAAAAATAACAATAATTGTGTTGATGATTAAAAAGAAGAAAAACGACTTTTTGTCTTTTAAGTCACTTTTTATATCTATAAGCAAAGCTTATTTACTTATTTTTTCAAATTAATAAGAAGAAAAACAAAATTCTTTAATTACTATTTTTAACAAATTTTGAGTTGCTAAATTTAATCATTGATTTGTGATTTTTATTTAATTGTGCGTCAAATTGTCATTTTTACAAATGTAATGGTAAAATATTATCACTTAAATTATTGGTTGTTTAAATTTATTTAAAGATTGATTCAATAGTTTTGGAGGTTTTGAATATATGAAAAAAAGATTTTTAATCGGTATGGTCTTACCTTTAACCGCGGCTAGTTTTGTTGTGGGCTGCCGTCCTACCTCTTCTGGAGA
Source organism: Bacilli bacterium (assembly GCA_017635565.1). Lineage (GTDB taxonomy): Bacteria > Bacillota_I > Bacilli_A > RFN20 > CAG-826 > UBA2450. The sequence goes on from JAGBLE010000022.1 coordinate 15,369, forward strand.
CAAAATTGACGTCACAAAAACGCAAATTTATATCAATAACTTCAAGAGAGGATTTGGTAGCAAATGGCTTGATGATTTAAAAACACGTTTTGAATCTTTGCACGCTGAAGATAGCTACGAAGAAGGCAAAAAGGGAGTTGAAATCATTATCCACAGTATCGGTTCCACAGCTGATTCAAGAAAGGCCAACATCTTAAGTGGTGTCGATGAAATCTATTTCACCGAACAATCCTATTATTACGATTTAATTAAATATGAAAAAGACGGGGTTCTTTATGATATCACGGATGCAGTTAAGAATCCTTTAACTGAATATGGTGAAACAAAATCCATCGAAGATAAATTAACTGAAGAACAAAAAGATTATTTCTATTATCAAAATGAAGGAGGAGAAAAGAAATATTACGCTCTTCCTCACTATGCTGGATATTTTGGACTTCAATATGACATTGATGTTTTTGATAACTACATGTTCTATTTTGCCAAAAATCCTATTTCACCAGAATATCCATTTATTCGAGATTTGACTGATGAAAAAACAGCAGGTCCAGATGGAGTTGAAGGAACTTTTGATGATGGGCTGCCAAGAACATATGATGAATTCTTTAAATTATGTGATTATATGGTTGAAAATGATGTCATTCCATTTATTTCAACCGGTGCTAATGCCAACGACTATTTGAACTTATTAGTTAATGCTTTTGCAGCGGATTATGCTGGAAAAGATAATACGGTTGCTAAATTCAAAGCCTCTGGCACAGTTTCTCGCCTTGGAAATGTTGATTCAAACGGAAATGTTACTCCTATTCCAGATGAAACATTGACCATTGATACTGGATATAGAGCATATAAGAGTTTAGGTTTTTATTACGGATTAGAGTTCTTAAAGAAATTAACATCTAACAAGAATTATTATTTCCGTGGCGCTAACGGAAGTGGCGGTCTTGATTCAAGTGCTTATTCTGCTAAATCTGCACAAGATGAATTCTTGATTTCTTATCGAGATAGCAAAAGAGGAAAATCTAAAGATATTGCCATGATATCCGAAGGTATTTGGTGGGAAGCTGAATCAGAAACAACTTCTGAAACTCTTTCAGGTGGAAATCCAAATTCTCCATACGCAAAAATGAATCGTCACTTTGGCTTTATGCCTTTCCCAAAAGCCACAATGGAAAGATATGAAGAAAGTAATAAAAATACTTTATTTGATCATTTGTTCTCCTTGATGTTTGTCAAACGTAATGTTGCTTCTTGGAAAGCACCTTTACTTCTTGATTTCATGAGATTTGCTAATACTGATGAATCTTTAAGAGCGTTCACAAGAATTACAAACACTCCTAAATCACTCAATTACACAATGACTGATGAGGATAAAGCGCAAATGACTGCTTATGGTAGAAACTTAATTGAATTAAAAGAAAATTCCGATATCGTCTACCCAGGTAATAGTTCAACAATTTATCAACTCAATTCCGGCTGGTTCCATCATAATTCTCAATATTCCGCTTTAATTGATGGTGTGAGAAATGATTATGTCTGGCAAGCCTTACCTAAAGTGAGCGCAGCTACATATTATAATGGCATGTATGCCTACTATAGTGATTATTGGAAAAATTTAGCTAAATAAAAATAGTTTGAAATTGGAATATGAGTAGGAAGAAGTTTTTCAGTAAGGATTTAATCTTCTACGTTGTAATGCTGGCGTTCCCAGTATTACAATTTTGCATATTCTATATCGGGGTTAATGGAAGGTCATTACTCTTTGCTTTTCAAACCGTTGATCAATATAATAACGCGACATTTGATATTACTGCTTTAAGTAATGCATTTCATCAACTCTTTACCAAAACAATGTTAATTAAGATTGGTAATTCGTTTCTTGCTTTCTTATTAACATATTCAATCGGTACAACTTTAGCGTTATTCTTCTCTTACTTCATTTACAAAAAACTAGCAGGAAGCGCCCTATTTAAGGTATTTCTCTTCTTGCCTTCAATTATCTCTTCAATTATCTTAGCAACAATATTCCATTTCTTTATGGAAGAGGCTGTTCCTACTATTTCTAACCAGTGGTTCCACAATACGATAAGCGGATTGATGAGTAATCCAGACACTCGATTTGGTGTTGTTATTTTCTACAATGTTTTAATGAGCTTTGGTACTTCTGTTCTCATGTATTCAAATGCGATGAGCGGATTATCTAATGAAATAGTGGAGGCCGCTAAAATTGATGGTTGCAACCAATTTAGGGAGTTCTTCCATATTGTTTTACCAGGAATTTTCCCAACTATAACAACTTTTGCAATCACTAGTGTTGCAGCGATATTTGTTAACCAATTAGCGTTATATTCGTTATATCCAGGTGGCGCGGATGCTTCTATTCAAACAATTGGATACTTCTTATATATCGAAACCTTAAGAGCGGGAGATAACCAAGCTCAATATCCTCTTTTATGTGCGTTTGGCACTCTTATTTCTTTAGTTGCTATTCCTTTAACAATATTAACTAAATTCTTGTTAGAAAGATTTGGACCATCAGATAAATAATTATTATGAAAAGTAGAGATCGTATTTTAGACAAATTTGCTCCAAAAAAGAAAAGTAGTGTTTCTATCTTTTCTATTGTCATTATTGTGTTCTTAGCCTTATATTGCTTAACATTAATTACTTTATTTATTTGGGCGATTTTAGCCTCATTTAAAGAACCAGTTATGGAATGGAGAGAAAATGTTATTGGCTTACCATATTCTTTCTACACTGATAATTATGAATTTTCTTTGGGAAGATTTTACGTTGATGTTACTGACCCTGTGACAAGTGAATCGATTCAAGTTACTCTTCCATATATGTTCTTATATGGCTTCTTATATGCGATTGGTTGTGCTTTTGCAGCGACAATTGTTCCAATGATTGTTGGTTATGTAACAAGTAAATATCGCTATAAATTCTCAAAGGTCATATATTTTGTCGTTGTCATTGTCATGATTATTCCTATTGTCGGAAGTTTACCTGCCGAAATTAGAATGGCAAGACGCTTTAACTTATATGACCAAATTTGGGGTATGTGGATTTTAAAGGCTAATTTCTTGGGCTTATATTTCCTAGTGTTTTATAACTTCTTCAGAAATTTACCTGATGCATATAACGAAGCTGCTAAAATTGATGGAGCTGGCAATTTTAGAACGATGGTTCAAGTTATCATTCCTCTTGCGGCCCCATTGTTCTTTACTGTTTTATTAATTAACTTCATCCAATTCTGGAACGATTATTCAGTTCCACTTATCTATTTACCAACATATCCAACCGCTGCTGTTGGTATGCATCAAATGGCAGCCGGAAATGATAAAGAATTACAATATATTCCAATTAAATTAGCGGCAGCAATTATTATGCTTGTTCCTATTTTAATTGTGTTTCTTGCGACCCATCGAAAATTATTGGGTAATTTAACAATGGGTGGAATTAAAGGTTAAGGAGGAAGAAAGATGTTTAAGCGATTTCATTTACCGTTTTTATTAGCTGTTGGGGTTGCCCCTTTACTTGTTGGTTCAACATTTGATGAAATAAAAGCACAGTATGTTAGTCAAAATAGTGTTAGCGCAATCGAATTTCATGAATTTTATGATTTAAACGAAGTTATTGAAATTCCTACTTTGGTCAAAAGCGGATTAGCGTATTCTTCTTCTGTCGAATTTCCTGATGGAAGCGCCACAAAAGAAACAAGCGTTAAATTAAATATGGTGGGTAAATATATTGTTCACTACACTGCTAGAAGCGGTGAAAGATATTTATCTGAAGATTATTCGTTTATTGTTAAAAATCAGTCGTTTGTTTTTTCTGGAACAAACTCATTTGCGTCCTATGAAAAGAGTGAACAAAATTATAATAAAGAAGGCTTATTTGTCGCTTTAGCGCAAGGTGAAACTTTTACTTACTTGCGTACACTTAACTTAAAAAATATCACCGAAACATCTAAAATCATTCAACTTTATGTTTGCCCTGCGATGGTGGCAAATATTGATTTCAGTACATTAATTTTTACTTTTACTGATGTTAATGATCCTCACTGCCAATTAAAGGTCAAAGTGGTTGCTTCTCCTGATGGATTGCAATATCCTTGGTCTTATTGGTCTGTTAAAGGTCAAAACCAAGATGTTTTCGTTGGATTAGAAGGAAGTAACAACATCCACGCTGGAGATCCTTATGGATGCCCAACTTTGCATAGTTTTTATGGATATTACAGTAATTACGCTTCTGGAAATTGTGGCGATTACATGTTGAGTTTTTCCTATAATTCAAGTTCAAAAATTGCTTATGCTAATAATAGTTTAATCGCTGACTTAGACAGTAAGAGATTCTTCAATTATTTGTGGGATGGATTTACCACTGGAGAAGTATCTTTATCAATTGAAGCAGATAATTATGGATCTGATTATGCTAGATTTAATATTTTACAGATTTTAGATACAGATTTAAGCCAAACAAATATTGAAGACGATATCGCTCCAATAATGAATGTTGAATTACCTGAAGGAACACTTCCGAAAGGAAGAGTGGGTTATTCTTATCCTATTTTTGATGTAACCGCTGAAGACAATTTCTCTGGTGTCGTTCCAGTTAAAAAATCTGTTTATTACCTAAAAGACACCAATCGATATTCAGTAACCATTAAAGACAATGCTTTTGTTCCTACTAAGGCTGGAACTTATATCATTAAATATGAAGCAAGTGATAGGGTTGGAAATGTTACTACACGTGAACTTGAAATTGAAGTTGTTGATCGTAATATTCCAATCAGCATTTTCTTAGATGGAGAAATTCCTACAACAGTAAAACGTGGCGAAGTTATTTATTTCCCAGAAATCAGTGTCATTGGTGGAAGTGGTGCTTTAAGAACCACCTATAATGTGACGCATAATGGGGCTCCTGTTGAAAATGATGGTAAGTGTTTCATTCCACGTGAAACTGGTAGTTATATTTTTGGTGTCAGTGTCATTGATTATATTGGTCAAACTGCATATAAATCATTTACATATAATATCGTTGATAATTCAGATGTAGTCTTCTATTCAAATCCTGAATTACCAAAATATTTCATCTCTGGATATAAGTATGATTTACCTGCTCTATACGGAGTTGATTACGGAAATAACGCTTCCACTGTTTTGGCGGATGTTGAAATTACGATGAATGGAAAAACGACCACTCAAAAAAGTGGAACTGATTTCGTTCCAACCGTAAATAATAACGGAGACATAATCACTGTTAAATATATGTCTCGTTCACAAACATTCATCAATGAAATTCCAACAATTATTAACAAGGCTGACAATATTTTACAAATTGACCGCTATTTTGATTCCAAAGGTTTAAATATTGATGTTAATCATGAAGATCGTTCCATTTTATCAGCAGATCAAAGCGGAGAAGTCTCAGCGACATTTATTAATCCTTTAGTGGCAAATTTATTGTCATTACAATTAACTCCAACCGCTAATTCGAATTTTGAAGAATTACAATTAACTTTGACTGATGAATTCAATAGTGAAGAAAGAGTAGTGATTCGATTAACAAGATCTCCTGATAACAAAATCATTATGGTTATTGGTAATAATTCCACAAAATTTGATTTCTCGTTCTCTAATCAAGAAGAGATGTTTGAAATTTCTTATTCTGATGGAGTGGTTCATCTTGGGAATGGTTCATTAGCTTTTGACAAATTTGATAATGGCGAAGAATTTACTGGATTCTCGAGTCACTATGTTTATCTCACCATTACATTAGTTGGTGCAAATATTGGTTCCTCTATCTCGTTAAATAGAATTTGTAATCAACCGATTTATAGCATTCCGTTTGATTTCTCTAAACCACTTGTTTATTTCACTGGTGAAACTGGTGGATATTATCATTTAGATTATCAATATGATGTTGTTATTGCTCTATTCTTTGATGTTTTAATCCCTAATGTTTCTTCTACTATTTCAGTCTTTGCGCCTAACGGAGAATACGCTAAAGATGTTGATGGAGTGGTGATTGAAGAATTGAGAAGCGATAGACATTATTCATTCATTTTAGAAGAATATGGAGTTTATACCGTTTCTTATATGGCTAACGACGGAAGAAATAGACTTAATACTGGCTATGATGTTGGTATTTCCATTGAATATGAATTAAGCATTTCCGTTACTTCTTCTTATAAGACCAGTATTCAATTAGGAGAAAAGATTGTTGTTCCTGATTATGAAATCAAATATAACGGCAATATTGAAGAAGTTTCTACATATGTCACCATTAGATCTCCAGAAGGATCCATTACCATCCTTTCCGATGGAAATAATGCTTATGTACCGAAATATAAAGGTGAATATTACGTAAATATTAACGCGTTTGACGCTGCTGGTAATGTCGCTTTATTTAGTTACATTGTCACTGTGAAATAAGGGAGGGTAGAAAAATGAAAAAACAAAAATTGTTATTTGCTACATTATTAACTTTAGTAGCGACAACTACATTACTTTCTTGTAATAGCAAAGATACCGGCCCAAATATTAAAGGGGAACCAGTTGAAGAACCTGAAGCTCATTATGTTGATGGAATGCTCCATGAATTCAATGTTTCTGAATCTTCTACTCCTTTTATCACTAACGGACAATGCGAATACTCAATCATTTATGAAAAAGAATCTGAATGGGGAGATAAGGCCGCTTTGTTCTTACAAAGACATTTCAAAAAAGCAGTAGATGTCGCTATTAGTATTATCGAATATGATGGAACTAATTTTACTTATGATGCGAACAAAAAGATTATTTGTATCGATGTAAAAGATGTTTTAACTGCCGCTAACATCACTAGCACTGATAAACCGATTGGCAATGCCGGATATCATTTACTCACTAAAGACAATTCTGTTTTTATTCAATGCAATTCAGGATATGGATATGTCAATGCATGCCGAACATTTTTAAATCAAGTTTTTGGATATGAAATCTACGCTGCTGATGTCATCATTTATAAAAAAGATGGTGCCACTCTTCCAAATATGGATATTTACGAAGCTCCAGATATGACTTATAAATTCCAATCAAATAAAGCTGACGATCAAGCTAGATATGAAATGGGTTTCTTAAATTGGGGGGAAGCATTTTATAACAAACAAAATGTTCCAACACAGCATAACGTTCTTACTTGGCTTCCTAAATCAGTTTATTTAGATTCGTCTAAACCAGAAACATATCATCCAAAATGGTATAACAAAACTCAAACTCAAATTTGTTGGACTGCTCATGGAGACAAGGATGAATATAATATTTTAGTTGATACATTATTTGAAAAATTTAAAGAAGCATTAACTATCGATCCCGATGTTGGTACAATTCAATTCTCTCAAGAAGATCGCCCAGAATTATGTTCATGCGAAGGATGCTTAGAGTGTATTCAAAAATATGGCGCTGACAGTGCTACCATGGTTCTTCTTTTAAACGATGTAGATGTTAAATTACAAGCGTGGCTTGAAGAACAAGCAGAAATCAACCATACGAACAAAAGAGAAGTTAATCTCGCTTTCTTCGCTTATCAAAATTCTGAAAGACCATGTGCTCATAAAGATGAAAATGGAACTTGGGTTCCAAATCATGAAGATGTTATTTGTCGAGACCATGTCGTCCCTTATATCGCTCCTATTTTTGCTAAATATGAAGAATCTTTCTATAGCAAAGGAAATGACACTGTTAGAGATACGATTAATGGGTGGAAAGCATTAAGTAAATATGCTTATTTCTGGATTTACGAAACTAACTTTAGTAATTACATTTATCCATTTAATTCATATACAACAATGATTGATACATATCGATACATTATCGATAATGGTGCACAGTTCCTCTTTAACGAAGGACAACACGATAATGATGCTGTTCCTTGCTTTGGAAAATTTAAAGAATATTTCAATTATGTTACCTTAAATGATGTTAATGCTAAATATAGTGATATCGTTGAATCTTTCTTCACTAATTATTTCAATTTGGCCAAAGAACCAATGCTTAAGATGTTCTATGAAATTCAAGAATATATGCTTTATTTAAGACAAACTTATCCAACTGAATTAGATGGCACAATTTATGAAGATGTTTCTCAAACTCAATTCTGGCCTTTAAATATCTTGCAAAGATGGCAAGGATATTGTGATGAAGCCTTTAAAGCAATTGAAAAAATTAAAACTTCTAATTTAGCTTTATATACCATTTTATATCGACATATCGTTCTTGAATCGATTTTCCCTCAATTTGCGATATTAGACAATCATCGTGGAAAATTCTCTAATAGCCAAGTTAACGAAATGGTTAAAAAGCTTTTATCTGATTGCCAATTAGCGAAAGTTACAAAAGCTGCAGAAGGTCGATCAATTATCCCAGTTATTTCAGCTTGGAGTGCAATGTAGGAGAGATGAAGATGAAAAATATATTTACTAAAACATTATTCTTATTATCTGCTTTACCTATTTTAATCACAGGCTGTAATAAGTCTGAAAATAGTAGTGATAAACCAGATGATAAAAAAGAACCTTCTTTAACAATTGATGTTGAAACTTTAACAATTGAAAAATTTGAATCCGCTCAATTGACATATACATTATTAAATTCAGATGCGACTGTTTCTTGGGCAAGCAGCAATTCTTCTATTGCCACGATTGATCAAGATGGAAATCTATACGCTTGTGGAGTTGGTAGTGCTTATATCAGTGCCACTGCTGGAGATTTGGTAAGTAGTTGTACAGTTACCGTTACTCCTTCAACTATTGCTCCTACATTAGTTTACGATACTGATGAAATAACAATGTCTACCGAAGATAATTTTGAGCAAGACTTATATGTTTCTTTTAAAGGAGAATTTGTTCTTGCTGATATCTCTTTAGCCTTAGATAAAGACGCAACAACTGGATTAATTGAATATTCTTATGACGCTGAAAATGGAAGACTATCAATTAGTTCTAAACAAGTGACAGGTTCAACTGTTTTAGTTGCAGGAATTGAAATATATGACACTGTTTTGTCACATAAATTTGTTGTCACTATTTTATAAATAAATTAATTAAAACTTGTTTCAATTTATATCATCGTAGCAAAATAAAAAAGTAACGCTACAATTTTTAAATTTATGATTGAGATTAAACATTTATCAGTAATATATGAAAAAACAAGATCTAATCCATCTGTCGTTGCGATAGATGATTTATCTTTAGAAATGGAAACTGGTAAATTTAATGTCATTGTCGGCCCTTCTGGTAGTGGGAAGAGCACTTTATTAAGAGCGATAGCTGGACTTCAGCCGTATAAAGGAGATATTATTGTCGATAAAAATGATTATCGAAATATTCATCCTAGTGATAGGAATATCGCTTTTGTTTACCAAGAATATAATTTATATCCACATTTTACAATTTTTGATAATATCGCTTTTCCACTTAAGTCTCGTGGAGCATCAAAACAAGAAATCATTAAAATTGTTGATGAGGTTTCTGAAGAACTCGATATCAAATATTTATATACAAGAAAAGTTAAGGAACTTTCTGGCGGTCAACTTCAAAGAGTCGCTCTCGCTAGAGCGATGGTAAAAAGGCCAGATATCTATTTGTTTGATGAACCATTAAGTAATATATCGAGCGAATTTAGAGAAAAAGAAAGATTAATAATCAAACAAACGATTTCTAAATATCAATCAACAGCGATATATGTTACTCATAATATTAAAGAAGCAACCGCTTTAGCAGATAAAATCTTTGTCCTTGATAAAGGCCAATTAGTGTTTTCTGGTTCTCCTATGGAAGTTCTTAAAAGCGAAGATTCATTTGTTCAAGAATTATTTAAGGAAGTCTAATATGTCTTTTTCGAATAAAGAAATTAAGTCTGCAAAAAGAAAAATTACCATCGATAGTGTAATTATTACTTTTTGTTGGATTATATTTTTATCTTTCTTTATTCCAACTGCGATTTTAGTTAATGATCAAAACATTGTTATTTTCAAAATAATATCCTCACTTATTGCGGTTATATCTTCTTGGATAACAATTTATATTATTAGTAATGACCTATATCCCACTATAAGTAGAAAAAACGTTATTAAAAGAATATTAGGATATGAAGAAAAAACTTATGTTGGAGTGGTTAATAATTTTTCGAATATTCGAACTGTTGATAAAAAAATTGAAGCCAAAGAATTAGAAATAACTTTAGAAGATGATTCTACATTTATCTTTTATGTTGATATATTAGATGATTATTCTTTTATTAACATCGGCGATAAAGTAGAAATTAAAGCGAGATATCACTATTTAACGGAGATTCATAAGTTATGAAAAAGATTTTCCGTTTATTCTTCAAAGAATGGTATTTATATCTCATAAGTGGTTTCGCTTTAATTTTTATTATTGATTACGCTTACACCTTGATTAATCGGCCAATTAATGAAGAAACAATAACGTTATTTGTTGCTTCTGAATCAAATAATTCAAAAAAATTAAGGGAGGCGCTTGAAAAAGAAAAGCCATCTTATTTAAGAGAATTAAATATTATTTCTGTTAAATCACAAACGACTTCCTATGATGACCGCTTTAAAGTATACGGCACCGACAATAGTGATATTGTTGTTCTTCCAAAAAGCAAAATAAACGATTTAACAGTAATGAGATATTACGCTTCATTCAGCAGTGAATATATTTCTAATCACATTACTAATCCTTCCTTTTATCAAGTTAGTGAAGATAATAGGTTATATGGAATATTAGTCCATCAAAAAGGCGAAGAAAATTATTTAATCGATTATAAAAGTGAGGAATATGACGACGATTATTACGCTTTTTTCATCAAAAACTCGGTTCATATAGGTGAGCTTAACTATTCAAGTTATCTAACCGCCTTTAATTTTGTTAATATAATTGCAAATGAAGAACAATAACTCTCAAAACAAAAGTGACTTCTTAGAATCAAATCTTCCATCTACGAGAAGGAAGCAATTTTTCGATAATTTAGCGCATCGATATAAATTGCTTTTATTGATTGGTATTGTTTTAATTGTTTTCTTTATTCCTCTTTTGGCCGCTTTAGTTTATCGCGATTCTTCTATCACAATCATAGTGGCTCAAAATTTTGAAGATGAATATCAAAAAATATTTTCGATTGAAATCATATACTCGTTATTAACCATTCCTTGTTTCGTTATTTTCTTTGTTGGCTTATCTGGGATTATGAAAATCATCAAAGAATTAGTGTATTCAGAGCCAATATTTTTTAAGGAAGATTTTATTGCTGGAATTAAAGAAAATTGGAAATCTTTTATCATGATTGCTATCTTTATATCCTTATTTAATATTATGGATACTTTATTATCTTATTCTTTTAATAATATATATATTAAGACGATTCCAGTTTCATTTAATTTTGCTTTAATATTCCCTTTATCTTTTGTTGGTTTATTAATAAGCGCGACATATTCAAATAGATTTTTTATGACCTTAAAAAATTCGATAGTAATTTATTTCAGATTTTTTCCAACAATTTTATTAAGTTATATTTTAACTTTTGGAGTTTTAACTTTTAGATATATACCTATTATTTTTATTAAGTACAGTGTCATCATTATTTATTTGTTATTCGTTCTTCCAATCACCATTTTAGGCTCTTATGAGAACATAACTTATATCTTTGATGAGACCGTTAACAAAACACAATATCCCAATTATTACAAAAAAGGGTTATTTTTTCACAAAATTGACAATAACTAATTATTGTTAAGCAATATTTCAAAAAGTAAAATTATTATATAAGAAAGGAAATATACTATATGAAAAAGAAACTATTTTTTGGTTTACTTGGTTTCGGTGCGCTTTTATGTGGATCGTTGGTATCACTAGTCTCTTTAGCGCCTCAAAACGTTAATGTAAGAGAAGTACGCGCCGAAGAAGAAGTCCCAACAATCACAATTACTCAAGATGATTTCATTCCTGATAATGTTGATCCAAGTAGGGACCGAACTAAATTCATTTATTTCTATTTGATTGAAGGAACTGAAGGCACAAAATGCAAAGACATCATTCCCTATGTCTCTGGCTCAACAAATAGATTCATGGGAACTAATGATGTCACAATCTATGACTCAGAAGGCAATATAAAACAAACAACCAATACAAACATTTTAAAAACTGGCACCATTGCAGGAGCAGGACAACAAGGTGTTGTTGGTACTAAGGGTATGTCATACTATAGCCCTTATTATTTCCAAATTCATGGTTGGGGAGATGTCAATGTTGAAGATGGTGATAAAATTGTTTTAAATGGCACATCTGAAAGAAAAGTTGATGGTGTTGTTGATGCTAGAATTATTTTTGATAACGTGAGCTTTACTAGACAAGGTGATAATTATTTCGTTAATACTGAAGTCGAAAAGCACACAATCGATAAAGATGATATTAGTTATATTAAAGCCGATAGTCTTAGTGGTGATATTGCTATTAGATTTAATACCAAAACCACAGATCATTCTTTGGTAAATATGGCGTGGGATTTAAACCATCATAGAGGATATGATTTCATTAATGGAGTTACCATTACTCCAAAAGATGGAGAACCAATTACTAAAGACTTAAATCTTATTAAAGAGAAGGATAATCAATATTTAATTCTTTCAACTTCATGGGCTGATAATTCTTATTGGGGAGATGGCTTTGTTCTTACTGAAGGAACTAAAATTAATCTTCAAGGTGCCCAAACATATAAAGAAAGCTATCAAACCGAAGTTACATTAGATTTAGAATTCACAATTATTGATAATACTGGAAATATTGATATTACTGGAAAAGAGCCATTCTCCGTTGATCTTTCTAACGCAAATATTAGTAGTGTTAGTACAGCTCATAATAATGTAGGAACTGCAACCGAGTATTTCTTTGTCGATGTTTTTGTTATAGAAGATGATGCTGTTATTCCAGTTAACAGTTGGGCAACAAATTACACGATTGCTAATGGTGTTAAAATCACAACAAAAGATGGTAATGAAACTGTTGTTAAAGCATTATTTACAAAACCACAAGCTGGAAAATATTCATTCATTTTCTCAGTAGAAAGTTGGATTGGTAATTTCTATGATTTCAAATCAGGAGACACTCTTGAAATCAAAGGTACTGCATTAGGAAATTCTGATGGAAGACAAGTAACATTTAATGTCGATTTCACTTATAAATTCCCTGAACCAGTTGAAATAACTTTTGATGAAGAAACAGTTGCTGATATGAATTTAGAAAAGGTTCCTAACGCTGACGAACCACTTGGTTATTATTATTCATTAAGTTTGTTTGCTAGTTTTGAAAATGAATTAGTGGTATCAAACGATTGGACTGTTCGTTATACATTAGCGGATGGAGTAAAAGTTACTTCTAAAGATGGCACTGTTACTACATTAGATGCTGTCTTATTAAAACCAGAAGCAACTAGATATTTCTTATTATTCTATGATGGAGTAGGTCATTGGCTTAATAACGCTTATGATTTTAAACCTGGTGATTTAGTTGAGGTCAAAGGTGATTTAGTCACTTCTGCTGCTGGTGTTGATTTAACAGTCCATTATGACATTACATACAGAGTATTTGATGAAGAAACTGTTGATTTACATTATGAAACTGGCTGGACGCTTAATAACAGAAGGACGATTCAATTTGATGATCCAAGCAATCCAAAAACAAAAGGTATTTATTTCTCTGTTAATGTTGAATTTGCAGATAACGATAAAGCTCCTAAAGGAGTAGAAGGATGGGATGGAAGTTTTGCTGGTAATAACGATGTTACAATTACTCGTAGAAATGGTGAATCATTTAAAGTTAATTCTTTAATTACTGAATTCGCCAATCCTAGCAGATTACAATTTGGTTTCTCTTATTGGTCAAATGGTTTATCTTCGACTTGGGATTTTGAAAATGGTGACAAAATTGAATTTGACACCAACGCGACATTTAGTGTTATTGATAATACCAGTAGAGTTACTTATAAATATATCCTCCATTTCCAAGGAACATTCTATTATGCAAAAGATTATGAAACCATTAATCCTGGTCCAATCGTTTTAGCGGAAGAATATGCTGAAGTTGTTGAAGTTGAAAATTTAATTAACGCAATTGGAGAAGTTACTTATCCAGATAGTAAAACCAAGATTGATGAAGCCGATGCTGCTTATCAAGCTCTTGAAGCAGCACAAAAGAGCTTAGTTAGAAATGTTGAAACTTTAGAAGCGGCAAAAGCAAGTTATAAGAATGCTGAAAATTCATATAAAGTTAATGATACCATTTCTAAAATTGACGCAATTGGAGAAGTTACTTTAGACAGTGAAAGCGCTATTAATGCAGCAAGAACTGCTTATGATGCATTAGGCGAGGAATTAAAAGAACAAATCACTAATTATAACGTTTTAGTAGCGGCTGAGGCCTCTCTTAAAGATTTACAAGATCGTGATGCTGCTAGTAAAGTCGATGCTTTAATTGACGCTATCGGAACTGTTGATTCAAGTGATTCATGTGCAAGAAGAATTGCGGAAGCGAGAGCGGCGTATGAAAACTTAACTTCAACTCAGGCAAGTTATGTTACTAAACTTTCAGTCTTAGAAGCCGCTGAAGCGCAAATTGAAGTTGAAATAAATAAAGCTTCTGCCCAACACGCGATTGATGCGATTAATGAGATTGGAACGGTTGACGGATCTCAAGCATCTTTACAAAGAATTAATAACGCTTTAAACATTTATAATTCCATTGGCAGGGAAGCACAAGCTTATGTTACTAATTACGAAACATTAACTGCTGCTCAAAACCAATTCAATACCGCTTTAAATAATGCTAAAGCAGATGCTATTAGTCAGATTGATGAATATGTCAATAAATTGAATATGAACAATTATACAGAAGAAAATCAAAAAGTTATTAATGATTTGGTTAGTGAATGCAAATCCACAATTAATGGTCAAACATACACTGATAACTTACAACAAATCGTTGATTCTTATATTGAACAAATTTCTGCTGTTAAAGTAAAACCAGCTCCAAGTGGATGCGGTGGTAGTATTGCTGCAACAAGCATTATCTTATCTACACTTGCTTTAGCGGGAATTGGATTATTATCCATCAAAAAGAGAAAAGAAGACTAATCTTCTTATATCAAACTAATTAAGGAGCCCTTTGGGTTCCTTTAATGAATATTAATATTGAGGTACGACATGAGAGTTGAAAGCGAATTCCGACAAGGAAAAGCAAATATAGCCTTAAAATTTGATGGCTATTATGTTTGGGATACTTCCGTTATAAGAGTTAAAAACAAATATTATATGTTTGTTTCCAGATGGAAAAAAGAACTTGGTTTTGGATGGAATTGGCTTTTTCATTCTCAAATTGTTTTGGCGGTAAGCGATTATCCAGAAGGTCCATATAAATTTGAAAAAGTTATCTTTGAAAGAAGAGGAAAAAAGTTCTTTGATGGAATGAACACTCATAACCCATCCATTAAATATTTTAATGGTAAGTTTTATCTTTATTATATGGGTTGTACATATGACTTTGATCCGCCAAAGCACGAATATGAAATTACTCCTGAAATGGTTTATCCAACTTGGTATAGCAAGCGTATTGGTTTAGCAATATCAGATAAAATTGATGGAGAATATATTAGAAAAGACGAGCCAATATTACTTCCAAGAAAAGGTAATTATTGGGATAGTGGAATTACCACTAATCCGGCTCCTGTTATTTTTGATAATGGAGAGACTTTCTTGCTTTATAAATCAAAAATATTTGATACCAAAATGGATGCTAGTAATCCTCTTAAGGTTGGTGTCGCACACGCTAATCACCCAGAAGGACCATATGAACGTTATTATGATGAACCAATATTAGATGAACCTGGAAGTGCATATGAAGATCCATATATTTGGTTTGATAAGAATAAGAAACGTTTTTGTGTTTTATTGAAGGACTGCACTGGTTCTGTTGGTGGAGAATATGGTGATTTATTATATGCAGAAAGCGAAGACTGTAAGCATTTCTATTTTGGAGAATCTCCTCGGTTAATTTCTCGTCATATTACATGGGTTGATGGCCATAAATCGCATCAGTGTAATTTAGAAAGACCATGTCTTTTATTTGATGAAAGTGGTGTTCCTACTCATTTATTCTGTGCGAGTGGAAGCGGGGATGAGCCATATTTCTTTAAAGAAGAAACATATATTTTATGTATTAAATTAGAAAGAAAAAATAATCATGAAAACGAATAGGAAGATTATTTCATCGCTTTTTATCACATTATGTTGTGCTTTTACTAGTTGCTCTAATGGGGGAAGCGAATCGAAAAGAACATATTTAGTAAAATTCCAAAATTATGATAAGTTCCTTTTGTATAGTGTGAATGTCAAAAGCGGAGATTCAGTTAATTATAAAGGCCCAACTCCAACTAGAAATAGTGGGGATGACACGATATTTTATCGTTGGACTGGATGGGATAAAGAATTAACAAATATTATATCTGACACAACTTTTACTGCGACTTATTATCAAGGCAATCGATATAAAGCAACATTTATTAATGATGATTTAATTCTTCAAGATAAACGTTTTAATGAAAATGTTATTCCTACTTATAATGGTCCAACCCCAACCAAAGAAAGCGAAAGCGAAGATGAATTATATGTTTTTTCCGGTTGGAGTCCTGAACTTACCCCAATTACAAAAGATACGACCTATTACGCCCAATATAACGTGATTGGTAAAGATGACATGATTGTCATCAATAACAAAGATCACGATGAATTTAATGCGAATATCGATATGGTGAAAAATTATTTTGAATTAGAAGATAATCCAAATACTGAAAATAATGAAATCGCTCAGTTCCTGACTCAATATGGTCACCAAGGTGGCTATAACGGGGCAAAAGGGTATGAAATTAGTTGGGGAAAATTAGGCTCCCCATCTAATTCTTATACGGTTGAAATATCTTCAAAATCTTCATTAGATCCAGTTGAAATGAGAATTGATACTGATAATGATTCTTGTTATGTATATAATCTAGTTCCTGGAACATATTATTATCGAATTAAAGATAATAATAGCTCCGGTCGAAGCCAAATTCAGTCTTTCTCTTTCACTAATAGGCTTAGAACAATTGAAACCAAAGGTGAACTTAGCAATATGAGAGATATCGGTGGATATCGCACTAATGATAATAAACAAATTAAGTATGGTCTTATTTATCGTAACGCTCATATGGGAGATGCAGGTAAATATATTGATTATTTATTTAAGGATTTATTAAAAATAAAAACTGAATTAGATGTCAGATTCCCAAAAGGTGATGATTCTCCTACTCGATATTCTAGTTCAGAACATCCGGTTGATGGAGTTAGCTTCTATAATTACGGATTAACCGATGCTTATCCTTACATGATTAGTGATAATAACACGATTGCCAGTATAAAAAGTATTTTTACGTTATTAACTAATGGTTCTTCTTTACCACTTAGTTTTCACTGCACAAATGGAGCAGATCGCACTGGTTTACTTGCTTTACTAATTGAAGGAGCATTAAACGTTTGCGATGAAGACATTTATCGCGATTATGAGTTAACGAGTTTCTGCGCGAAATCATCTTATTGGCAACCACGTTGTGATATTGTTAGCGAAGGTAGTGCTTATAAATTTAGAGAAGATGGATATCGAAGTGATACATGGAGAAATGGAAGCTTTGAAAAAGTAATTATTGATATGAAAAAAACATATTCAAATTCTACCGCCTCAATTGCAGAAACTGTTTATAATTTCTTAACAAAAAAATGTGGAGTAACTCCAACTCAAATTCAAACATTAAGACAAACTTTAGTAAGTGAATAATACTAATTTTCAAAAAGTTTAATATCCAGTGATATATCATGGATATCTTTGTTTTGCTTAAGTGCTTCAGCGACATAATATCCAGCGTTTTCACCCATTTGAGCACAGTTTCCCGTCACTCGATAAGACGCCATTGCTTCTTGACTTCCCGAAATACATCTTCCAGCCACAATTAATCCTTTATATCCATTTGGAATAAGTGAACGTAGAGGAATTTCGTATGGTTTAACAGAAAAACATTTTTGTCCATTATTTGTTTTTGCATGGATATCAACATTAAATGTTACATACGCAACTGCATCAAAAAAAGTTGATCCATTTAAAATATCATCAATATTTAATGTGTATTCACCGATGATTCGCCTTGATTCCCGGACTCCTAAAACACTTGAAGAAGTAATTAATTCTAAATCCTTAAATTCTTCATCGTATTTCTTTAAATATGTAAAAGCGTCAATTAATTGTTGCCTTCCTTCAATAGTGGCTTTTGTCAAATCGGATGTATTTAATGGATTATATTCATACATATGTGTGAATTGAATAACTCCGAAATGAGAGTTTGGAACAGGAATTAGATATGGGACTTTAAATGGGATTTGTTTATTTGCTCTGCGATATGCCTCATTGAGTTTGTCATAAATCATTAGGCCATCTTTATATTTTTCAGGAATATTTCCAACTAAAAACATTAAAGTCATTGCTTGACAGTCTTTGTAGTCTCCATTATTTCCTATTTCAAAAGGACATCCAGCACTTGAAGCAACATTTCCGTCTCCTGTACAATCAAAGACATATTTTGATAAGACAGCAAATCGACCTTCAATATTTTCAAAAACGATTCCATATATTGTTTTATCTTTTACTAATGTTTTAGAAAAAGTAGTGTTATATAATATCTCGACATTAGCTTCTAACATTTTCTTTTCAAGAATATGTTTCATAAATTCATAGTTGAAACTCATATCCCAGAAGCCACCGAATTGTTTTTCTTTTTTTAGTTCGGTTACCGATTCTTTAACAAATCCTGTTTTATTTGCAAAATCAAAAAATGGATTCATAAACCCAGTGGTCCACGCTCCACCTAGACAATTAAATTTTTCAATAAGTAATGTCTTTAATCCTGACCTACCTAAAGCAATTGCGGCTCCACATCCTGCCGGACCAGCACCGACAACAATAGCGTCATATTTTCCATATATTGGAGTGATCAATTTTTCTTCGATATTCATGATTTATATTAAAAAGCGTTTTTTATTTTCTTTGATTACGATATTTTTTTCTAAATTGTAATGGGCTTATTCCATTTTTTTCTTTAAAGATGTGATTTAAATGTGAAACGCTGTCATATCCAAGCATATACGAAATTTCCGAAATGGTTTTATCACTGTGGATAAGGTAATCAATCGCGTTAGACATTTTTACTTTTGTTAGATATTCAACAATCGTACACCCTAATATCTTTTTAAATTCTCTTGTTAAGTGAGAGTGAGAATAACTAGCTTCGTTTATAACATCTTTAACTGTCCAAGACATGTTTTCTTGTAAATTAATCTTATTAATTAATTCAATAAGCCATCTTGGTTTATCGTTAACAACAATCGCATGATTTTCAACAACAATATTAAGAATGATAGAAATTAATGTGTTCGCCACTAATTCTTTATCGCTAACAATGGAATCATCTTGTTTTAAAAGAGTAGTGTATTCAAGGATTTTATCCATTTGAATATCATTGAGATCAAACTCAATATATTTCTTATGGTATAAGGTTGATAAAAGATTTGGAGATAAGGCGTTAATAAAGTTATTCATCAATTCATTATCAAAAGAAATATTTAAATGCGAAGCGACTTTTGAATTTTGAATGGTGTTATGAACATCTTCTGGCCTAATTAAATAAGCATTACCTCGTTTAACAATTTTCTTTTCCCCATTAATTGTTTGGATATAAGATCCTTCGTAAACGATAAAACATTCCCAGAAATTATGATTATGCATTTCAGGATAATCATGATAGATGAAGTGTGATTTAACTTTTGATTTCTCTTCAATAATGTAATCTTCAAATCTTAAAGTTCGCATATACAAATTATATATGTAATGCTGAATAATTACAAAAAATTGTTTGATAAACTAATTTGTTATTTTTTGCTATATAAGAAATTATTTGTGAAGAATACTTGTTATATTTTGACTATGTTAATGTAAATATTAACCTTATTTAAATTTGTGATTGTTATAAAATCGCCATTTTTATAATATAAAAACAGTTATTCAAACAATATTATGACCACCCTTTTAAAAAATAATTGGTATTTAACCATTAACGATAAAAAAATCCCAGCTTCTGTTCCTGGAGATATTACTATTGACGCTTTTAAGGCCAATTTGATTGATAACCCGTATTTCGCGAAAAATTACAAAAAAGCAGAATGGATTCAAAGAAGTGATTTTGTTTATGAAAACGAAATTGATATCACAGAAGCAATGCTTAGTTTTGATGTCATAGATTTAGTGTTTAAAGGAATTGATTTATACTCAGATATTTATATTAATGGACATTTATTAGGTTCCACTAAAAACATGTTCTTAAAATATGGTTTTGATATTAAACCATTTGTGAAACTCGGAAAAAATCTTCTCGAAGTAAAAATGAAGTCCACATTAAATATGATGGACACATTTGACTGCAAAGATTATTTTTCAATATTCAATATTCCACGTATCTTTGTTAGAAAAGCTCAATGTCATTTCGGATGGGACTGGGCTCCGAGAATCTGTGGCTATGGAATTTGGGATATTGTTTATATTAATTGTCATGATCGTCATCAAATTAGTGATATCAAAGTCATCACCCATAATTCTGGAGACATTACATTTCACTTAGAAATTAATTACAACGTTCGACTTTTAATTAAACAAGATGGCTCTCCTTATATTGAAGCCGAAGAGAAAAAAGATGATAAATTTCGTATTTCTTTATCAAATAAACCAAACGGGGAATATGACATTGTTAAAGAATTTTCCATTAATGAAAGAAAAAGCTTCTTTAATTTAAAAATAGAAAATCCGCATTTATGGTGGCCTCTTGGATATGGGGATCATCCATTATACAAATATAAAGTTGAACTTATTAGAGATAATAAGGTTGTCGATATTAAAGAAAATAAATTTGCCTTTAGGGAAGTAAAATTGTTAGAAGAACCAACAAGCGAGGACCGCTTAGGATTTAGATTTTATATCAATAATACCCCAATATTTATCAAAGGTTCTAACTGGGTTCCAGCAGAATGCTTCACTGGTGTTATTGAAGATGAGAAATATGTTGAGTTAATTAATCTTGCTAAAGAAGGAAATTTCAACACCTTACGAGTGTGGGGTGGAGGAATATATGAAAAAGATATTTTCTATGACCTTTGTGATGAAAATGGTTTGTTGGTGTGGCAAGATTTATGTTTAGCTTGTGCGGATATTCCAGAGGAAGATCAAGATTTTGTTTCTAATTTACTTGAAGAAGTTACTTATCAAGTTAAAAGATTAAGAAATCATCCTTCCTTGATTTATTGGTGTGGTGGAAATGAAAAAACTGGATCATATGGCTTATCAATCACTCATGGAGATTTCTTAATCGATGTTATTTTACCTGGCTTAATTAGTAGTTTAGACACCACTAGACCATATCGAAGACAATCTCCATATTCATATACTGATATTGGAAACGAAAAAAGTAGTGGTGAGACTCATCATAATTGTTTTGAACAATCATTATCTTCTGGCATGGATTCATATCGAACCCGCATTGCTTCTTTTACTCCTTCTTTCGTTTCTGAATGCGCGATTATGGGACCAAGTTCTCTTGAAACATTAAGAAAAATTTTTCCAGAAGAACATATGTGGCCAATGGATGAAATGTGGAAAGACCGACTAATGGAAAACCCATACGCGGCAATTTTAATGGATTTCCCACATCGAGAATTACATTACGCAGAAGAATTATATGGAAAAGTGAATGGTGTTGAAGATTTTGTTAAAAAAGCAATGATTGTTCACTCTGAATGCATAAGAGCAGAATTAGAATATGCGCGTAGTAGAAAATGGGATATCTCTGGATATTTAAATTGGATGTTTGATGATATTTGGCCAAGTGCGACTTGGGCAACAATTGATTATTTCTTAGAACCAAAAGAAGTATATTATCAAATGAAGCGAAGTTATGAACCAGTTTATGCTTCCTTTGTCGAAGATGAATTTGGTGACACTTATTTCTTCGTTTCTAATGATACGAATGAAACGATTAAAACCGATGTTGAAATAAGTGAAAAAACTTATGATGGAAAAGTTATTTTTACTGAACGATATAAAGATATCAAGGTCAATAATAACCATAATTTCAAAATGAAAATTGGTCATAATGTTAGTAAAGACAACTATCTGGTCATTAAATATTTTGTTTCTGGAAAAGAAAGAAAAACTATTTATTCAAAAGACTTATTTAAGCTCAAAAAGTTTAGTGGAGATTTCGAATATTCAGTAAAACAAATCGATAAGAAACATATCAAAATCAAAATTACCGCTCATTCATTTGTTAAATCTTTATTTATTCATTTTGAAAATAACTACTTATATAGATTTAGTGATAATTACTTAAATTTAGAGAAAGATGATGAAGTGACAGTGGATGTTTATTCTTCAAAAGATGTTAATATATCTTCTCTTAAGTTAGATTCTTACAAAGGATAATATGAAAAAATATAAAGTTAATGGTGTCAATTTTATTGATAAATACAATCACCTATATGTTGAAATCAATCAAGGTGGAG
>JAGBLE010000023.1 GCA_017635565.1 Bacilli bacterium
ATAGTTTTTAAAGATAATAATATAAAAGATGTAACAAGAATAATAAACCCAATTGGAACACCAATAAAATGAGAGATACTATTAAATTTCTCTTGTTTGAAACTATAATTTGGAATTGAAATTTTATCGAGCATTTTCCTCACCTAACAATATTTTAATAAGTAAATAAAAAATATATCTCTCTTGAAGCGAAAATATCTCTCCTGATAAGAGAATAATGGGTTTTTTGCTTGTTAATCGAATGAATTTGACCTATTATAGCGGTATGAAAGAAGAAGATATTAGAAATAATTTTTCCAAAAACATTTACTCATTAAGAAAATCAAGAAATCTATCACAAGCTAAACTTGCGGATGATTTGAATTATACATATAAGGCAATTAGCAAATGGGAAAATAAAGAAACTATACCAGACATCGCCACTCTTAGTTCAATTGCGGAATATTTTGAAATTACTGTTGATGATTTAATAAGCAATAAAGATGTAGTCAAAAAATCCAACAAAAAAAGAACGAGGAGAAGAATTACACTCTCTTCAATTGGAATTTGTTTTGCTGTTGTTGGTTTAATTTATTTAGCTTTGGTACTTGCTAATGTTAATCGATCTTATATTGTTTTGCCATTCGCGGCTTTAACAAGTGGAATTGTTTATCTTGTATTTTCCTCAATATGGTTTAAGAAATATCATATTTTTCTAGGCGTCACAATTATCGTATGGAGTAGCGCTCTCATTGTAATGTTATTTATGAATTATGCATATTTCTGGATTGTCCTAATAATTGCGTTCATCATTAATTCAGCATTCTTCCCATTTTTAAGAATTTTTTATAGCAAAGAAAAAACCACCGAAAACAAATAATAATCGGTGGTTTTTAAAATCAATTAGTTGCAGAAATGTTCTGCAGTTGCGATTGCTAATTCAATCATTCTGCCAAGACCAAAGGCTCTTTCTTCTGCGGTAAGCATTTGATCCCTATTGATAAAACTATCAGTAACTGTCAATAGACAAAGGGCTTTTTTAGAAAATCTTGCAGCGTTCACATATAAGGAATATGATTCCATTTCAACTCCCATAACTCCTAAGGAAGCCCATGCTTTCCATGTGTCTGGGTCTGGATCATAAAAGACATCTGCCGCTAAAATGTTTCCAACGTGAAAAGGAATATTTGCTTTTTTGGCTTCACTTAAAGCAATAGCAGCTAATTCCAAATCCGCTGTTGCTGAATATGTTCCACTTAATTTATATTGTGAAATCCAGTTACTATCAGTAGAAGCAGCGTTACAAATTAAGACATCTTTAAGGTTGATGTTTGGCTGATATGAACCGCAAGTTCCAACTCTAATAATTGCTTCAACGCCATATGAGGTAAAAAGCTCATAAGAATAAATTCCAATAGAAGGAATACCCATTCCTGAAGCCATAACAGATATTCTTTTACCATTTTTCGTATATCCAGTAAAACCTAAGATTCCTCTTAAATTAGTTACTTCTTTATAATCGTGGAGATAGGTGTCTGCAATCCATTTAGCTCTGATTGGATCTCCTGGCATTAATACAACTTTAGCAAAGTCGCCCTTATTAGCGTTTATATGTGGTGTTCCCATTAATTTCGCTCCTTTTTAACTAAAGTTATTTTACTACATATTGAATGTTAGACAAAACTTTTTTGCCGTTGATAATCGATAGAATAATCAGTAAACTGATTTTATGAGAAAATATTCAAAGCATTTTGAGCTCAGCAGTAATGATTATAAAATCATTGAGACTATTAAATTACTTAATGATAAAGGAATATATCCTCTTCCAGAAGGTGTTTATCATATTTTAATTGGTGATTCTAGAGAAGAATTTCTTGAATTTGAAAATTTAGATACTTATAAAACGTTAATATCTTATTCTTCTAAAAAGATTTCAACTTTTATCATGATGCTCGTCAGATATCATTATTTAGAAAAGATATATGATGAAGAAAGCAATAATTTATATTTGAAAGTTACCATTCAAGGAGAATCAGCTTTAGAAGAATATCGAAAAAAGCACCGCTACAGTTTCAAAAAGAGGAAGGTTAAAACAAGCAACCTATTTTTAAGAACAAATAAAGCCGAAGAAAAAGAATAAATTCGGTTTTTTATTTTCATTTTTCCTTTTTATGTTTCAAAAAAACGATATTAATTTTATAATTAAATGAATATCGGGAGGTATTGGTATGAGTTTTGTTTGGGAAGCTTTACCGCTTGGATCATGGATTATATCACTTATTGCAATACTTGGAATTTTTGGCTTTGCCTTTTTCATGTATTTCAAAATTGTTAAGAGAAGAGCAGGATATATTTTCATTTTTGTCTCATTTATTCTCGTACTTTTGACTTTCCTCTTCTATCTTGAATTCGCATTCATTTTAACAACATGTTTAACAGTTGTTGGAGTTACTATTTCTTTATTTGCAAATCTCGGAGATTTGAGATCTTTCTTAGCAAATCCATTTAAAAAATCTCAAACAAAAAGCAGCAAATTTGAAGTTGAAAAGATTTATAACAGAGAGCTTTTGTATAAGACTATTGAGACCGCGGTTATCAATTTAAGTAAAACAAGAACCGGCGCGATTATAACTTTTGAAAAAAATACATCTTTGGCTGATGTTATTAAAAATGGTGTCGCGATTAAAGCACCTGTTAGCGCTGAATTACTTGCTACAATCTTCTATCCAGGAACACGTTTACACGATGGAGCGGTTGTCATTCACGGAAATGAAATCGTTGCCGCTAGTGTTTTCTATACCCCAACTACTAAACCATTTGCAGGAAAATATGGATCACGTCATAGAGCAGCGCTTGGTATTTCTGAAATCTCTGATTCAGTTACGGTCGTTGTTAGTGAAGAAACTGGAAGAATTTCTTTTGCAGTCGATGGACAACTTGATGCAGTCGACCAAGAAAGCTTCCTTAGAGTTTTCGAAAATTATATGGATGGTGTAAGCGAAGAATAACCGAATAAAGAAGGTTAATAATGGACTCGAAATATTTTTACGATTTTCTTATTAAAATTCAATCGATTGCTAAAATTGGATTAGTGTATTCTAAAGACCCATACGCCTTAACTAATTATCAAGAAATTAATGACTTATCAACCAAGATGCTTGAAGAATTTGAAAGCGTCAAATTAAATCGCCCTAATTATTTTTCTAGGGATATTTATCCAACACCTAATGTTTCAGTAAGAACTGTTATTTTTAATGAAGACAAAACAAAGGTTCTTCTTGTAAGAGAAGCAAAAACTCAAGATTATTCTCTTCCTGGTGGTTGGGCTGATTTATATGATTCACCTTCTACTGCAGCAAAAAATGAATGTTTACAAGAAGCTGGAGCGGAAGTAGAAATGATTAGATTAGTAGGAATAACAGATCGGACTCCATTTAAAAACGCAGATTCGGTTCCCGAATATGTAGTTGTTTTTGAAGGAAAAATTACTAAGATGTATGACAAACACGAATATGAAACTGATGATGTTCAATTCTTCGATATTGATAATCTTCCACAAATATCAAAAAAATCTTCTCTCGAAGAATTTATGAGGTTTGTTAACGCTGCTAAAAGCGGGGAAACAATATTTGATTAAAATTTCAACTTAAATGACTTTATAATTGAAGTCATTTTTTGTATGATTATCATACTATGGGAAATTTAAATGCTGAACAAAAATTATACTTATCGTTCCTTATTGCAGGATGCATTGTTGTTTTGCTTTTAGCTTTCTATCTTTTCTACAAAAATTATTTAGTTAAGAAAAAACTTAAGTTCTTTGCTGGATATATCCTTTACCGATATTCAAATTTAAATGATTATTTATTGCTTAATGATTATAAGATTCATATCGATGAAAAACATATTGGTGAAATTGATCATATTTTAATAACAAATAAATTCATTGTTGTGATCAATGATTTTTCCATCAGTGGTGTTCTTACTGGCAGATATAACGATGAGCAGATTAAATTAACAAATAACAAAGAAACAAAATTAATCGCCAATCCGCTTAATTACAATCGAAATTTAACAAAAAGATTGGCCCTCTTTAATGATTTAGATAATTCTTTTTTAAAAGGGATAACAGTAATTAATGATGATAGTCTAGTGGAAATTGATGAAATGCTAGAGCAATTTAAAATATGTCGAAAAAAAGATTTAAAAAAAGTAATAAGACAATTTGAAAAAGAAGACGTAAAGCCATTTAAAGAAGACACAGTGGTTAATTTTATTAATATTCTTAATGAAAACAATTTATCAGGTAACAAAAAATGAGAGCAAATGAATTATATAAAATGAGTTGGAATAATTACAAAAGAAGTGGATGTATATCTAATATTTTGCATTTTTTCTTAGGATTATTAGCGGCCTCTTTTGTATTGTTTGGTTTATTTTTAAGCGACTTATTTATTATTGTCGTTCCCTTACTAGTTATTCCAACAATATTTGCCTGTCAATTAGCCACAATCTTATTAAGAGAACAGGAAATGATTTCTTTTAAGGGATTTGTAAGATGTTTTGGAAGTTATTTTTCTAGCAAATTCAATTCAACATATCGCGTGATTAGATCCGCTCTTTGGGCTTTTTTAATTTATATTATTTTTGCTGTCATCTACGGAGTGATAGTAAATCTAATTTTATATTCGAATAATTTTATGGGTTATCAAGAAATAGTTAAAGATGTTGTTGATCACCTCAATGTTACCCCAGAAGAAATGACAGCGTTATTAGGGAAATATGATTATTTCTTCAAAGAATTACTAATATATAATTATGTTCCTTCTTTATTTGTTTTTTCTTTAAGCTTTATTATTGTTTCAACAAGATTTTCAGTTTCATTATTTGAAAGATTAGAGAATTATGAACAAAGTGGAAGATTAGACAAAATTATTCAGCAAAATGTTATGAGCAAATATTTTAAAGAATATAATCTCACCTTTATAAAACTAAATTGGCCTTTATTCCTTATATATATAATTAGTTTTGGAATTGGTGCTTATCTAGGATATTTATTTTTTGGTTCTTATACTGGAATATTTACTTTAGGTCTTTCTATATCAATATTTGTGAGTTACGGAATATATGGTCCATTCTTACTTTCAAATAACGAAGCCATTTATGAATCATTTAAAGATAAATATATTAGTGAAGTAGAAATACTAAAAACATCATTCACCTCTAAACTTGATGAGTTGATGAAACAGATTGAAGAAGAAAATAAAAAAGACTCAAATGAGTCTTAATAATAATTTGCCTGGAGCAGGCGACGAGAATCGAACTCGCATAACTACCTTGGCAAGGTAGTGTTCTACCACTGAACTACGCCTGCAATTTCAAATTGCTAAATTATTATAACAAAAAAGATTAATTATGCAATATAATTTGTAAGAATTATTGATAGGAGAAGAAAAGACATGGTCACAAACAAAGAATTAGCAGAACTAATATTCCCTGAAATCAAAGAGACAATTGAAGATTTGGAAAAGAGATATCCAGAAAGAGATTTACCAAATGGAGCAGAAGTCACAAGATTTGCGCCTTCCCCAACTGGTTTTCTTCACACCGGTTCCTTATTTACTTCTTTAATTTGTCATAAAGTCGCTAAAGACACTAACGGAGTATTTTACGTTCGACTTGAAGATACAGACACAAAAAGAGAAATCCAAGGTAGTGGCGAGCAACTTCTTCAACAATTGCATTTATTCAATATCGATCCTGATGAAGGATATTTAGGAAATTCGGAAAAAGGTAATTATGGTCCTTATGTTCAATCAAAAAGAGCAGATATATATAAAGTAGTTATTAAATATTTATTAGAACAAGGATTGGCGTATCCATGTTTCTGCTCTCAAGAGGAACTTGAAGATATTCGCAAAGAGCAAGAAAAGAAAAAAGATAACCCTGGCTATTATGGTGAATACGCTAAATGTCGATATTTAACCAATGAACAAAGAAAAGAAAAAATCCTTAATGGTGAACCATTTGTTATTAGATTCAAATCTAGTGGAGACCACACTAATAAGGTTGCAGTAACTGATTTAGTCCATGGAGATTTTGAAATTGCTCAAAACGATTTAGACATCGTTATTTATAAAAGCGATGGACTTCCTACATATCATTTCGCCCATGTTTGTGATGATCACTTCATGAGAACAACCACCGTTATTCGTGGAGAAGAATGGATTGCCTCATTACCAATTCACGTTGAATTATTTGCAGCTTTAGGATGGAAAGCTCCTAAATACGCTCATTTACCAGTCATCATGAAAATAGGTGAAAATGGTAACAAGAGAAAGCTGTCGAAAAGACTTGATAACGAAGCGGCAGTTTCATATTTCTTGAAAGATGGATATCCAAGTGAAGCCCTTGTTATGTATTTGATGACAATTGCTAATTCGAATTTTGAAGAATGGATTTTTGAACATCATTTTGAAAATATGGATGAGTTTAAATTCTCGTTTGACAAAATGTCTCTTGAAGGGGCACTATTTGACATGGGAAAAGTTAATTTCTTTTCTAAAGAAATACTCGGCAAGAAAAACAAATACGAAATTAGAGATATGGCAAAAGCGTATTCTCAAGAATTTAATCCAGAATTATATTCGTTAATTTGTCGGGATGAAGATTTCTTTATGGATATTATGAATATTGAAAGAGAAAAAGAAAACCCACGTAAAGATTATGAAAAATTTGGCGATTTATATGATCGAATTGGATTCTTCTATAACGATATTTATGATAACCTCTCTTCTAACGGGTTATCATTTAATGAAAAATTTAATAACCAAGTCATTAAAGAAGTTTTAACTGATGTTAGAGATAATCTTTCATTAGAGCAGGATGAACAATCTTGGTTTAATAATATGAAAGAGATTGGAGAAAAACACGGCTTCGCACCAAATGGTAAGACATTTAAGCAAAATCCAGATGCATATAAAGGCACTGTTGGTGATGTAGCGGAGATGATAAGAATCACTTTATCAACAAGAAAGAACTCTCCTAATTTATATTACGTAATGCAAATTCTTAAAAAAGAAGAATGCAATCGCAGAATTAATTCTGTTATTTCAAATCTCTAAAATGGTGGTATAATACCACCTATCTGGCCTATTGGAGAAGCGGCTTAACTCATATCCCTCTCAAGGATACATTCATCGGTTCGAATCCGATATAGGTCACCACAATTGAGATACTAGGATAATACGTTGTATTATCCTTTTATTTTGCTTGAAACAGCTGTTTTTTGATAAAATCAAGAAATTATATTGTCGTGAATACCAAGATTACAAAAATAGGCAAAGTTTGAGTCCGATAACCAGCATCGGTTACTCGAGTCCCATAAAGGTAACCTTTTATGTTTATGGGTTCAAACACAATAAAAAAGCTCCTTGAAGGAGCCTAGGAAATAGTGAAGTTATCTATTTATCAATATCCCATAATTGGTAGATATAGAAGTTTTTCTGACCATATATCGGTGATTGCTTTTAAATATCAATTTAGGCCTAAGTGGATATTTATCCATGTCGCCTTTCCCTATTATGAAATAAATCAGTCCCTTGTTAACAACAATTGCTTTAGAAAAGATTTCAGTGAAATCGACACCTTCTAAAGAATCCATCTTTTTTGGTAGCGATGATATTGCTTTTGTTATTTTTCTGATTCTTGAATCTACGTTCTCAGCAGTTAGATTTGCATTTATTAACGTGTTCTTTTCTTTCGTTAAATCGCTGATTATTTCTAATAATGAATCTTTTTGTTTCATGTAGAAATCATCCATAAAGCCATTGATTTCCAGTAGCTTTTTTCTATGTTCTTCAATTTTATTGTCAAGAGCAGTGATTCTTTGCTCTCTTTCATATGAAGAATTATCTTTGAAAGCTGATTGAAGTAGTGGTTTTAATTCATCCACGTTTTTCCTTAAAGTTGCTAATGCCTTAATAACAATCTTTTCAAATTCCTCTATTGGGTAATTGTCAGAATTACATATCTTTGCGCTTTTATTAGCGGAGCAGGATAAGAATGTTTTTTCTACCTCCCCGTTACGCCTATTTCTTTTTAGGATGTAATTGTTATGACAATAAGGGCAGCTGATAAAGCCTAGAAAGCGGTTTGAATTAATCGGATGGACATATGTGCCATTTTCATACGAAGGCACTTTAAACTTCTTGGAATTGGCATTCATCATATCCTGAACCTTATTCCAGTCATCGCGGTTAATAATCGCTGGATGACCGTTCTCGACCAGATATCTGTCTCTTTCCCCATGATTAATTATTACTTTATGTGTCAGTGGCGACTCGATATAAGATTTTTGGAATATGAAATCGCCGACATATTTTTCGTTCCTTAAAATGTTTCTAATCGTGCTGCGCTCCCATTTGGTTTGCCCAATTCTATTCATTTCTTTGGATCTAGTTAGGAATTCGGCAATTTGGGAACAACCATAGCCACTTAAATATAATTTATAAATCTTCTGTATCGTTCTAGCTTCCGGTTCATAAATTACGACATTTCCATTTTTATCGTAGCGATAGCCCATCATTTGAGCAGTAGGCAAATGGTAACTGCCATCTTTAATGTTTTTATTGACTCTCCATTTACAGTTTTGCGATACACTTATGGCTTCTTCTTCGGCAAAGTCAGCATACATTGTTATCATTTGGTCGCATTTGACATCTAAAGAAGAAGTTTGCTGCTGCTCAAAATAAATCTCGACACCAATATTTCTTAACTCTCTAAGTGTGGTTAATAGGTCAATTAGGTTTCTAGCAAAGCGCGATACCGATTTGACTAATATAATATCAATTAATCCGGCTTTGGCATTTTCTACCATTGCCTGAAATCCCTTCCTTTGAGAAATGGTGGTGCCACTTATTCCATCATCATAGTAGATTCCAGCGAATTCCCAGTTTGGATTAGCGACAATGATTCTAGTGTAATAATCAATTTGCTCATCTAAAGATGTCTCTAATTCATCTTTATTGCTGGAGATTCTAGCATAAGCAGCAACCTTCAACCTTTGGTTGCTCTTTATTTTGTGAAGTGATTTAATTTCCATTTTCTACCTCCAATCGATAACGTCAAAGTTAAGCGTTTCTCTTCCATTTGAAACGATGCTTGTATATTTGCTTTTGGCGTTTGATATTTTCTTTATTACTGTTTCATTAATCTCTGTTTGATTAGATGAAAGGACTATCCTAATCGAGCCATCTATTTTTCTAACAACAGCACCGATATGCTCTTTCAAAAAATTGTAGGATATGATATCGTCATCGCTAAAGATAAGATAGGAACATAGTTCACTATGCTTTTTATGAGAAACGTATAATTCGTTTTCTAACGTTAATATTTCTTCCTTATTTTTCTCAATAAGTTTCTTAGTATTATCGTATTCGAATTTATATTCATCTATTGAAGTAGAATTACTAGCGTCCTTTAACAGCTGGGCTAGCTTTTTCTGTAATGAATCATTATCTTCCTTTAAGACAGTTATCTTGTTTTGGATATCTAATAACGACTTTTTATATGCCTCTTCAATAACATTTTTATCAATCTTAGGAACATCAACAAATTTCTTTATTACTTCATTAATAGCGAGCTTCACCAATTCGTAGCTTAACGTATTAGTTATTTCGCATTTTCGATAATTTAATGAGGATTTTGCAGTTGTTTTGCATGTAAAAATGAGTTTTTTGTACGCTTTACCAGGATGGTGAAGTATCGGTCTCATTATCCTAAAGCATGATTCGCAATATATTAATCCTCTTAAGAAATTAGTGGTGGCTTTTCCGCCTTTATCGTTGTCAAATCGTTTCTTCATTATTGTTTGAACCAAATCAAACGTAGTCTTCGATATGATTGCCTCATGGTGATCGACCTCGATATATTTAGGTTCGATTCCATCGTTTTTATATGATTTATGATCTAAGAAATCCTTTACGACAGTTTTCTGCATGACGAAATTGCCGATGTATTTTTCATCGGTTAATATTCTTTGCACATGAACTAAGTTCCATTCGGATTTCCCAGAACCAGTTTTTATTCCTTTTTCATTTAAGTAGTCTGCTATTTTTCTTAATGTTAAACCAGAAAGATATAGGTTAAAGATTAAAATAATAATATCTCGTTCAGATTCATCGACCACAACTTTGCCGTCTGGTCTAGTTAAGTATCCTAAAGTAGTGGAAGTAACCATTTTCCTTTGACCTTTTGCCATTCTTTTTCTTACGCCCCATTTGACGTTTTCTGAAATTGAGTGACTTTCTTCTTCGGCAAAAGATGCGAACATGGTAAGCAATAGATTAATTTTGGAGTCATTAGTGGATATGGATTCCTTATCAAACCAAACCTCCACGTTCTTAGCTCTTAAATCTCTCACTGTTTGTACGCAGTCTACGGTATTTCTGGCGAATCTAGATATCGATTTAACAAGAATCAGGTCGATTTTCCCATCTAAGGCATCTTTAATCATGTCCCCAAAACCTGGCCTTTTCTTAATAGAAGTGCCAGTAATACCTTCATCGGAGTATAGCTTCACGAATTCCCACTCTGGGTTCTTTTCAATCCTAGTCTTATATTCATCTAACTGAGCAGCAAAGGAATTCTTTTGATCCTCTAAGTCGGTGGATACACGAGCGTAAGCAGCGACTTTTTTCTTATAATGCTCGCCGGTTTCAATATTAATTATCGGCTTTGTATTCTTGGGAATGACTTTTATTATTCTTTCGCTTTCCATAAATACCTCCTGTAACATATATCACTCTGTTAGCGATTAATAGCAAGCTATTAATGTAACTAGTAAAATACCTATTTTTCGATAGGTAATTTCAGTTTTTCTCTTATGTTCACTATCATTAAATAGTAGATAGTTAATGAAATAATGTGATTGTCTTTTAATCCATCTAGCGTGGCTTTATATAGTTGCCACTTTTTCTCATTGTCGTTCATGAATCCCTTTCTAGGGGATAGAATTACGTGACCGTTAAGCGAGTTTATAATATTGTCTTTTTTGTGTTTTTCATATTCTCCAAACGATGACATTTATTAACTGAACCCTAACTAGCATTTGTCATCTTTTAGAGAATATGCAGGAGAAAAATAGATTAATAAAATGCTCCTAACAATGCCGAGGAAATATCGGAGAAAGGAGCGATTATGCGTAAGGGTTTTCGACCTGAATATAGGAAGTATGTTTCTACCATTAGGCAAAAGCGAAACCTATCACAAAGGCAACTGGCATTAGCCATGGGCATGGCAGTTCAAAACTACTATAAATTTGAAAGTGGAACCGGCGGATTCGAATTCGAAATTCGTTTTTTCTTTAAGCTCGCAAGGATCCTAAAAGTGCCATTCCTAGAGATTGCTAAAGCAGAAGCTGAGTATCGAAATAATCTAGATACCATCAACGAGCAAGAAAGTTTATATCGATATGAACCAACCGAATAGTGGTGTTCACCGTTAAGCAAGAGGATAGACATCACTAATAGGAGAACACAATGATATTAAACAGAAAACAAGCAATCGAAGAAGCCCCTCCCCATAGGGAAATATATGAGGAATTCATCGGTGCCACTGACTTTAGAAGTGAAAGAACAATGACCACTTATAAAGGCTGTTTAGGTAGATACATTAGGTTTTTGGAGGCTATGAATATCGATAAGCCAAAGGAATCTAGTGTTACCAAATTCAAGAAAAGCCTAAGAGACAAAGGTTGTCATGGTGCGACAATACAGCTTTATGTTGTTGTTCTGAAGAAGTTCTATAAGTGGACTGAAAGAATGGGTTATTATCCAAACATTTCTTTAGATCTCCAAAACGAGAAAATTGATCCTACTTTCAAAAGGCAGGCTTTGACTTTAGAAGAAGCTAATAAGTTACTTGATTGCGTCGCCGCCGAATCCACTAAAGGAATCCAACAGTTAAGGGATTACACATTAATCTACGTGATTCTTAATTTAGGCCTTAGAACAGTGGAGGCCAGTAGGGCGGACTTTGAAGACATCAGGCAAGAAGGAGAGTTCTTTTATCTATACGTCCAAGGAAAAGGGCATGTAGAAAAGGATGAATCCATAAGGCTTCCTGAATCAGTTCTTCAAGTCATCAATGACTATAAGTCTGCTAGGAAAGTGGAGAAAGGACCGATGTTCATCAACCACGGCCATAACAAACCTAAAGAAAGAATTGAACCTAAGTTTATCAGTAGGATTGTTAAGCATTACTTAAAAGAGATCCATATCAATAGAAGGGAAATCACCGCACATAGCCTTCGTCATACATGTGCAACTTTAGCGTTGGCTAGAGGAGCCACTATGGAAGAGGTGCGACAGCTTTTAAGGCACAAATCTATTGAGACAACTCAGATTTATCTACATATGACAAACAAGACCAATAACCGTAGCCAATCACTGGTTAACGAGGTTTTGCATACCAAAAAAATAAACGAATAAAAGGAAATAAGAATTATGGAAAAAGAAGAAAATAATGAGGTTTTAGCGGAGAATTTACCTGAAAAACCTATAGAAATCACAACATTTACTTCTGAATCATTCGGAAGTTTAAGGACTACCTACGATGAATTTGGTAGGCCAGTAATCTGTTTAAAAGATGCGTGCAATATTCTAGGGATCAAAAACCCTAGCGATGCCAAAAAGAGATTAAAACCTGATGGCGTTGTCCGCATCTCAAAAGTGGAGAATAGCAAATTCAATAATTACCTTTACATCACAGAAGGAAACTTATATCGACTCATCTTCCAATCTAGAAAAGAAGAAGCCATCCAATTTACCGATTGGGTAACCGAGATAGTCATTCCTTCCATTAGGAAATACGGTCGCTATGATGTTAAGACTATCACTGGCTCTAAAGAAGCCGCGATTAATTTCCTTGAGTCATATCACGAACTCAAAATCAGAAATAACATCCTAGAAGTTATTAATGAAGAGACATCTGAAGCGAGGAAATATGTCAAAGAAGCCACCGATAGTGGTGTCCTACACCATTTATTCGATGTTCCTGCGATATTAAAAATCAAAGGGATCAATAAGCAGACTTTGTTTTCCTTCCTCCGTTCCCATGATGTTTTGAACGAAGAAAACCTTCCAACCCAAGAATATATCGATAAGGGTTGGTTTAGAATCGATACCCATACCTACATCAATAAGAAGGCGGTTAAGGTCACCCACATCACTCCGATGGTGTATCAAACTGGCATCAAAGGGATAAGAGAACTATTAACAAAATGGGCTGGGAAGAAGTGCTAGTCTTCCCTCCCTATTTGAGTGGAAATAATGTACGTTATGTGAACTCAAAGGTAAAGGAGGTGGTTTTATATGGCTAATCCAAAGCAGAAGTTGGATTGGTTTCCTGTGGATACGAGAATACTTGATGATCTTAAAGTCCGTAAGCTAGTCCATAAGAAGAAAGTGGTGGGATACGGTGTTTTCATCCATGTCCTTTCGCGCATCTATCTTAACGGTTACTTCATCAAAGATAACCTAGACTCTTTTAGCGAGGATATCGCCTATGATTTAGGCTATAACGACACTGAAGAGCATATCCAAGAAATAAAGGACATTATCCAGCTAATGATGGATTTAGGACTCCTTGATTCTTTTAGTTACGATTATGAATCCGTCTTTACCTCTAAAGCGATCCAGGTGCAGTTTGTTAAATCCACGATTAGAAGAAAACCTCAAGAAAGGCCTCACTGGTTATTAACTTCAGAAGAGGAAGCTGATATTAAGGCCTATTTAAAAGCGCAAAAGGAGGAGAACCGTGACTGATTTTGTAAACATTATGTTAGCAATATGTCAGCAGAATAAGAGATTTTGTCGACATTATGTTACATTCGGAAACATTCCTCTCTTTTGAGAAAGTGAAAGTGAAATAGAAAGTGAAAAAGAGAATAGATAAACATGATAAATACGATAAAGGGAATTGTCCCTTCCATCTGAACTACTTTACTTCTTGCCTTATCGAGGATCATCTAATAACCATTTACGACAAGGACATTTTCCTATTCAATCAGATGTTTGATGACGTCGTAGTGGATAACGATATGGAGCTAGTAAAACGATGCTTTAGATACACTAGGGATTACTGCAATAAGAACAAAAATAACATCCACAATATGTTTAAATTCTTCAAATTCTCATTTTATGAGAATCTCCGCAAAATGGATGGATACGATGAAAGAATGGAGAAATGGTCAAGAGAAGTGGATGAGTATTTGAAAACATCTTTTTTGAACAAAGGAAAATAGTATGAAAAACAAAATTATATTTAAATATATTTTTGATATAAAGAACGCTTGTGCTAAAATCATTATTGAATTCAATTGGGGCAAAAAACTTTTTTTGCAAAATAGACCCAACGAATTTAATAAGAGGAATAAGAAATTGCTTAAATACATTTGTCATCATTGTGATAATCTTGAATGCGAAACAAGCACATGTCCTAATTGTGGTAATAGAACCGATTTGCTTGAATCTACGATTTTTTACTGCAAAAAATGTAACGTTCCTATTTTTGATGAAGAGTGCGATTGCTGTCATGCTCAATGCGAAAGAATAGGAAGTGATATTAGACCTGTTTTTGCTCAAGAAAGACTCTTGTTAGAAGTTTTGTTGAATAAACCTTTTGCGTTTGCAGGAAAATCAATATGGTGTTCAGGTGCAAACAATTATATTGTTGATGGTAAAAGAATTAGGGTTTCGTTTTCCGAACTATCTAAAAAGAACCCTGACGAAGTTATTAAAAAGTTAAATGAGTTATCATACAAAAATAAACAATATGTTGATTCAGATTTTTCAAACGAAAATATTCAAAGATTTATTGAATGTAACAGAATTAGACTGAATCAAATAACTACGGAAGCTACTGACTATATTAGAAACATAGCGTCAAATTTTGATGCATCTTCGATGTTTGTATCTTTTAGTGGTGGCAAGGATTCATCAGTCACAAGCCATTTAGTTATGCGTGCTTTGAATAATTTTAGAATTATTCATATTTATGGTGACACAACTTTAGAGTATCCAACTTCAGCTGAATTAATTAATAAATTTAGAAAAGAGTATCCTACTACGCCTGTTTTAGTAGCAAAAAACATGGATCAAGATTTTGAAAATCTATGTGAAGTTGTAGGGCCACCTAGCAGAGTTATGAGATGGTGTTGTACTGTTTTCAAAACGGGTGCAATTACAAAGAAAATAGAATCTACTTTTAAAAACAAAACTAGGCTTTTGTCTTTCCAAGGTATTAGAAGAGTTGAGTCATTAGCCAGAAGTAAATATGACAGAGATACAGATAGTCCTAAAATTTCAAAACAATTGGTGTCAGCACCAATAATAGACTGGACTGACTTTGATGTTTGGCTATATTTGTTAACAAATAAAGTCCCTTTCAATAATGCTTATAGACAAGGATTTAGTAGAGTAGGGTGTTGGTGTTGCCCAAATAATAGTGGTTGGTCTGAATTCTTATCATCAATTTATATGAATGAGGAATTTGTTAAATTTAGAGGGATGCTTTATAAATTTGCAAAGCATGTCGGAAAAGAAGATTGGAAAGAATATATTGATTCAGGTAATTGGAAAGCTAGACAGGGAGGAAACGGATTAGAGCATAGTAAGAATGCAATTGTTGAATTTAAACCGTGTGCTTTAGATGAGTCTAGCATTAATTTTGAACTCACAAGGCCTATTTCAGAAGATTTATATACCTTTTTTAAACCTTTTGGAAAAATTGATTTTTCTCTAGGAAATAAAAGATTAAATGAAGTGTACATTTTGAATAGGACAAATAATGTGCCTTTAATTAGGCTTTCTGGAAAAATTGGTTCCTCAGTTTTAAAAGTCACCCTTTTATCGACTACACCTGTTTTAAAAAATATCAAAGTCGTAGGAGACTTGGTAAGAAATCAAATTACAAAATATCAAACTTGCATCGGGTGTTCCTACTGCGCAGCTGTTTGCAAATTCAATGCTTTAAAGGTTTTTAACTTAGAAAAAGGAAACGTAGGAACAAATACTATTTCTTACTCAATTGATCCATCTAGATGTGTTGGATGTTTGGAATGTGTTAAACATTTTGATGGTGGATGTTATATGAAAAAAGTTTTAAGAACAAAGAAAGGAGAATAATATGAGCATCAAATTTAAAAGAAGTGAAAGTTTCTATATAAGAGATGGCTGGTTTCAAAAAGCTATCCACGCCATTTATAAATCTGAAGAAAATATATTCTCAAAAAATAGAGGTGTCGAAGTTCTTGGCATCGGATCAAACATGGTAAAAGGGCTTAAGTATTGGCTTACTGTGTCAGGTATTGTTGAAACATCTTCATCAATGACCAAGTTATCCGCTTTTGGGGAATTGCTATTGAAATATGACCCTTATTTGGAAGATGACTTTTCTTGGTTCTTAATCCATTTTAATATTTGCAGAGGATTTGAAGACGCACCAATTTTTAATTATGTGTTCAATAAAGCACCAATGGCGTTTGAAAAAAACGACATGATTCAGCTGGTTGTTGAATACATCAGGGATAACGGATTGACCAAAGACTTAAAGTCAAATTATGTATCCGAAGATATGAATGTGTTTTTAAAAACTTATACAATCGAAGACAGAGAAGGAAACCCGGAAGATAATTATATTTGTCCCTTATCCTCTCTTGAACTAATTGAAAAGAAAAAAGATCTTTACTATAAAAGAAGACCTAAATATGGAAAATTGTCATACTTAGTTGTTTATTATTCGTTATTATCAATTTACAAAAATGAATTTACTATTGAAGATTCGCTAAAAGAAGATAATGGTCCTGTGCGTTTGTTTAACCTTGATAAAAACATGCTTGCCCAGTATCTTGACGAAATGAAAAAAGAAGGATTGGTAACAATCAACAAAACCGCAGGGCTAAATACTGTTTATTTCGAACAAAAGTTAAAACTCGAGCAAATTTTCAAAAAATATTTTGGAGGTAAGTTATGAGCTATAGCAAGTATTTTGAAATAAACAAAAACTTCCAGTCATCAATTAATCTAGAACTTGATTTGGATGACCAATTAAAAATGTATGAATATGTTCCGACGAACGATATTTGTGATGTTTTAAAACGTTATGTAAAAGCTGCTTTGGGTAAATCAAAAGAAAGAGCAACAACACTAATTGGCCCATACGGAAAAGGTAAATCATTTTTATTATTAGTTCTTTCTTTTATTTTTAACAAAAATAAGGAGAGCGTAGCATGGAATGATTTAGCTGATAGAATCAATAAAATAGATCCTGAATTATACAAACTTCTTATTGAAATAAAAACCAAAAATA
This sequence comes from Bacilli bacterium, assembly GCA_017635565.1. GTDB lineage: Bacteria > Bacillota_I > Bacilli_A > RFN20 > CAG-826 > UBA2450. The sequence continues at coordinate 17,350 of JAGBLE010000023.1, forward strand.
TATCTCTTATTCCTGTAATAATTAATTCTAATTATGACAACATTGAGCAATCTTTTATGATGGCACTAGTAGATGCTCTTAAACGAGAAAAAATTGAGAGCATCACTCCAGAAACAGCTTATACAGAAGCATTAAATATTTTAAATGCCTGGAAAAAGGATCCTACTATATCTAACGATTTGCTTAATCAGTGTATTAAAAACGGTGAATATGAGATGGAGGAAATAAGAAGAGGGTTAAAGAATTACTCTAAAGATGCTTACAATAAATTTTGCGACATTTATTATTGCATAACTCACGGTGTTAATTTTAATCCATTCATTACAAGCGATATAAACAAAATTTATTCCGATGTTGCTTCAAAAATTGGCAAATATGGATATTCAGGCCTATTTGTAATTTTTGATGAATTTTCTAAATATATTGAAAGTACATCAACCGATGTTTCTAAAGGCTTGAAGCTTGTTCAAGATCTCGCCGAAAAATGCACAAGAACTGATATCCAATCACAAATTCATATCTGTTGTGTAGCACATAAAACCATTTCGTTATACAAAGAAAGTAAAAAAGATTCGTTTAAAGCTGTCGAAGGCAGATTTACAGAGATTAGGTTTAACAGAAGTCTTGAAGAAAATTATCAAATTATATCTGCTGCAATAATTAGGAAAAGTGGTGCAAACGCACTCTCTGAAACTTTTGTTAAAAACAATAGCAAAATGTATAAGCAGATTTCAGAACTTGGTATTTTTACAGATAAATCAATTTATACCGAAGTTTTTCCTTTAAACCCTCTTACTACATATGCGCTGATTCAATTGTCTGAATTGGTTGCTCAAAACGAAAGAACTCTATACACATTTTTATCGGATACTGACGATAGCTCATTCAACTCTTTCATTCATGAAAAAGACAATGGGCTGTTCAATGTCGATAAAATTTATGATTATTTTGCTGAGTTGCTTCAGAAGGAAGAAGCTAACTTTATTAGAAACCTTTGGTACAGAGCAGAATCTATCTTGGCAAAACTAGATAACCCACTTCAAAAAAGAATCGTTAAGGCTTTGGCGGTTATTTCTATGATTAATGACTCTGACAGGTTGCCTTCAACAGCTCATATCGTATCTTTATCGTTGTTCGAAGATGAAGAGGATGTCGCGAAAGAAATAGAAAAGCTAATTGATAAATCATATTTGAGAAATAATTTGCTAAACAACATGTTGTCTTTTGCTTTATCGAATACAAAAAATTTGGATGACAAAATTTCCGTTTTAAAAAAGACGAAGTACAAAAATTTTGACGCATCATCAGTTTGCAACATTATAAGCGATAAAAAATACCTTATACCAAGAAGACATAATGCTGAAAGAAAAATTACTAGATTTTATAAATCTATTTATCTAAGTGAGGATGAATTTATTAATCTAAATAGCTTCGATATTTTCTTTGATAGATACTACTGCGATGGCATTGTAATCAACTTGTTAAGATATAAATTATCTGACGAAGAAATTAAAAATAAAGTACATAACATTGGAAACGAAAGAGCAGTTGTTTGCTATCCAAAAAAAGCATTGCCATCAGTTCTCGATAAGGAACTTGCTAGATATGTCTGTCTTAAAGACATTGAGAGTCAAGGATCATTAGATGAATTGACAACTCAAGAAGTTATTCTTCTTTTAGAAGAAACTGTTAATGACGTCAGAGTGTTATTGAGCAAACATTTTGATAAAGATGTAAACATTATCCACTGTAACCTAAACATCAAAAGTCTTTCTGATTTGCTATCTACTATCATGGATTCTTATTTTAACGTTCCATTAATTTTCAACAATGAATTAGTCAATAAAAAAATTGTCACAACTCAATATCAAAAGGCTGTCAATAATGTCATTGAGTGTTTGCTTGATAGTAGGAAAGACAATGATTTCAATCCTACTTCACCAGAAGCATCAGTCAAATATTCAATTCTTGATTTTAATGAAAATAATGATAATTTTAGGGCAATCATAAATTCGATAAAAGAACGTATTATGTCGTCTGAAGGAAATAGAATTGATTTTTCATCTGCGTTTAGTTATTTAGAATTGCAACCTTATGGTATTAGGAGAGGAATTATCCCTATCTTAATAGCTAAAGCGATTTCTGAACTATCTGATGATGTTATTCTTTATTACGAAAAGAAAGAAGTTATTTTAAATGCACAAAATATCGTGAAAGCAGTAGGGAAGGATACTTATTACATTTCCTTTGCTAGAGGCTCAAAGGAGCAACACGATTATGTTGACAAGATGATGAAATTGTTTGATACAGTATCATCCAATTCATTTAGGCTAGACATCATTTCTTTATCAAAAAATATACGAAAATACTTTATGGGCTTGCCTAATATCGTTAGGGCGTGCAAGCTGGATGACTATTTAGGACTTACCAAGGAAATTATTGAAATAAAGAATGCTTTTCTGGATGTGGATATAAATCCATTTGAAGCTATCTGTCTAAGACCTTTAAAAATATTGAATACAAAATCATATGAAAAGGCATTTGGCTTCTTTAAATCAATGGATAAGCTGATTAGTAACCAATTAAACAGTTATAAAATGAAATTGGTTAATGGAATTAAACAACTTTTTGACTTAGGTGAAAAGACAAGTTTGAAGAGTGGTTTAACAACATTTTTAAATAGTTTTTCTAATAAGAGTGAAAAGCTAATTTTAAGTGATACCAACAAACAAATCCAAAATCTTATCCTAAACAAATCAAATTACGATGACTTACAAGTTGTTAATGAGATATCGAAATGCTTTACAAATGATTACGTAGAAGATTGGGAAACTGATAATTATAGTCAGGTCATCAATGCTATGGAATCTTTTAAAAATGGCGTTTCTAATGCAAACAAACTAGATATTAGTCAAAAAAGTTTTGAAGAAATATTAGATGATTCGACCGAACTTGATGGCATGGCAGCATTGTTAAGCAATAATGTTGAAAGTGCAATTGAGGAATTTTCTGATAGTGTTTCAAACGAAGATAAAATTAAGATTTTGACCAGAATTCTTAAAAAATATTTGTAGGTGATAATATGATTTACTTTGATAATGCAGCAACGACTTTTCCAAAACCAGAGGCAGTATATCAAGCACTTGATTTTGCTAATAGAAATTTATCATTCAATGCTGGAAGAGGTGCTTATCCTAAAGCAAAGGAAGGTGTTTCTATATTGGATGACTTAAGACATGAAATAGCTTCTTTTGCCAAAGCCGACTATAGAAATGTGACACTGCTATCTTCCGCTACAGAATCGCTTAATTTGATTATTTTAGGGCTCAATTTAACTAAATCTTCTGTTGTTTACGTTTCCCCTTTTGAACATAATGCAATTATTAGACCATTACATTGTTTACAAAAAAGTATTGGTTTCAGAATAGAAGTACTTCCATTTGATAAAAAAACATGGAAACCAGATACTGATAGGATAAATGACCTTTTTGCTTTAAGCAAACCTACTGCTGTTTTTATTTCGCAAATCAGTAATGTTACAGGTTTGATTATTGAATATGAAGGAATTTTTGAGTCAGCAAGAAAATATGGAGCAATAAATATTTTGGATGCTTCTCAAGGTTATGGAGTTGTACCTGTGAATGTCGTTGGAGTTGATTTCCTAGTCTTTGCCGGACACAAATCTTTGTATGGTCCATTTGGTATAGCAGGTTTTATCAATTTTTCTGACAATGAATTAAAAATAGTTAAAAGCGGTGGAAATGGATCCGATACTTTAAACCCAGATATGCCAGACAATCACCACGAGAGATATGAATCAGGTTCACCAAATGTGCCAGCTGCTTATGGTTTACTTACATCTATTAAATGGATTAAAACAAAAGATTTATTTTCACGTGAAAAAGAGTTAACTGATTACGCTATTAGTAAATTAAAAGAAATTAGTAAGATAAATCTTTTTGTGCCTGAGAACACCGACAAGTTATTTGGAATAATTTCATTTTCGATGGATGGCTATAAGGCGGATGAAATTGGCCAAATATTATCCGGTGAGTATGAAATCATGATACGTACTGGCTATCATTGCAGTCCTCTTGTTCACGATTTTATCAATTCAAAATATTACGGCGGGACAGCAAGAATAAGTTTGTCATATTTTAATACTAAGGAAGACATTGATTGCTTAGTTGAAGCACTCAAGTCATTCTAAGATTCTGATATTTAAATTCTAAAACATTGTGTTTTAGTGATAAGATATAAATAATGTCTTTATTAAGTAGTTCAGAGTTATAAGAAAGGAGCTTTAAAAGTGAAAATACCAAAGTTAGAACAAGTTATGCTCAACTTTGATGAGCAATATATCGACTCTCTCTTAGATGATTTAAAAGATTCGCTATCAGAGTGGTCATTTGGAGACAACAAATTAGTCACAAAGAAGAATAAAATCGAGATTGTTGTGAGCATTAATGGAGTTGGTCTTTTTAATAGAGAAGATTTTAGGTATCACTTTTTTGCGTCTTTAGAAGACAAGAAGTTATTACAATATTTGCTTGGAAAATGCTATATCCTTGAGCACGGAGAAACATTTAATCAAATTGATTTTGCAAACAAATTAAAAAAGCTTGAATTCGCTGACAAACCCCCTTTCTCATATATTGTTAGAGACTACTTGGGAATTGCTGATTATAAATTCGATAAAAAAGTTGCAGAAACCCCTGTCGACCGCGTTGAAAGAGGTGGAGCTAAGTTTTACGAACTCTATGATTATCAATATATGATTAAGCAACAGGTAATTAACGATCTGTCAAACCCTGATAAAGATTTGTATAAAATTTTAATCCACATGCCTACGGGTACAGGAAAAACAAAAACAACAATGCACATTATTTCCCATTACATTAATTTTATTTCTAAGGGGAAGGGCACGGTTGTTTGGATTGCCCATACTAACGAATTATTGATGCAGGCCTATGGAACTTTTGTTAATGTTTGGTCACATCTTGGACTAAAACCAATCAATATTTATAAAGGTTGGGTTGACTTCCCTCAAACTATTGAAGATGGAATATTATTTGTTTCAATACAAACACTCCAAGCAAAGATGAAAAAACCAGTTTTTTCCGAGATTGGAGAAAAAGCCTCGCTAATTGTGTTTGACGAAGTCCATAAAGCAGGTGCTAAAAAAACAAAAGAATGCATTAGTATTTTGACAAAGAAAACCAATCAATACGGAAAGAAATTCATTGGCCTAACAGCGACACCTGGAAGGACAACTGATTTAAGTAAAGAAAATGACCTATTTGTAAAGGAATTTGATCATATTGTTGGCATTAATGTTGATTTAATTAATTCTATTTCTTTATCTCCTTCGGAAACTAGAAATTATTCTGGAAGTAAGGATCCTATTAGATATTTTCAGGACAATGGATACTTATCTTTTATCAAAAAAGAAAATCTGGATTATGAAGTAGATGAGGCTATAAAGGCTGATTTGCTTAAAGAATTAGGCAAAGCTGGTGAATACTTCAGTGATGATCTTATTAATCAAATCGCGTTCAATAAATCGAGAAATCTTAAAATTGTCGAAAAATTAAGAGAACTTAATGATAAAAAAATACCAACAATTGTTTTTGCTTGTACTTTGGAACATGCAAAAATGCTATCTGCATTCTTAAAACTTATTGATATTGAGAATTCGCTTGTGTATGGCGAGATGGATAATTATTCAAGAGCAAAATCAATAGAGGATTTCAAGAGTGGTAAAGTGAACATTATCATTAATTTCCAAATTTTAACTACGGGTTTTGACTCAACAAACATAAGATGCGTTTTTATAACTAGACCTACAAAATCTGTTATTTTATATAGTCAAATGATAGGCAGAGGACTTAGAGGACCAAAGATGGGTGGTAATCCTGAATGTTTGTTAATTGACGTGAAAGAAAACCTAATAAGCTTTAATGAAAATAAAGCGTTCAAGCATTTTGATAAATATTGGAATAAGGAGTAATGATTATGGCTGATGAAGAATTATTAGAAGAAGAACAAAAAAGCAAAATTGTTAATGCTGCAATGTATATTGAGGCATTAAAAAGTTCTGGGTACAAGAGCACTTATAACGCAATCGCAGAAATAGTTGATAATTCGATTGATGCTGAAGCAGATGATATTTTTATCATAGGTGAGCAAAAAGTCGCTGGAAACGGTGAAAAGAAGATTGTTTCCTTTGGCTTTTTGGACAATGGCCACGGCATGGATTACGCTACTTTAAAAGATTGTTTGACTATTGGATTCACAACAAATCAACAGAGAAAAGGAATGGGTAGATTTGGTGTAGGCTTGCCACAAGCATCCATTTTCGTATGTGACCGTGTTGAAGTGTATTCATGGCAAAATGGAATAGAAAATTGCAAAAGAGTGCATATTGATGTCGATGAAGTAAAAGAAAACAATTTAAATGAGATAGCCGATCCAATTTCATGTGAAATTCCAAATGTATATAAGCAATTTATCAAATGGCATGGCGAAAAAAGAGACTTTGATTTTTCTGAACATGGCACTCTTGTCATCTGGACAAAATGCACAACTGTAGACCACAAAAAATGGAACACCTGTGTTGGCCATATGAGTGAGGATTTAGGACGTAAATATAGATATTTCCTTGCGAATGGCTCAAAGAGAATATATATGATTGAAATGGTGAGTAAGAAGGAAGAAGAAATGCTTCCTAATGATCCATTATACCTAATGACTCCTAGCCAAGAATGCGTTCCTGCTGATTTATCTGTTTTTGGTGAAAACGGATATGATTCAAAAAGATATGATGAGAATAGTGGATACACTGAATCATTATTTGAACCATTTAAACCGACCGAAGACTCAACCGGAGTAGTTGAATTACCTATCAATTATGAAGATGGCGATGAGATTAAAACAGGCACCGTTACAATTAAATATTCTGTCGTTAAGAAGAAATATTATTCAAAAAATGATTTGAAAACAGAAACAAAACCTGGCAGTTTACCTTATGGTAAATCCCCAAGATTAAATAACAATATTGGAATTTCTATAGTTAGAAACGAAAGAGAAATCGACTTTGGTTCTTTTGGATTCTTTAATTACTATAATGTTCCTGACTACAGATGGTGGGGAATAGAGATTTCTTTCCATTCCGACTTGGATTCTGCGTTTGGCATTTCGAATAACAAACAGTATGTAAACCTAAAACCGATGTCTAAACAAGAGATGGCAGACGTTTCTTCTGATGAACTTAAAAGCGTTTGGCATCAATTAGCTGATGAAATATTGCCAACTATTGTAGAGATGACCAACAGAAATAGCGCAATCAGAAGCGAAGAAATGAAAATTGATGATCCAACTCCTCAAGAATCATCTGAAATTGCAACTCAAGTTGATTTGGAGACTGGAGATGAGGAAGAAGAATTAGAATTAATTCCTGAGGAACAAAAAGTAGAAGAGGCTACAGAACAATTAATTAAAGAAGGCAACGAAGAGCCTTCTGAAAGCCAAGTTAAAAAACTTATTGATTCTGGAGTTAGAGTTACAATTGTTCACAATAAAACCAAGATGGATTCTTTTGTTGATTACTCATTTGCAGCTGGAACACTTTCGATTATTTTAAATGCCAATCATCCATTTTATGAGAAATTGGTAAGAGATATTTTGGAAGATGAAAACAGTAAAGTTCCTTTTGAATTGTTCCTTATCGCCGTTATGAAATCAATTAAAAAACTAAATTTAGAATATCCAGATGCAATGGATAAATTGATGTACCAAATTAATAATAAGATTTTCAATTATATAATGGAGTTAAATAAGCGCAATGAGTAATGACATTTTAATTTCAAACGAAGTAGAAGCAACATTGGAGATTATTCTCCCTCAATGTAAAAAAGATATAAATGTTATTTCTGGGTTTTGTAAAGTTCAAACATTGAAATATCTCGACAGTCTTATTGGAAGCGATATAAAGAAACGTTTGCTTGTACGTTTTTTGCCTTCTGATATTTCCTCTGGTGCTACCGACAAAGAGATTTACGAATACTGCAAGAATCATGGATGGACTATGTATGTTGATCATACGATTCACGCCAAAACATATATCTTTGATAAAATCAAATGTATAATTGGCTCCGCTAACTTAACCAATAAAGGATTAGGAATATCTGACGATTCTAATAAAGAAGCTTCAGTTTGCTTTGAATTGAACGACGATTCATATTCTAAAATACTAACTTTATATAAGGATTCTGTTGAGTTAGATGACGAACTTTATAATTACATTATTTCCCATAGTGATGACGAAGAAGTGATTAAACATAGGAAATACTTATTTAAAGAAGAGAAGATTGAATGTTTGTTTCCAGAAGATTTCCCAACTGGAAATGAAGACATGATTGAATTATACAATTTAAGATCTTTCAAATGGCTTGTCCAATTTTTGAAGCAGAAAGACAATAAAACATCCTATTTTGGTGAAATCACAGCTGGGATTCATAATGCGTTCGTAAGAGATCCTAGACCTTATAGAAAAGACGTTAAGCAACACCTTGTTGATTTGTTATATTGTATTAAACGATTAAACATCTCTGAAATTGAAATAACAAGACCAAATCACTCAGAGGTAGTGAAATATATAGGCAGATAAATTGACACGAAATAATTCTTGTTTAGTGAACTCCAAATAGGGTTAATACAAAGTATTAAAATATGATATTATTTAAAAAGAAAAAGCAGAAAGAAAATAAGCCTAAAAATGATAAGAGAAAGGCACCTTATCGTGATGATGATCATAATTTTGATGATGCCTTAACTGATACAGAGTTTTTTGAAATAATGGAAGATGATTGATTATGGATATTAAAAGTCTATTGATTAATTTTTGGGAATATAGAAAAGAGAACAATATAGAAATCTATAATGAATTTTCTTTGCAACATGAACTAGGCATTTATTTAAGAAACAATCTTCCTGAATATAAAGTTCAATTTGAGCGCAATGTCAGCTTCTTTTTTGGCAAGGCAAACACCAGAAAGAAAGAGATGGATATTGTCATCTACAAAGCTGATATGAGCGAAAGATACGCCATTGAGCTTAAATACCCAAAGAATGGCCAATACCCAGAAACGATGTTTGCTTTTGTCGGCGATATCAAATTCATGGAAAGAGTCAAAGAATTAGGATTCAATAAAACATTTGTTATGACCTTTGTTGATGACCATCTCTTTTATGAAGGAAGCAACAATAGTGGAATCTATTCTTTCTTTAGAGCTGGTAAGGAAATAAACGGAGCAATCCAAAAGCCAACTGGAAAGAAAGATGATTTTATTACTTTAGATGGTTCCTATAAGATTCATTGGAATAAGTTAGATAACGAAGAACATTATTACCTTTTAGAACTGTAATCTTAATGCGAAATAATCCTTGTTGTGCTGCTAGAAAATTGTTAATAGACATAATAGTCCTATATAGTACAATATATTAGGGTGATTTAATGGTTATTTGCATCAAGGATAAGATTAAAAACGTCAATGCGGTTATTGGCTGTAATATTGGTTGTAGATATTGCTATGCCAAAGCGGTGGCGAAAAGATTCCATCTAGTAGATGATTTCACTAAGCCAATCGCGGATTTACATAAATTAGAAAGATTAAGGAAGCCGGGAGTATATTTTCTAACAGGAATGTCCGATTTGTACCTATGGAAAAAGGAGTGGGTCGATAAATCATTTGAATTATTAAGGGAATCTCCAAGAACCGTTGGGATATATTTGACTAAAGCCCCAAACAAAATAAAACTTGATGATGTTCCTGATAACGCTTGGATGGGAGTTACCATCACATCAAAAGCAGATTTATGGAGACTAAAAGCGTTAAAGGAAAATATTAAATGTAAAAACTACCATATCACGTTTGAGCCGTTATTCGAGGATTTGGGTGATATCGATTTATCAGGGATCAAGTGGATAGTCATCGGAACAGAAACAGGGAACTGCAAAGGTAAGATAGACGCCAAAAAAGAATGGGTCGATCATTTAGTAAACGTCGCTAGAGAATACGGCTGCAAGATTTTCTTCAAAGAAGACCTCGTTTATAACATCATGGGTGAGGAAAAGTCAATCCAAGAGCTCACTTTAGAAATGGAGGAAGCATTGAAATGAAGAAACATTATGGAGGAACATTAATTTCTCAAATCAAGCAACTTCAAGATAGGGTTTTTAACAAGATTCTAAAAGAAGAAGGGATATACGAATTCAATGGACAGCAGGGGAGAATCTTATTTTCTTTATGGAAGGATGAAAAACTCTCATTGATCGAATTATCAAAAAGGACTTCCTTAGCTAAAACGACATTATCTTCAATGGTGGAGAGAATGAAAAACGATGGCCTTTTGATTGTTGAGGAATCTAAGGAAGATAAAAGAAGCTTAATTATCTATTTAAGCGATAAGACATTGTCGCTTGAAAAGAAGATAAATAGAGCCACAAAAAGAATAGCCGATATTTTCTACAAAGGCCTCAGTGAAAAAGAGGCAAGCGAGTTAGATAGATTGTTAAGCAAAATAAAGGAGAACCTGAAAGATGAATAAGAATGTAGTCATCAAGCAAATCCAAGTTAAAGACATCATGACCAAATCCAACGCCCCGATAGGAGGGTATTGCGTTAACCCCTACGTAGGGTGTACCCATGGCTGCAAATACTGTTATGCCTCTTTTATGAAAAGATTTACAGGCCACACAGAAGAATGGGGCACATTTTTAGACGTCAAGAACTGGGAATCAATCAAGAATCTAGAAAAATATAAAGGCGAGCATATTATCATTGGGACTGTGACCGATGGGTATCTCCCACAAGAAGCTGAATATAAAAACACCAGAAAGTTGTTAGAACAATTGGTGGGTGTTGACGCAGAACTATTGATATGCACGAAATCCGATTTAGTAGTTAGAGATTTAGATTTATTAAAGAAATTCGATAAAGTTACAGTTTCTTGGTCAATTAACACCTTAGATGAATATTTCAGAAGCGATATGGATGATTCCGTGTCAATAGAAAGAAAAATAAAAGCAATGAAAGAAGTCTATGAAGCTGGTATTAGAACAGTATGTTTTATCTCACCGGTATTCCCTGGCATCACGGATTTCAAGAAGATATTTGAATTAGTGAAAGATCAATGTGATTTGATATGGCTTGAAAACCTTAACCTTAGAGGCGGATTTAAAGGGAAAATAATGGATTATATTAAAGAAAAACGCCCTAATTTATATCCCTTATATGAACAGATATATAGTAAAAAGAATAGAAGTTATTTTGAAAGCTTAGAAAAAGAAGCCCTTCAATTAGCTAAAGATAATGACTGCCCATTTGTGGATAACGAGACTCCATATGGCAGAGCCAAAAAAGGGCATCCAGTTATTGTTGATTATTTCTATCACGAAGAGATTAGAGGCTCAAACAACACAGGAAAAAGAAATAAGGAATAAACCATACTTGAATGCGAAATAATCCTTGTTTAGTGAACTCAAAATAGACTTAATACTGAGTATTAAAAGTAAAATGACAATGTCCTCAGGAATGGGGACTTTTTTAATGCCCAAAAGGATCCTTCGACCTAGGCAGTAACTATACCGAAAATTTGTCATTCCTTGGAGAATTCCCAAGGAGTCATCGCTAGTTTAGATTAATTGCATGGACAAATTAAATAAGGAAAAGCCGAGTGCTTTAGATATAGATAAAAAACCACTTACCGAGTTAGGAGCCCAACGTTTAGCGGCCGCCATAATAGAATCAGCTGTCAACGATTATCGCGATGCAGGATTCAAATTAAAGAGAATGAAATATAAGGTCAGGCACGGACTTATGAACAAGACGACGTCTTACCAATATGAGGTTAAAAGAATAGAGAGCGACATGAGGATGAATAAGAAGTTCTTACTCATCTCTCCAATCGTGGAATTAATGAATATCGATGGCAACTGGGTAATTGAAACTTTAGATAAACAAATAGAAGAGTTGGATCCTTCTTTAGATTCAAAAGGTAAGAAACATGGATAAAGAACTTTTGTATTTACCGAGGAAACTAAAGAAGAAGCTTTTCTACCTTCAGCTTTCAGAAAAAGAAATCTTGGAACTCATGGACTCAATACCAGGAGGGAACTACGATGAACCACGCGTTCAGAAGTCTAGGAACTTAAAGGCACCCTTTGAGAAGTGGATTGATGAGCACATGGAGATAGAAGAAAAGATAAAGGAAACCGCCGAGGAGTTATATAAAGCGATTATTGATTTAAGGAAGCAAATATCAAGGATAGATAATCAAGATTATCAGCACCTTCTGATTCTTTATTACATCAATGATCTATCGCTTAATGACATTGCTAATAAGCTGTATGTTTCCTTAATCACTGCTAAAAGGTGGAAGTATCGAGCTACTATGGAGTTTGAAAAATTGATACCAAATGATACCACATGATACCAAGAGATACTTCTATTGACGTGATAATGTTAAGATGTCGAATTTTATAAGGAGAAGCGATGCCAAGAAAACCTTTGAAGCCTTGTCGATATCCTGGTTGTCCTAATCTAAGTGAAGAAGCGTACTGTCCTATCCACCGTAAAAAGGTGGCAAAAGATTACAACATTCACATTAGACCAGAGGATCCTAACAAACGCTACGGATGGAAATGGAAAAAGAGAAGAGATAGATACGCTCAAGCTCATCCATTATGTGAAGAGTGTTTGAAGCAAGGAAGGTTAACTCCAATGGAAGAAGTTCATCACATCCTTCCTATCGACCGTGGTGGGACAGATGATGAAAGTAACTTGATGAGCCTATGTCATAGTTGCCATGAGAAGATTCATGTGGCTCTAGGCGATAGAAAATATAAGCCAGAGGGGTAGGGGGGTCTAAATCTCTACGACCTTTTATATCAAAATCGGCGCTGGGTCTCGCACGGAAAAATCGCGAAATCAAACGTATGAATAGGCAAAAAATCAAACAATTAGGAGGTAGCCTATGGCTAAAGATGGAACAAATAGGGGTGGAAGAAGAGCAAATTCTGGTCGAAAACGTAAGCCAGCGTTTGAAAAAATCGAAAATAATACCACTCATAGACCAGTGACAGTCATAGAAGCTCCTGATGAGATTCCTTCACTCGTAGGAACCGATATGCCTAAAGTAGCCGATTACCTATCTGCTAAACAAAGAGATGGGGAAGAGTTAATCGCTGGGGAAATCTATAAAGAAACGCTTGTCTGGCTAAAAAGCTTAAAGGTGGATCATCTAGTCAGTAAGAAGATTATTGAAACCTACGCGATAAGCTGCGCTAGATGGCAGCAGTGCCAAGAAGCAATCACTAAATATGGATTCTTAGGAAAGCATCCAACTAGTGGTGCTCCAATCAAGTCTCCATATGTCGCGATTCAAAATGACTTCTTTACGGACATCCATGTCGCTTGGGATAAGATTTATCAAATTGTAAAGGATAACTGTACAACCGATTATCGTTCTACTGATCCTCGCAACGACATCATGGAAAAGCTCCTCAGAAAAAGGGAACTTCAGCGCAAAGAAAAACTCCAAAAATAGTCCTTATTATCTTGCTATTATCACTCTTTAGAGTGATATATATAGTAACGAAAGGATAAGAAAACGATGAAAAAAGAACAAATCAAAATCGATGATAAAGTGAGAGCGATTTTCAGAAAATACGGTCGCCACGAAGTCATCGGAACAGTGTTTGAAATAAGCACTGATGAACATGCTCTTGAAGGCACATGGGTTTCCATTAGAGTCACTGGTGGAGACATGACTGACAAGTCAGTTGCCTACATGGTTGCAAATCGAATCAATGTAATGGTTCCAATTAAAGATGTTAAGGAGGTTCTTCAATAATGAAAGATAGAATCTCAATTAACG
>JAGBLE010000024.1 GCA_017635565.1 Bacilli bacterium
TCGCCATGAAGGCATTTAGAATTTTCTTATATTGCCTTCCTGTGATTATCTTTATCTTCCCATTTATGGTGTTAATTACCAGAAGCTTCTTCTCCTATGAAGAAAGTGTTGGATACACAGAAGGCTTAGGCTTATTCCCAAAAGTTTGGACTCTCGAGTCATATAAAGAAGCTTTTGGAAACGAAGAAATTAGAAACGGTTTATTAACTGGATTAAAGAATACGATGATTATCGTTGTTTGTAACGTTATCGGAGTTCCTTTAACCGCTTTTATGTCTGCCTATGCTTTCACTAAAATCAAATTCAAATTTAGAAAGGTTATCTTTACTGTTGCTTTAGGCACAATTATGATTCCTGGAATCTTACTTATGATTCCTGTCTATCAAATCTTCTGGAAAATGGGCTGGACAAATACAATCTTACCTTTAACTATTCCATGCTTCTTTGGAGGTGGAATTCTTAATATCTTCATGATTATGCAGTTTATTCGTTCAATTCCTAAGGAGATTGATGAGGCTGCTATTCTTGATGGGGCTAACTTACCAACTAGAATGTTTGGTTTAACTCTTCCATTAATTAAGCCAATCATTATCTACTTAATGGTTTCATGTTTCTTTGGAGCATGGAACGACTTCGCTGGTCCATTAATGTATATCAAGAGTACCGCTCCTGAATCATTCACATTGAACTTATATATTTACTATGAATACTTATCAGAAACTTCATTAGTCACGATGAGACCAAACGTTCAAATGGTCTTCGGTGTCTTAATGATGATCCCAATGTTCATCATATTCGTTATTTTCCAAAAACACTTAGTGGCTGGTCTTACCTTTGGTGCCGTTAAGGAATAAAAGAAAGGGTTTCTTACTATGAAAAACAAAAAAATAGCTGTTTCGATTATGTTTTCTTCGCTTGCTTTATTAGCGACTTCTCCATTACTAATGAATGCTCCAGAAGTAAAAGAAGTTAAAGCAGTAAACACAAAAGATTTATCAGAAATTATTTCCTTTTCACAAGCTAACTTCCTTCTTGACTATATTGGTGATTATTTTGTTGATTTCAAACTGAGTGAGAGAATCTTCCCAACTAACAACTATGTTAACGACCACCTCAATTCTTTTTTGGATGAAAATGGAAACCCAATTAATATCGCAGATGGAATATTAATCAACGGTCAAACTCTTGCTTATTGGATTAATTATTCTAACTCAAGACTTACTTATCCACGTAACGAAGGTGTTCATGTCTTCCCACTTTCTATGGGAGGAGTATATAACCCTGTTTCTGTCGAGATTACTGACACTGTAATCGCTTTTAAGATGAACCTTGAATTCATCCCTATGGATAGCATCGTTATTACCTTTAAGGCTGGTGTATTTAAAGCATACAATAACGGAACGGTTTATAACTTAAGTGAAGATTTAACTTTCCGTTCAACACTTAATCCAGAAAAAACTACAAACTTTAATAATAAAGTTATATTCGTTAAAACCGCTAACGAAGTTGATTTTAATGGAAAAATCCTTTCTGTTGATGATCGAGGAGAAAAGACTTCGCCTAAAGGAGGCAAGTATCATCAATACCTTATTTGGACTAATATTCCTCGTAATAGCGAATACGTTAGTCAACCATTCGCTACCGATAACGACCGTTATATTCACGACAATTTCTTAATTAACGGTGCTACTATCACCTCATATAACACTTGGGCTCGTGGTAACTCAAAAGACTTCACTAATTTAAATGATCCAAGTACCCAAAATTCAGATTATGAAACTGGTCACCCAACTGGAAGCGCTAATGTCAAATACGATTTAGCAGTTTACACCCAAATGGCTAACGACCAACCAAATTATGTCTTTGAAATCAAAGTTCCTAACCAATTAGTGACTGATTTATCTTTAGGTACAGTTTCATTCTCATTTAGAGAAGGTTCTGCCTGGTATACGCTCGATAAAGACAACACTTTTATTGTTGGACGTCATAATCCTACATTTATTATCGCTTATGGAAACGAAAAGAAAGATACATTAGACAATTTAGTTGATGTTTCTCTATATAGAGAAAGTGAACAAATCACAATTGCAGAAACAATTGCTGATGCTGAAACTGCATTTGCTAACGCTTTTACTAAAGCTGATATTGATGCTTCATTTGAAAACGCTAAAAATACAATTCTTGCGTTAAAAACAGATGAAGAAAAAACTAAAGAAGAAACAATTGATGTTGTTGTGAACTTAATTGATGAGATCCCTGATCAAATTACATACACAAAAGAATGCTATAACAAGATTAAAGCAGCCTTAGAAGCTTATATTGCGTTAACTAGTGAAGAACAAGCTCAAGTTCCATCTACAAAAGTTGATGAAATGTATAATGCATATTTTGAGTATCAAGCTTTAGACCTTGCTAACTATAAAGACTTAACTATTACTACAATTAATGAAGTTGTTAATGTTGATATTTATTATCAAACTCAAAAAGAAACAGTTATTAATTTAAAAACAACCGCTTTGACAGCAATTAATAATGCGACTAACCGTATTGAAGTTGATAATGCCTACCAAACATTTATCACTGCTGTTAGTAATATTAAAACCGCTATCACATTAGCGTATGAAACATTAAATAATGTTGATTTAACGGGTTGTACAGCTGAACAAATCACAAAGATTAACCAAATTATTACTAACGGAAAGATGTCTATTGATTTATGCCAAAACACTGAACAAGTAGATACTCTCTTAAATAGAATTAACGCTGCCATACAAGCAGTTAAACAAGGAAAAGATGTTGATCCAGTTGGACCAGTTATTCCACCAGATCCAGTTGTTATTGAAAAGAATATTGGTGTTCCTACCGGTGCTTTAATTGGTGCAATTGGCGGAGGATTAGTCTTGGCAGTTGGTTTAGGTATTGGTGGATTCTTCCTTGGAAAGAAGAAAAAGTAGGGATTGATTATGAAACATAAAACCTCTACCCCTCTACTCCTATTAGCGGTATTCTTAGTTGGATGCTCAAATAATGGCAAAATAATGGGTAATCGTAATTCGATTAATAAAATTAATGATCCAAACCACACTCACGAAAGAGTGATTCATTATGAAGCCACTAATCCAACATTCTTTAAACCTGGCCACATTGAGTTTTACTATTGCTTAGATTGTCAAAAATCCTTCTACGATTATAAATGTGAAAATGAGATTCCTGATTCTCAATATTCTGTCACTAATAAATTAGATGGAAGATATATTTCTCCATTAACCAAAAACATCAATATCGTTGGAGAAAACATTAGACAATATTTATCAGCAGAAACAGACGCTGAAATTATTGCTGCATTGAAAAACGCAAATGCAGGTAATAATGACCAAGTTACAAATACTCTTTCTTGGTCAGGTGATGTATCTAGTGGCTATAAAGTCGACCTAAGTAATGACCATTCGTTTACGGAATATAAGACAATAACTACTTCCACCAATAGTGTTGCCATAGGAAGAACCTTAATTCCAGGAGAAACATATTATTATCGTATTAGAAAAGATAACAAAATCATATTTGATGATCTTTCGTTTAAAGTAAGCGATGCTTATTCATTACGCCCAATCTATGTTGATGGATTAAATAACGTTAGAGATTTAGGCGGATGGAAAACAGCGGATGGCAAAACCGTTAAATATGGAAAACTTTTCCGTGGAGCATTTTTAAATAACATCACCGAAAAGGGAAAAGACACTTTCTTCAATGACTTAGGTATTAAAACTGAAATTGATGTTCGTACAGATGGAGGACAAACATTATTTGACTCCCGTTTAACTTATCATCAATGCGGAATGTGGCAATACACCAACATCATTCCAGACTTTCAATTATGGAACTCTACTTCCTCTGCTTATTACGATTTTGATGCAGGAAGTCCAGCCGCGATTAAAAACATCTTTGACTTATTAGCGGATCAATCAAATTACCCAATTTACTATCACTGCACTGCTGGAGCGGATAGAACAGGAACCATTTCCTATCTAATCAGTGGTTTACTTGGTGTTTCTTATGAAGATTTGACTAAAGATTTTGAATTAACTTCCTTCTCAATTCAAGGACCAAGATGGAGAGATTCTATCACCACTGAAGGAAACGCTTTTACTGGAAGTGGAATCTATAGTAATGAAGGAAACATGATTGCTTGGGGAAAACTCAACCAATTAATGATTACCCGTTATGGTGATGAGACCAATAAATTATCCAAAGCAATTGAGAACTATTTGATTAATGTCTGCGGTGTTTCTGTTGATACAATCAATACTTTCAAAGAAATTATGCTTTAAATTCTCATTTATAGATTTATCAGTATCATTTTTTATCGACATTTAGATATTCATATTTTTCCTTAGAAAAAATAACTTACAATAATGTTATCAACTAGTTTTTAAAAGAAAGGAGAAAACCACCCATAGTCTTTATTGAGTGGAAAAACATTTTATGAAACCAGTCAAATGCTTAGCTCTCTTAGGTTTTGTTGCTGCTACTATCGCAGGTGCTTTAGTTGCAACTCAAAGTAATGTTGCTTCAAGCGTTGAAGCTACAACAGTAGCAGAAGAACCAACAGGCCCTCTTCATCTTGAAACATCAAAAGTAAAATCATTTTCAGATTTCCACTTTGAAACAATGGAAGGTCCTTCCGGAGACACAATCACCACTTATTACTTCGCTGCAGGAAGCGGAGCAAAAGCAAACATCCCAGAAGTTAGATTTATAACAGATGGTACAAACACAAGTTCAAGTCCTAAAGTTTTTGCTGCAGTTGACACTACAGAAGTTCACTTCTGGTACAAATTAGTAAACGCTTCAGAAGTAAGCATCGGTGATCCAGACAAACCATACACGATCCAAATCCTCGATAGTGATGGCGGCTATAACGCAGTCAATTGGGATCCAATCAATGATGGTAAGTGGCATGTCACAAAGTTCACAACAGACACTAAACACGATAAGTTCTGTGGCTTTGTCCTTAAAGCCGGTGATATGGATGGTAGCTTAGTTGTCGCTGATATTAGAACATATAAAACAGCAGTTACAGATTTAGAAACTGTCTTCCCAGAATCATTCAATATGAATTTCACTGACAGTTTTATTGATAATGGATTTTTCGACATTACTTTAACAGAAAAAATCTTTACTACTAAAGCTTATATCAATGATCACTATAACGAATTCTTGGATGTTGATGGAAACGTTATTCCATTACGTCAAGGTATCGTTATTAATGGTAAGACATTAGGAGAATGGATTGATTACGTCCCAGAAATTATTTCTTATCCAAGAAATGACGGGGTTACTTGTTTCCCAGTTAACGCTAATTCACAATTCAATCCTATCGCTGTTGAAGTAGGTGATACCGCACTATTATTCAAATTTAGCTTAGAAGAAATTCCACTAGACAGTGTCGTCGTTACATTCAAAGCTGGATTATTCTATGGCTACTACAACAACACAACATTCACATTAGACAAAGACATTACTTACTATGCAAATGTTACAACCAGTAACGCCCCAACTAGAATCGTCTTCTCAAAAACTCCAAATTGGATAGGAACTTATCAAGGAATTAGAGAAGTTGCCGACTGGGGTGAACATACTGCTTCTCAAGGTGGCAAATACCATAGATGGTTAGTAATCACAAATATCGCTCGTGATACAACAAACATCACTCAGGGCTGTCCAGTAGATAACTATCGTTATATGTATGACAACGTCTTAATGAATGGCAAACCAATTACTTATTACAATGCATGGGCTCGTGGAAACTCTAAAGACTTCACAAATCTTGCTGATCCATCTACTCAAAACCCGGATTACGAAGTAGGACACCCAACTGGAAGTGCAAATACACAATATGACTTAGCAATCAGAATCGAAGTTATTACCGACCAAGCAAATTACTTCCTTTGTTTCAACGTTCCAAATCAACTCTTAGAGGACTTAAATATGGTTGGTAACCCAACATTTACATTAAGAGATGGTTCCGCTTGGTTATCTATCGTAGATGCTCAATCAAAAGTCGTTAGATATGACGCTGCTGAAGCTGTTGATGCAAAAATCGAAGCAATTGGTACAGTTTCATTAGATAGCGAAACAGCAATTAATGAAGCTAGAGCCGCTTATGATGCATTAAGTGCAGATGGTAAATCACGTGTTACTAAACTTAGTGTTCTAGAAGCCGCAGAAGCTAGATTAGCAGAATTAAAAACCGCTAAAGCCGCTGCTGAAGCTGTCGATGCAAAGATTGAAGCAATTGGTACAGTTTCTTTAAGCAGTGAAGACGCTATTAGCGAAGCTAGAGCAGCTTATGAAGCTTTAAATGAAGAAGCCAAAGGCTTTGTTACCAAATTAAATGTTTTACAAACCGCTGAAGCTAGATTAGCAGAATTAAAAACCGCTAAAGCAAATGCTGCAGAAGTTGATGCTTTATTTGATGCTATTCCAGATCTCACTCTTAAAAATTATCAAGAAAAAGAACATTTAGTTACAGAAGCTAGAGCAGCTTATGAAGCTCTTAGTGAAGAAGCCAAAGGCTTTGTTGAAAAAATCTCATTATTAGTAGCCGCTGAAGCTAGATTAGCAGAATTAAAAACCGCTAAAGCAAATGCTGCAGAAGTTGATGCTTTAATTAGCCAAATCGGACAAGTTGAAACTGCTAACCAAGCAACCTTAAGCAAGATTCAAGCTGCAGAAAATGCATATGCTAATTTAACTGCAGAAGAAAAAGCGTTAGTGAGTAATTACACAGTGTTAGAAGCTGCTAGATCTGTCTTTGATAATAAATTAGCCGCTGATAAACAAGCTGCTCATGATAGAGTTGAAGATTTTATGAATACTATCAACTTAAATAAATATAGTAAAGATAATCAAGATAGAATTGGTACTCTTGCAACTCAAGCTGAATCTGCAATTAATGCCGCTCAAGCTAACGACGGATTAAATGGTATCGTTGATCAATTAATCGAAGATATCAACGCTATTCCTCAAAATAAAGCCCCTGCCAAGAAAGGCTGTGGTGGATCTATCGCTGCTACTAGTGTTGTCTTATCTACCTTAGCATTAGCAGGCTTAGGATTAGTAATTTCTAGAAAAAGAAAAGAAGACTAATTCTTCTCATCAACTAAATAATTAGGATCAGGAGCCACAAGCCATGATCCTTTTATATAAAGTTTTGCTATTAGAATAGCACGTAGTATTGTGACGTTCTTAACGTTAAAATAAGACCTTAATATACCGGGCGCTTTATTTGCCCGGTTTTATATGGCAAGTCTAAATGAATTGAATTAAAATAGGATTTAACAGAGCTATGAAATTAGAAACTATTACACCTACAAAGGTTATTGAATGTTCTTCAAAGAAGAATGTGAATTATTTATTAAAAAAAACAGTTCTTCAACCAGAGCTCACTAACGAGAAATGTGTCTATATCAAAGATGGATATATCGTTTTAGATTTTGGCAAAGAATATTATGGTGAGCCACACATCATCACTTCTTTTATTGATGAAAGTAAACCAATCAAAATCCGTGTGAGATATGGAGAATCTTTGTCTGAATGTTATTCTACAGTTGGAGAACACGGCGCAACTAATGATCATTCAATTAGAGACTACATTATCGACTTGCCTTTTTACTCTAATGCATGTCTACAAAAATCTGGTTTCCGTTTCATGCGTGTTGATTTCTTAGATAAAGACCATGGAGCATATATCAAATCCATTGCTTTAGTGGTCAAAAAAGACGAAAGAAAGCCAATATATGTATATAAAGGCAACGATGAACTCATCAAAAAGATATACGAGGCCGCTAAAAGAACAGTAGATTTATGTTCTTTGAATGGACTTGTTTGGGATGGAGTTAAAAGAGACGAATTAGTGTGGGCTGGAGATTTACATCCAGAAGCACTTGCTTTGTTCACTTTATATGGAAGAAGTAAAGAATTAGAGGCTTCTATTGATTTCTTAAGAAAAGGACATAAACTACCAAGTTACATGAATAACTTCCCGACATATTCTTTATGGTGGATGGCGGTTGTTTCTGATTATTACTTTAATGACAAATCAAATGTTTCTTTTATTAAAAGGCAACTTCCATATATCGAAAAGCTTGTAGAACAATACGATGACGTCATTAAAGATGATGGAGATCTTAATTTCCCTCAATATTTTGTCGATTGGCCTACCGTCGGTAGTAAAGACGTTTTAGCAGGAAGTAGAGCGATTGCAATTATTGGAATTAGTAAAGCAAAAGCGTTATTAAAAGAATTTAATATGTCTGTTATTCACTGTGATTCAGCGTTAAACAAACTAAACAAAGTTAAAATAGTCGCTAAAGAGATGAAACAAGTTGTTGCTCTTAAATATTTAGCAACAGGTAAGATGAGTGATGAAGAATATAAATTACTCACAAAAGGTGGGGCAAATGGTCTATCAACATTTATGTCTTATTACATCCTTAACGCCATCGCAAGTAGAGATGAAGCTTTAGCAATCAAAATTATGAAAGATTACTATGGAGCTATGCTAGATTTAGGCGCTACAACCTTCTTTGAAGACTTTGATATCTCTTGGGCCAAAGACACTGCTAGAATTGATGAATTTGCAAAAGAAAACCAACATGATTTACATCGTGACTTTGGCAAATATTGTTATTTAGGTTACCGCCACTCGTTATGCCACGGTTGGAGTGCGGGAGTTATTAAATTTATTAAAGAACACTGTTAAAAGTACAATTAGATATTTATGGACTACACTGTGCAGGACATATCAAATTAGCGCAATTGTGAAATAAGTATTGATTTTTAGCGGCGCAAATGTGAAAATTCAATTGTAAA
The DNA here is from genome assembly GCA_017635565.1 of Bacilli bacterium. GTDB lineage: Bacteria > Bacillota_I > Bacilli_A > RFN20 > CAG-826 > UBA2450. The sequence goes on from JAGBLE010000024.1 coordinate 8,875, forward strand.
AACTAGGCGCAATTGTGAAAGGAGCTCGTCTTATGGAAATGCCTGAAATTGAATTTAAAAGAAAAATATACGACAAAATGGTTGAGTGGAAAGAAAAAAGAGCGCCTAATTATGCTCTATTTTTAAGAGGTCCTAGACGTGTTGGCAAGTCCACTCTTGCAAATAGACTAGGGTTAGACAAATACAAATCATATATAGAAATTAGATTTGATAAAGCTCCAAAAGAAATAAAAGACTTGTTTGTTAATTCTTTAGAAGATCTTGACGATTTATTTGAAAAGCTTCAAGTTCATTACAAAACAAAATTATACAAAAGAGAATCGCTTATTATCTTAGATGAAATCCAATTATTCCCAGAAGCCCACCAAGCACTTAAAACATTATTAGAAGACAAAAGATACGATTATATTGAAACCGGTTCCCTAGCGTCAATTAAGAAAAAATCAAAAAAGATATTAATTCCATCAGAAGAATATCCGCTTGATGTTTATCCTTTAGATTTTGAAGAGTTCCTTTGGGCGATAAATGACGAATTTACGTTTGATATTATTAGAAAACATTATGATTCGCTTAAGCCACTTGCATCATCGCATAATGCGATTAAAAAACTATTTAGAACATATATGTTAGTGGGTGGCATGCCACAAGCTGTTTCCACTTATGTTAAAACCAAAGATTTTGGCGAAGTAGATTTTGCTAAACAACAAATATTGACATTATATGAAGGAGACATGGATGAACAAGAAGAAGAAAATTCTGAAACATTAAAAAATATCTTTTGGCACATCCCTTCTGAATTATCTAAACACGATAAGAAATTTGTTTTGTCCCATATTGATCCTAATGCAAGAATCAGGGATTACAAAGGCCCTCTAGGATGGCTTAATGATGCGATGATAATTAATATGTCTGAAAATGTTAGTGAAATTTCAACAGCGTTTAATCTCTCTACAATTGATCCATATTTTAAATGCTATTTGATGGATACAGGCTTATTGGTTTCTTTGGCTTTTAAAAATAGAGATTATCTAGAAAATGAACTATACAAGGCCATTTTATTTGATAAACTCCACATCAATGAAGGAATGCTAATAGAAAATATTGTTGCTCAGGCTATTAGAAGCGGTGGAGAAAAAGTTTTTTATTATAAAAAAGTGAATAAAGAGACTAAAAAAACAGAAGCGGAGATTGACTTCCTTATAAGAAGAAACAATAAAGTTAATCTTGTCGAGGCAAAATCAAGCGATTCAAATAGCATTGAATCCTTAAAAAAAGTTAAAGAAATGTTTTCTGATAAAATTGGAAAATCAATCGTTCTTCATGAGGGTGACATCAAGGTTGAAAAAAATATAATATATCTCCCTTACTATTTTGCATTTGTTATTTAGTGTTTTGGAATAGGACCACTTTTTTATTTTTTTGTCTAATTACAAAATTCAATATGGGACAAAATGGCCTACAATAAATTTAAAAAGAGGACAAAATGTCCGCATATCATTTACTATAGAGGACAAATATGCTATGATGACATTGGGTGATAATTATGACATTAAAAGAATTAAGAAACGAGTATAAAATGACTCAGTTAGAAGTCGCCAAAAAATTAAATATCCCGGTTAGAACATATCGTAGATATGAAACTGATGACACTTATGGCGATGCAATAAAACGCAAAATGTTTATTGAAATGATACAACAACAATATGAAATAACAGAAGAAAAAGGCTTACTTAGTATTGAAACTATTAAAGCTCTCGTTACTTCTTTGTTTGACACCGAATATACGGGACAAATTGATTTTTGTTATTTGTTTGGTAGTTATGCTAAAGGACTTGCCACAGAAAAAAGTGATGTTGATCTATATGTATCTTCTTCACTTGTTGGACTAAGGTTTGTTGGACTTATTGAAAGATTAAGACAAAAACTTCATAAAAAAATTGATCTTGTTAGAAGCAGCGAGCTGAACAATAACATAGAATTAGTGAATGAAATAATGAAGGATGGTATCAAAATATATGAACGATAAAAACGATGCTTATTATATGGAAAAAGCCCTTGTAGAAATCGGTGTAATTATCAATTACACCAAGGGACTTTCATACGAAGAGTTCATGAGCGATGGAAAAAACATTGATGCTACAATATTTAGGTTAGAGCAGATGATTGAACAAATAAAACATCTTTCTTTGGAGTTTCAGCATACACACAGCAACATACCTTGGGTTGATATTATTGGGTTTAGAAACAAGTTGGTCCATGAGTATGGCAAAACAGACTATACAACTGTGTATGAAGTGGTTAGCAAAGACATTTATGTGTTGAAAGAGTTATTTGAAAGTAATACTTATTAACTTACATTATATTAATAAGAGGGCACAACTATATGGATGATTATAGAAAAGATAAAAAAATCAAAAAGGCTGAGGCAATTCTTTCAATATCTAGGATATTATTTATTTTTGAAGTGATTTGTTTTGTGGGCTTGGGAGTGTTTTTCATAGTAATATCATTTAAAGACACGAATCCTAAAACATTTACATGGGAATACTTTGTTACTGGAATATCAATGTTTGTTGGAATTCTCTTTGCATGGGCTTCTAAACAACTGATAGATGGGTTTGCACTTAATGTTTATAGTTCTGCAATTAAACTCCATGACCGCGGAATTGTAACCTCTATCGATTTTTAGTAAATGATTATTTTATAAGCTGCACATATGTTCAATAACAATACTGATACCAATACCAACTAAGGTTAATCCACCAATGATATTAGCTATGCTATATTTGTTTTTTAACAGTTTTGCAATTTGATTCCCCAAAAAGAAACCAACTAAACATATGGTAAATGTTATTCCTGTAATCATTAATGCATCCCAGGCAATAAAAATGTTAAGCGTTGATAAGGTGATCCCTACTGCAAGAGCGTCAATAGAAGTAGCAATTCCTTGAATAATAATTTCTTTCCAAGAAAAAACTTTTTCTTTTACTGATTCTGGTCTAATGATTCCTTTGATTCCTTCGATAATCATTAGTCCACCAACGATGAGCAATAATCCAAACGCCACCCAGTGGTCATAATCTTTTATATAGTTGATGAACAAGCTTCCTAAAAAATAACCAATAACTGGCATGATTCCTTGGAATAATCCAAACGTTAAGGCGACAAAAACACCATGCCTCTTTTTAGAATTGATATATCTAATCCCGTCAACAATAGACGCTGCAAAAGCATCCATAGCGAGTCCGATAGCGATCAATATCAAAGAAATCCAACTTTGCATAGGCAAATAATACTCCAAATAAAAAATGTTTCATAGTTTATATAGTGGGAACCATTTTTAATCCACTAATCAAAACATCAACAAAAATACAATTTAAGCGGTTTCTTTCGCTTTATTCAACTAAATGCTTTTTATTTTCAAGAAAATGAAAACGAATAAGCATATACATTTCTTTGACAACCATTTATAAATACATTTATAATCTTAAATGCGTAAAAACGGAGGAAAAACGTATCATGAAAAGAACTTATCAACCAAGTAAAGTGAAACACGCTCACAAGGCTGGATTCAGAGCTAGAATGAAATCCGACAAAGGCAGAAACGTCTTAGCCAGAAGAAGAGCAAAAGGTCGTAAGCATTTAACTGCTTAATTTTTCTTAACCTTTTATATTTCGCTTTATCCATTTGGGAGTATTTCACTGAATGAAAGTCATTAATCGAATCAAAGATAAAAACGAATTCGTTAATACGGTCAGAAAAGGAAAAACTCTCAAAGAGACCCCCTATATTATTCATTACTTAGAAAATGAATTATCTGTTTGCCGAGTAGGGTTAAGCGTCTCAAAACGTATTGGTAACGCTGTTAGGCGTAACCGCATCAAAAGACAAACACGAGCTATGTGTGACTCGTTAATTGATTATTCATCTCACACATTCGATGTTGTTATCGTCATCAAACAAGAATTCATCAATTCTGATTTTGAAAATAACAAAAAAATTCTCAATGACTTATTGAGTAAGATAGGAATTACTAAATGAAAAAAGGAACTAAAATTGGCTTAGGTGTTGCATTGCTCGCTTTAGGAACAATCGCAATTACTGGATGTACTCAATCATTCTGTTCCAATATCGACTCCGCCAGAATCATGTATGCTTATGATCCTGGTATCACAAGATATTCTGTAGGTGGTAGTGAAACTTTTGAAGTAAGTGATGCTGAAAAAGGAACTACATACAAAATTAGTGGATTACAAAGAACAGTCGCAACTTGGAATAGCACGATTAATGGTTTTAGTTTTGGCGAAAAAGATCACCTTTCAAATCTCAACACGATTATTTCAACTTCAAATGGTTCTGGATATTATACGATTGGAGAAGCATCTCTATCGTATTATCAAAGATTTGACCAAATTGTTTTCGAAGAAATTTTCAAAGAAGTTCTTAAGAATAACGATGGTTCATTCGATTTGAATTTGTCTAATCCAGAAGATGAAACTACTTTCAAAAATCACTTGAGCAAATATAGCTACGTTAAATTCGTCACCAATAACAGTGGCTCAATGTGGAATTCATATAACTCAATTGATAAAAGAGTAAGAGAAACTGTTCCAACTGATTCTTGCCCAAGTACTGACTTCAACAAATTATATCAATCTCGTTTATCAAGTTATGCGAGTTCATATCGAACTTGTTTAACCACAAGAGAAGATAAGTATGGTTCATATGGCTATGATAGTACTGGTGTTTATATTGAAGCCAAAAACTGGGGAGATGCTTGGGGAAAAGGTTTCTTTGAAGGACTTCTCGTCTTCCCAATTGGTTGGTTAATTGACCAAATCGTTGGAGGATTTAGATTAATAGGAGTCGCTGACGGAGCAAGTGCTTTGCTCGGTATCGTTTTCGTCACTCTTATCATTAGAAGCGTTATGTTACTTGCCACCATCAAACAAACAGCAAGTACCGCTAAAATGAATGAGTTACAACCTGAAATCCAAAAGATTCAAAACAAATATCCTAACTCAAATACTTCTCAAGTCGAGAAGCAACGTATGGCGGAAGAAATGAACCGTCTTTACAAGAAGAACAAAATCAATCCATTCACTTCCTTAATCGTTATGATTATCCAATTCCCAGTATTCATCTGTGTCTGGGGTGCTTTGAGTGGTTCTAGCGCGATTACTAATGGTTCTCTTCTTGGACTTTCATTATCTTTAGGTATCAAAGATGTCTTATTTGTTGCTTCTAACTGGACCGCTGCTGGAGGATATTCCGCAGTAACTGCTTTATTCTTATTCCTCTTAATGGCAGGAGCACAAACTGTCAGTATGCTTTTACCACAATGGATTCAAAAGAGTAAAGCTAAGAAAGTATCTAAATTAGGTAAGAACCCAGCCCAACAATCACAAAACAAACAAATGAAGATTTTCACATATGTTATGTTGGCGATGATTATCTTCATGGGCTTCTCACTTGTCAGTGCGATGGGTATTTATTGGTTTGTCGGAGCAATCTTCTCCATCATCCAAACTTTCATTACTCAACTCATCACAAGTAAAAACGCCAAGAAAAAATAAGGAGTATATTCATGGAAGTATATACAGGTAAAACAGTGGATGAGGCTTTAACCAAAGCTTCTGAAGAACGTGGAGTGCCAATGACTGAACTCATCTATCGAGATACAGGAAAGAAGGTTGGCTTATTCACAAAAAAAGTCCAAGTTGAAGTATATGATCTCTCTGATGTTATTAGATACGCTGAAGATTATTTATTAAATGCAACTGATGCTCTTGGAATTGAGAGTTCAGTCAAATCCAAATTAGATGATGATGTCATTCGTATCACTCTTGATAGCACTCATAATCCAATTTTAATTGGAAAAAACGGTGTGACTCTTCAAGCATTTAATGAATTAGTGAAATTAGCCACTAATAATTATTTCCATAAGAGATTCAGAATTTTACTTGATATCAATGGTTACAAAGATAACAAATATGAAAAGCTTGAACGCTTAGCAAGAAAAGTTGCAAAAGATGTTCAAAAAAGCAAAACCACATATACATTTGATCCAATGCCTGCTGATGAAAGAAGAGCGATTCATAACGCTTTAAACGGATGGAGAGGAGTGAAAACTGAATCCATCGGAGAAGGCAGCCATCGTCAAGTCCAAGTTATCTACGTTGAAACTAAAGATAAGAAATAAATAAAATGCACCCGTTGGGTGCTTTTTAGAAAGATATTTAGATATGTTTGAAACAATTGTCGCTCTCGCTACTGCACCATTAAAAAGTGCATTACACATCATTAGGGTATCCGGTGATGATTGTTTTGAAATTGTTTCTAAATGTTTTTCTAAAGATATCCGTGATATTAAAGAAAGAACCCTTTTAGTTGGACATATCAAAAACGAAGAAAAAATTGTTGATGAAGTTGTTCTTGCTGTTTATAAAGGACCAAAATCATTTACTGGTGAAGATATGGTGGAAATTACTTGTCACGGAAGTGTTTTAATCGCTAACGAGATTATTGAACTTTTAATTTCTAAAGGTGCTAGATACGCCGTTAATGGAGAATATACTTCTCGAGCGTTCCTCCATCAAAGAATTGATTTGATTCAAGCAGAAGCGATTAATGATGTGATTAATGCAACCACTAAAGAAGCAAAAGAACTTTCTTTACTTTCTCTTAAAGGAGAAACAAGCAAATTAATTTCTCCAATTAAAAGTAGGATTGCTGATGTCCTTTCATTAATTGAAGTAAATATTGATTATCCAGAATATGAAGATATTGAAGTTGCTAATAAAGGAAATGTTATTGATTTAGTCGATGAACTCGTTCCTAAAATCGACTTATTAGTCGCTAACGGAGAAAAAGGATTAATCATCAAAAACGGAATTAAGGTTGCTTTAGTGGGTAAACCTAACGTTGGTAAATCCTCCCTTCTTAACGCCTTAATTGGAGAAAATAAAGCGATTGTCACCGATATAGCGGGAACAACTCGCGATATTGTTGAAGGAGAAATAAATCTTAACGGAATTCTTCTTCATTTATTAGACACCGCGGGAATTAGAGAAGTAGAAGACAAAGTAGAATCAATTGGAGTTAATAAATCAAAAGAAGCAATTAAGGAAGCAGATTTAGTTATTGTTCTTTTAGATGCTTCAAAAAGTTTGGATAAAGAAGACGAAGAAATATTAGAACTCGTTAAAGACATTCCTCATATCATCGCTTATAACAAAATTGATTTATCAAAAAATAAAGATATAAAAGGTATCAGTATTTCCGCGATCAATAATGATATCTCTTCTTTAAAAGAAGCAATATATGAAAAACTTGGAATAAAAGAAGAAACGTTCAAAACCCCATCTTTGAATAATGTAAGACAATTAGGGTTACTTAAAAACATTAAAGAAAACTTATTAAAAGCTAAAGAAGATGCGAATAATGATCTTCCAATTGATTTAGTAAATGTTTCTCTTTTAGAAGCATATAATGCCTCACTAGAAATCTTAGGGGAATATAATCAAAGAGATATTTCAAAAGAAATATTTTCAAGGTTTTGTGTTGGAAAATAATTATGTTATTTGATTCACATTGTCATCTTAATGATGAAAATCTTTACCCAAGGATTAAAGAAGTAATTGAATCAGCGAATAAGACTGGGGTTAAGAAATTTTTAGTGATTGGATATGACGCTTATTCAAGTCGATTAGCGGTCTCCATCGCCGAAAAATATGAAGGTTGTTACGCTTCAATTGGTTTTCATCCAACCGAAATTGAAGGAGTAAGTGAAGAAACATATTTAGAAACGATGTCTTTAGTGAATCATCCAAAAGTCGTTGCAATTGGAGAAATTGGACTTGATTATCACTGGGTAAAAGAACCTCAAAAAAGAGAAAAACAAAAAGAATGGTTTATTAAGCAAATTGAATTCGCTAACGAACATCATCTCCCGATTTCCATTCATAATCGTGAAAGCACCGAAGACTGTGTTGAAATACTTAAAAAACACACTCCAAAATATGGAGGAGTGATGCACTGTTTCTCGGGAAGTGTTGAAATCATGAATGTTGTTATTTCTTTAGGTTTATATATTGCTATTGGAGGCACCGTGACCTTTACTAATGCAAAAACACCAAAAGAGGTCGCAGAAGAAGTTCCTCTTGATAAATTATTAATTGAAACTGATTCTCCATATTTAACCCCACATCCACATCGCGGAGAAAAAAATGAACCGAAATATCTTTGTCTTGTTCTTGATGAAATTGCAAAGCTTAAAAATATGTCAAAAAAGCATCTTGAAGATGTGATTTATAAAAATACTTGTAAAGTGTTTAATATCGATGAATAAAATCAATATAGATGGAGTCTTAATCGTTGAAGGAAAAGATGATGTCAGTTATCTTTCTTCTTTTATTAATACGTATTTCTTCATCACTAATGGGTATGATTTATCAAAAGAAAAAATTGATTTCTTAAATTACGCTTCAAAAAGAAATAAACTTATTATCTTCACTGATCCCGATGACGCTGGAAATAATATTAGAAAAAAATTAAAAGAAAATGTTTCTCCTATCTATGAGGCTAAAGCCAAATTAGTGATTAGGAAAAATAAAAAGAAAACTGGGATTGCAGAAATAGAAAAAGAAGAAATAATATCTTCTTTAAAAGAATATATTTCAAATGAAGAAATAAATAAAAACAATTATCATCTTTCTTCTCTTATTTCATTAAGTGATAATCCAAAAGAAAAAAGAGAAAAATTAATAAAAAAATATCATCTCATTAGAGGAAATAATAAATTAATAGAAGAGCAATTAAATATATTGAAAATAGATGTATCGGAAATAAAAGGAGAACTAGATGGAAATTAATCGAAATAACATTAATGAACTCGTTAATAAGTGCCATGTTTCTCCAGACAAAGATTATGGTCAAAACTTTTTAATTGAACCTTCAATTTCCGAAAAAATTGTATCTTTATTAGATGTTAACAAAACTGACAATGTTTTAGAAATTGGACCAGGATTAGGATCTTTAACGCATTTCTTATGCGGTAATTGTGTTCTTTCTGTTTGTGATATTGATTCAAGAATGATTGCTTTTTTGAAAATATTTTATAAAAACGATATCAATTTCATTCTTAATGATGTCCGTAAAATTGATGTTTCTAGTTACGATAAGATTATCGCTAATCTGCCATACAACATCACTACAGAACTCGTCTCATTTTTATTGATGAATAGTACCGCTAAAAAGATGGTGCTCATGTGTCAAAGTGAAACTTATTTACATTTCTCTGAAACTTCAGGAAAAGAATATGGGCCTATTTCAATTCTCATTCATCTATTAGGAGAAGTTAAAAAAGAAATAACTGTGAAGAAAGGTTCTTTTTATCCTTCCCCTAAATGTAACTCACTAGTGTTCACTTATGTTTCTAAAGGTGACGTTAATAAGGAATTTGCTATCGGAACATATAAATTAACAAAATCTCTCTTCTCAAATCGAAGAAAAACGATATATAACAATTTGAAGAATCATCTAAGAGATGAAATAAAAGCAAAAGAAGTCCTCTCTTTTTTAAACATTGATGTCAATAAAAGACCAGAAGAGGTTTCTCCAATTCAATATTTAGAAATGTATAAATATATTAATAAGATATAATAGGTATAGAAAGTTATGGCAAAAAGATCAGTTAAAAGTTACGCGAAAATAAACATCTCACTTAACGTTATTAAGAAAAGAGAAGATGGATATCATGAACTTGATTCCTTAATGCTTCCGATTGAATTACATGACTCAATTATTATTGAATCATTTTCAAAAGGCACTGATAACTTTGTGACGGTTGATGACTTTTCTAATGGACTCATCCATTATAATTTAGCAACCACCGCGATTAATGCGATGGCGGAAAAATATCACTTCAGTAACAAATTTAGAATTTTTATTCACAAAGTAATTCCAATGCAAGCTGGGTTAGGTGGAGGAAGTAGTAACGCTGCATTCACCATGAAGGCTGTTAATTCAATGCTCAAACTCGGAGCAAGTGAAGAAGAATTAATTGAGTTAGCAACCCCTCTTGGAGCGGATATTCCTTTCTTTATTCCTTGCCTCCCTTCACGTTGCCGAGGAATTGGAGAAAAGTTAGAACCAATCGAAATAAAAAATAATTATTATGTGATTTTAGTTAAGCCAAATGTTGGCTGTTCCACAAAAGAAATTTTTTCCATTTTGGATTCAGGAGAATATATTCATCCAGATATCGAAATAGTCCTTAAGGCTCTTAAAGAAGGAGATGATGATCTACTCGCTTCTTCAATTGGGAATTCTTTAGAAGCGGCAGCGATGTCTTTGGTTCCTGAGATTTCACAAATCAAAGAAATGTTGCTTAGTTATGGATTAAAAATTGTTCTTATGAGTGGAAGTGGATCAACAGTTTTTGCTCTTTCTCAAGATAATAAACTTCTCAAAAAAATTGCTCATCAATTAGAAGGCAAATATTTTGTTGAAGTATGTAAGGTTATTAAATAAATATGGAAAATAGAAATTTATATGTCGTTATTTTAGGAGCGGGAAGAGGCTCAAGAATGGAATCGAGAGATCCAAACCATTCAAAAGTTGCTTACCCAATCTTAGGAAAACCTCTCATCAATTACGTGATTGACGCGGTTAAGCCTTTAGGTCTTAAAGATCTTTTCACAGTAGTGGGATATGGCGGAAAAGCCACTGAAGAATGTGTTAAAAATTATTCAAAAGTTGTTTGGCAACATCAAATCCTTGGTACAGGTCACGCTTTAAAACAAGTGACTGAACTCAAAGACAAAGAAGGAGATGTTATTGTTGTCGGTGGTGAAATGGCGTTATTAACAACTGAAACTTTAAAACGTTTATATCATAAACACGTTAAAGACAATAACGATTTAACCATATGCACTTCAGTATTAGAAAATCCACGTGGATATGGTCACGTGATTAGAGAAAAAGGAAGTTATCGCCTTCTTGAAATCAAAGAAGATAAAGACGCGAATGAAGAAGAAAGAGAAATCACCGAAGTTAATGCAGGAATATATATCATTAACAACAAGTTGTTACAAAACTATCTTCCAAAATTAAGCAATAACAATTCAAAGAAAGAATATTATCTTTCTGAACTCGTTTCTCTTTTCAATAAGGACGGATATAAAAGCGAAGCTTATGTTTTAGAAGACGCTCAAGATATCTTTTCTGTCAGTGATCGCTTTCAACTCGCTTACGCTGCAAAAGTCATTAGAAAAAGAACAAATCTCAAATTAATGCTCTCAGGAGTGTCTATTGAAGATCCTGATACCGCATATATTTCTCCAGACATCAAAATCGGAAAGGACACTGTTATTTGTCCGAACACAACAATTCTTGGTAATTCCGAGATTGGAGAAATTAATTTCATTGGTCCTAATGCCACTTTGATTAACGCTAAAATTGGTAGTGATAACAAGATTGTTTGTTCTTATCTAAAGGATGTCAAAATTGGTGACCATAAAGTCATTGGTCCATATTGTAATATGGAGGATGAAGAATTATGTTAGTGATTGATTCTTTTGGTAAAAACATATATATCGATGAAAAACTTGTCGGATATATTGGAGAAAATGTCTTATATATCAATGGCAAGAAATTCGCGGAAATCACTGATGAAGGAGAAATATTCTTTCCTCCAAAAAAGATTGGATATGTTGATGATGACGGCTCAATTATTATCAATAACAAAGAAGTTGGATATATCGATGGAGACAATAACTTTGTCTTTTATGAATCTTTAGCCGCAAAATAAAACATTCATCAACACCTTAAGAGCGATTTAGAATCGCTTTTTAATTGCTTTATGAAAAACAAATTAGGTTAATTTATATTTAAAAAGGGTAATATACTACCCAAAAACTTTGAAAAATGTATATTTTTTTATTATGATAAAGCCATGAGTGGAATAGTTTTGTCCCTTGCAAAAGAGATAGTAAATGAAGACAGATATTCTAATGGCACTAGGTTAATTAATTTATTGGAGAATGGCAAAAATGATTAACGCTAATTATGTTTATGACTTATATAAATATTTCTCATACGTTTTTCATTATGGACTAAAAAACAAATACTCTTATGGCGCTATTGAAGAAAATATTTGCAAAAGCGAATTGGTAAAAGAGTTAGAGAACAATATCAAACATCCTAGAATATATGAGCTAAATACAAAGGACTACATTAAAAGCATTTACAATATTGATGTAGAAGATGATGAATTGAACGATATGGATTCAATTTCATTTTGGTTAGGCGAAGCTTATATTAGACTTTTTTATCATTTCAACAAATCATTTGAATATATTTTTTCATATTTGCCAATTGAAGAAATGATTGGTGTTTATCCTGTCTATCATGAGATGGATTTTAGCCAACTTTTTGAATTCTTTGAATTAAAAACCAAGAAAAAATCGATTCTTTCTGTCTTGCTTAAAAAAAGAGGATACTCCAAAGGAGAATTGAGTGTTTTGACTGGAATCAGCGTTAATACGATTAAGTATTACTGCAAAGATGAAAAAAATATATATGATGCAAGTTTTGAGAATGTTACTGATATATCTCACGTTTTATCGGTTGATCCAAATATTTTCAAAAGGAAAATCCATAACTACACCTACAGTGGTCAATACAATTTCGATAAAAGTAACATTAAACTTCGCAGTTCTCTTGGAATGTTAGTTGTATCATATTTTTCACAAGAAATAAGAGAAAGACAATATCGTTATGACAGCAAAAAAGATATTTTTATTGGTGACGACGATTTTGTGATAATTATATGGACTGAGTTAATGGATTTTAATAATGATGGTCAGAATCATAATTTTGAAATTAGTGAACTAGTCGATAAATATGCTTCATCTGTTTCAAAAGAAAAAATAAGAAAAACCAATCTAGTTATTTTTGAATACAATCAAATTAGTAGTGATGCTTCTTCTTATTCTGATTTGGATGATTATGGCTTTAAGAATATTTTCATTGTCAACGATGAATATTGCTTATTGATAAGCAAGAATAGCAAAGCATATCAAATATCAGACAGCGTTTTGAAAATAATGATTGAACGCGCTAAAAGAAGTGTTGGTGTTGATATCGCGTTTTATTGATTTGGATTATCAATTTTTTATTTTCCAATATCCGCCTTTATTTCCGCCGACTCTTTCGATGATGTTCATTTCTCTAAGTTCTTTTATGATAACGCTAATTCTTGAAGTTCCAAGTCCAATTTCCTTGCTTATTTCATTAACTGAATATGTCGGGTGCAATTTAATCACATTTAAAACTTTATTGTGATGTGGAAGAAGTTTATTTGAACTATTTTGATTCATTGAAGGTATAAAAGCAAAAGGAATGGTGACAGTTATATAATTGTCTTCGATATCAAAAGCTTTTACGCCATATTTTGCAACAATTGTTGGGTTGCCGTGTCCAGTTTGCTCTACGATTCCGAGCTGCACCATTATTCTTTGAAGTCCTGGGTTTATCGGATTTGAGACACCTTTATAAAAATCATCCTTACTATAATCGAAAGGTAATCCACCAGTGGATATTATTTCCATTCTGTCTTCGAATATATAAATTGCTGGTGGAACATTTCTAATCCATCTATTGTGTAGGCATGCATTGGTCCAAGCTTCTTCAAATGAGTGAGAATCAAATAAATGTGTTTCTTTTCTTTCTAATCCAGATTCAATATCGACTCTTGTTTCATTAATTGATTCGATATAGTCGTTTGCCTGTTTCATAGCGATGAGAAGACACTTATATCCATATTCATTTCTTGAGAACATTTTTAATTTATCTTTTCCTTCAAATCTTACGACTTTTATTGAAATGTCATTTTCATCCGCTAACAAGTTGGCTAAATAATTGAATTTACCATTGATTAAAAAATGCATATTGCTATTAAATTTTTCTTCATTAATAGTCATTCCTCTTGAAATAAACATTTGCTTTAATTGGTTGAATGTCGGATTTTGGTTAAGTGATTCGAGGTTTTCGATTGACGATGTTTGTGAAGAAAAAAATAACTCTGCCAGTAGATCTGGATCAATCTTTTTATTTTCACTTCCTACCCTTATTAAATAATTACCATTCGATGAATATGGCCTATTATTTCCAGAAGCCATAACTTTGATGATTGTTTTTTTATCATATTCTTGGAAAGATATCTCAGGAATGATGGTTGGTTTTACAGTTTCGGACACTCTGGTTGAGATCTTTTTAATGGTCTCTTCACCAATTTGCCCTTTTAACCCAACTATCTCACCGCTATTGTCCACTCCAAAATAGATCGTTCCTGAGCGGTGTTTGTTTAGCATTGATACCAATGAATCAATTCCATTGTCTAATTGCGATAGGGAAGTTTTGAATTCTTGTTTCTCATCTTCATAAGCAAAATCTAATTTCATAAGTCATTTCCTCTGATTTTATTTAACACTTTTTCTACACTTTTGGTCAATTTTTTTCTACACTTTTTCTACACTTTTTTCTACACTTTTTACTTTTAAAACAATTAGTTTTAACTTTTTATTCATTATTGCATGATGAAGCAGCGGAAGAAAAGCAACGTTAAACAAATTAGGCGTCTCTTATTGCCTTTCTCTTGTCGTTTCTTGCTCTTTTTATTATCTGTCCAATATATATACATATATATAGCAAGTCAACCATACTTTGTAACTTGCAAAACTAAATTCCGTTTATAGAATTAAAATTTTGTTTGAATGATTAAATTCTATTTAACGGATTTTTTCTTTATGCAAATCGGAATTTAGTATTTCAAACTCTTGCAAAGCAACAAAAATAGCGATAAA
>JAGBLE010000001.1 GCA_017635565.1 Bacilli bacterium
AAAATCCATATGAAAAGACCTCCTTGTAAATAGATTCAACACCTAAATTATAAGAGGTCTTTTCTTTTAAAAGTTAAATAACTGTAGATTTTGGAGTGGAAACTTAATTTTTGCATCCCACCTTAGATTCTATAGAGCCAATAAAAATCACACTAATAGAAAAAGCCGCCCTTTTATGGACGACTTAATTTACATTGATTTAGCCCTAGACTTAGGACTTCTTCACATGCTCCGACTAATGCTCGGTTGTCAGATAATCATTTTTGTCCGATTTCGGATAAATGACTTTATCCAACAGCAATATACGTATCGTTGTCTAAAGCGATCCATTCACAGGAAAACAGCTGACAAATATGGAATCTCCCAAAGAATATTTGGAGGTTGGATTAAAAAATATCGAGAACAAGGCATTGACGGACTTCGCAGCCAGACCGGTAAAACTAAACACCCTGGCAAAGGCAACCCATTTAGTGGTTTACAAAACAAGAAAAACAAGACTAGAGAGGAAGAACTTGAGTTAGAGAAAAAGAAGATCTTGATTATATAGAACAACATTTATAGTTATTGATTATCAAAATTTATTTTGATATTCTCTTCTTATGAACAACAATGAATATTTCAAACAAGCAAAATATGGAATGATGATTCATTTCGGTTTATATTCCATTCTCGCTGGTGAATATAAAGGCCAAAGAATGGGCACTACGATTGGCGAATGGATTCAATCATACTTTAGAATTCCTAATAAAGAATATGAAAAACTAGCGGGTGTCTTTAATCCAATTTATTTTGACGCTGATGAGTGGGTTGATATCGCTATTAAAGCAGGGATGAAATATATGGTGGTTACCACTAAACATCACGAAGGATTTGCCCTCTTTCATAGCAAAGTAGATAAATATAATGTTGTCGATGCCACTCCTTTTAAAAGAGATATTATTAAGGAACTCGCGGATGCGTGTCATAGAAAAGGATTAAAATTTGGCATTTATTATTCTCAAGCTTTAGATTGGCATGAAGAAAATGCTGGTGGATGGGACGCTTCTTTCCTAAATGTAGATGGAATGCATTGGGGAAATGATTGGGATTATCCGGACAATAGTAAAAAAGATTATAAAGAAGTTTTTGAAAGAAAAATAAAACCACAAGTAATTGAATTATTAACTAACTATGGAGAAATATTCTCCATTTGGTTTGATACGCCTTGGACAATTAGCAAAGAACAATCTCTTGAACTATATAATTTAGTGAAGAAATATCAGCCAAACTGTCTAGTCAATTCTAGAATTGGCCAAGTTGAAGGAGTTAAATTTGATTACACTTCTTTTGGTGATAACGAAATACCTGATGAATATAAAGATGGAGAACTCTTATATGAATCAGCCTGTACTTTAAATGATACGTGGGGATATAAAAGTTATGACCAAAATTGGAAATCTCCAGAAGAAATACTCGCAAATAAAAGACATCTCAATGAAAGAAATGTTAATTACTTATTAAATGTAGGGCCAGATTATTTAGGAAGAATTCCTTCTAAAAGCATTGAAATATTATTTAAAGTTAAAGAGTTAGAAGAAAAATAGCTGTAATCGTCCAAACCCGTTTTTCCTGATTCGTCCAAATTTTGCTTTCCCCGAAAAGAGCCTCCACCAGTTGTCCAATTTTGCCACGACTACTTCGACGACGGTACAACAAGCTGCCCGACAAAGTTTCGACACGCAAGCCTCCAATTGCTTCACACGCAGTCGCACGAAACGTGCACACCTTGACGACGCCAGACAGACCGCCCAGACAGCACAAAAAAAGCCGCCCTTCGTGGACGACTTGATTCTCTTTGATTTAGCCTAAATTCAAGGCCTTACCATATGCTTCGACTAACTGCCTTGCGAGGAAAGTCATTTTTAGCCAACTGAGGCAAATCGCGACTGTCCTACTACAACAATTAATTAGTCAGCAACGTATGGGAGAAGAGCCATAAATCTTGCATTTTTAATTGCAACGGCTAATTCTCTTTGATGCTTAGCACATGTACCAGTTGTTCTACGTGGAGAAATTTTTCCATTAGAAGCAATAAACATTTTTAATGTTTCAACATCTTTGTAATCGATGTGGGTAATATTATTTTTCTTAAAGTAACAGACTTTCTTGTGTGGTCTAACTTTTTTGAATGCCATTTTTTAATCTTCCTTTCTAAAATGGGAGATCGTCGTCTGTGATTTCAATGCTATCTAAGTTTTTGCTTTCAGCACTGTCAGGTGCCACTTGATTCATGTCATCAAATGGTGGAATATCCATTTCTTCATTAGCGACATTTTGTTCTCTCTTTTCTAAGAATTGAACTGAGTCACAAATGACTTCAAGGACGCTTCCTTTGCTTCCATCTTGTCTAACGAAGCTTCTTTGAACGAGACGACCTTCGACTCCTACTAATAAACCTTTTCTTGCAAATTTACTGACTGTTTCAACGCGTTGTTCATTAAAGACAACACATGGGATGAAACTAGTTGATTTTTCTTTGCTAAGATTGTCCACTGCAACGGTGAAAGTTACAACGGATGAACCAGTGTTGGTCTTTCTTAATTCTGGATCGCGGGTTAAGCGACCGACTAAGATAATACGATTAATCATTTAATGATGCCTCCTATTTGTGTTCTACTACAATTAAATGACGTAAGACACTTGGGTTAATACGAACTAAACGATTGAATTCGTTGATTGCAACGTTGTCCATAGAAACCTTGAGTACAACATAATAGCCTTTGGTTTGTTCCTTAATAGGATACGCTAATTCACGTAATCCCATGGATTCATCAGTGTTTTCAACTTTACCACCATTATCAGTGATAATAGCAGCGAGCTTATCCATGACATCTTTACGTGAAGCGTCATCTAAATCGGCTTTCAAAATGTACATAATTTCATATTTGCGCATTTCTTTTACCTCCTCTTTGGTCTAATGGCTGTTATTTACTAACAGCAGAGTATTGCTAACAAATTAGCATATGTATTATACATATCGACTTAAATGTTGTAAAGTGACATTTCCGTCTTTTTTATTTAAAGAGTTGAAATGGCAAACAACTCTATTAATCGAATTAGTAGGGGCTCACAGAAAGGATTTGTGTTTGGGTGAATAAGGATGAACAAGAAGTTATGAAAAGTTTGCCCCTACATATATAATACGGAATTACATAGTAATTCCTTGAGGCGAAAAATTTAAAAATTGTGAAAAAAATTTTCATATAAAAAAATAGACCTAAAGGTCTACTTTCCTATATATTTTTTTATTATAGTCCAATAAAGCAAAGTGTTGATTTTTTTATTTGATAACATCACGAAATTTTATCTTTGCATCAGCTAAAAATAGTAGTTTAAGCAATAAATTTGATGCGAAATATAGATTTTCATCCTTCATTTTGCAATTCGTTATAAAAGAATATAAGTTCAAATAGTCTTGAATATTGTCTTTATCAATGCCTTTATGTTTTGAAAGAAAATATTTTAGTTTCCTACATTCATCATTAATCGGTTGTAACTCTTTCATAGCTAATTCTTTTAATATTTTGCCACCTGCTGCATTATAAGCTCTAGATTTCAAATTCAATTCTTTAATTAATACATTATGGACGTGCTCTTCATCGTGTATTAAAGTACTGCCTTCTTTAATATGCCGCCAGCACGTCTGATAATATTTATCTTCCTTTGGTCTGCCAAAACCACATTTGATTGCTAAAACATGTTCGCCGTTATTCATAAGAACTATGCAAATTTTATTTTTGCTTAGTCCTCTCATCTTCTTGTTATATATTTTCTTTTCTTTAGATTCTTCAACACCAACATATGTTTCATCTAAATAGATATTTCCGTTCATAACTATGTTATTTTGAAAATTTTCAAGCACTTTAAATATCTTTTTCATCCAATAATGACCCGTGGTATATGATATTTTGGCTTTTATACAAGCCGCTTTAGTTGATGTTTCAGAAACAATTCCTTCAATGAAACTATGCCAGGCATTAATGTTGACTTTAGTTCCAAAAAATAAAGAATTAGATGCCGCCGAAAATACTTTTCCACATGAACATCTATATCTCTGAGTCCCATTTTTTGTATGCCCGTTGGATACAAAACTAAAAGAACCACAATAGGGACAATTAATTTCTCTAATTTCTAAAACGTTTCTTTCAATCGCCTTAAAATTCGGCTGGTGATGTTTGTCATATTCTTCATTGATGTTTTTAATTAACTGTTTGGTAACTAAATCATCGTCGCTTAAAAGCACATCAAAAAGTTTTCGATAAGATTTGTTGGTTTGGCTCATAATATCTCTTTATCTTTAAGCAACAATCTAGAAGAGATTGATCGCCAAACCAGAATCCAGGACTAGATTGCTTCTTAAAAATATCCTTTCTGGCTTGGCAAAAATATAATACCACAAAAAGAAAAGCGCTGATGGTTAATCATCAACACTTTGCTTTATTGGACTTTTTTATTAGTCTCTATTTTTAATATTAATATCGGTGCTACTAGGAATATCGAGTTTATTGTTTCGACAAGTGATTAAAATCTTTTCACCAAGCTCGTTATAAAGTGGCCAATAATTATCGACACCTGTCCAACATCTGATTTTGAAAACAACAGAATAACTATCGAGTTTAGCGATATAGACTGTCTTTTCATCTTCTTTAATTACTTTTTCATCATTATCAATTAATTCGAATAAAACTTTTTTGGCTAATTCAACATCGACGTCATACGCTAAACCGACATCATAATCCAATCTTCTCTTTCCGATTCTTGAATAGTTTGTAATAGTTGCAGCGGTCATATTCTTGTTGGGAATAGTAATCATTTGACCTTGTGGAGTTCTTAAATGAGTAAAGAAGAAGAAAATCTTATCCACTGTTCCTTCTGCAGTTCCATATGAATTTGTAACAGCGATATATTCTCCGGTTTTGATATTCTTCTGTTGCAAAAGAAGTAATCCAGAAAAGAAAGAACCGATTAAATCTTGTAACGCTAAACCAATTGCGACAGTCACTGCTGAAATAACTCCAGCGGCTCCAGTTACATCAATCTTAAGAACTGAAATAACCATGAACGCAATTGCTAACCAAAGGAATATTTTGATGAATTGAACAATAAAATATTTAGCGGATACATCAATATCTGGTCCCTTTTTATTAATCTTAAAAGCACGAGTAAGAAGCATGCTGACAAGTTTAACAAAAATCCAACCAATGATAATTAAAATAACCGCGGTTAAAATACGATAAATATACGGGATTCCGTTAGAGTCTGGTTTAATAAAGAAATCTCCGACCTTTTGCCAGAACTCAACCCATGATTCATAAGCGTCTAAAATATGTACATTCGTTTTCATAGCATTACTATTTTATTGAATTATATTTCAGATATCTACATTATTTTTTGAAGGTTTATAATGGAAAAAGAGGAATTCCAAAATGAATGTTACAAAACTCGGTATTAGAAAATGGTTGTCATTTATCGTGGCAGGATTAATCGGCCAATTAGCGTGGGCTATTGAAAATAATTATCTCAATGTATATGTCTTTGATTGTACTGGAGATTATAAATATATTCCTATTATGACTGCTTTAAGCGCAGTTGCAGCGACAATTACCACGTTATTTATGGGAGCGCTTAGCGATCGACTTGGAAAAAGAAAATTATTCATTTCTTCTGGATATATTATCTGGGGCATTTCAATCATCTTATTTGCGTTTTTAGACCCTCATTCAAGCGTTACTTTTGTCGCTAATTCGGCAATGTTAAGTGGAACGATGATTGTTATTATGGACTGTGTCATGACTTTCTTTGGTAGCACCGCTAACGATGCAGCTTTCAATGCTTTTGTTACTGACAATACCGATGAAACAAATCGAGGAAAAGTTGAATCGGTTCTTTCAATTCTTCCTTTAGTAGCAATGATTGCGGTTGTTCTTTTACAAGGAATGCTCGTTAATAAAGATAACAAGGATTGGAGCGTTTTCTTTTATGTTTTTGGTGGATTAACTTCTCTATCTGGTATTATTTGCATTTTCCTTTTACCAAAAGATAATAAGGAAGCGAATAAAGATGAACCATATTTAAAAAACTTAATCCATGGATTTAGACCAAGCGTTATAAAACAAAACCCAGAATTATATCTTTCCCTTTTAGCGTTCATGATTTTTTCAATTGGAATTCAAGTATTCATGCCATATTTTATGGTGTATATTCAACAAGTCCTCGGTTTTGATTTAGTAACCACTGTTGGTCCAATACTTGTCGTTGCCTGTATCATAACTGTTATAGGCGGTTTCTTTATGGATAAAATCGGAAAATATAAGGTTGTATTTACTTCTTTAGGCGCCACAATCTTTGGAGGAATTATCTTAGGAATATTTACTCAACAAGCAGCGATTATTGTTGGTGGTATCGTCCTTATGACTGGATATTTACTTTCTACCGCTGTTATAAGCGCTAAAATTAGAGACTACACTCCTTCTAACCAAGTTGGATTATTCCAAGGAGTAAGAATGGTCTTTGTCGTTATGATTCCAATGATTACTGGTCCATATATCGGTCAAGGTGCATCAATGATTAATGGAACGACTTATGTTAACGAATTTAATCAAACATCAATCCAACCAAATTCATATATTTTCATCTTTACTGCGATTGTTATGTTATTTGTTTTAATTCCAATCATTTTGTTATTAAGAAAGGAAAAGAAGAATGAAGAACACTCCTCTTAATGAATATCCTCGTCCTCAGTTATATCGAGAATCTTATCTTTCTCTTAATGGCTATTGGGATTACTGCATTAGTAAAAATGATGAGATTCCTACAAATTATGAAGGGAAAATATTGGTTCCTTTTTCTCCAGAAACTGAATTGAGTGAAGTAAATAAAATTGTTAAACCAGATGAGTATCTTTTTTATCGTTTAAATTTTTCTATATCCGATTTTGTAATCAAGGACAAAGTTATCCTCCACTTTTTAGCGGTTGATCAAATCGCTGATGTATATCTTAATGGTCATTATTTAGGGAATCATGTCGGTGGATTTCTTCCTTTTGAATTTGAAATCCAAAAATATATCACCACTGATAAAAACGAATTAGTGGTAAGGGTAAAAGATTATTCTGACACTTCATATCATTCTCGGGGAAAACAAAAAATTGAAAGAGGTGGGATATGGTATACCCCACAAAGTGGAATATATTTTCCTGTTTGGATTGAAAGTGTTTCTTCCGATTATATTCAGAATGTTAAATTCACACCTGATATCGATAAAAGCGAAATTGTAATTAATATTAAAACTGTTGCTAAAGAAGCAACAATACATATTTTTGGTATGGATCGACCAATCGATACCAATAAGGATGTTCATGTCAAAGTTAAAGATATGCATTTATGGTCTCCTGAAGATCCATATTTATATTTTGTAAGAATAAATACAGATAACGATGAAGTTACTTCATATTTTGCGATGAGAAAATTTTCTATTATCAAAGATGAGAGTAATATTTCTCGTATTGCATTAAATAATAAACCATATTTCATGAAAGGAATATTAGACCAAGGATATTATAAAAAAGGGTTATTAACTCCTAGTTCCTATGATGATTATGTCAAAGACATTGAACTTGTCAAATCCCTTGGCTTTAACACGATAAGAAAGCACATCAAAATTGAAATGCCACGATGGTATTTTGAATGCGATAAAAGAGGAATCGTTGTTTGGCAAGATTTTGTTAATGGAGGAGAAAAATATAAGTTCTCCACGATTGCGTTTCCATTAATTACTGGAAGGCATCATAAGGATACGAATTATAAAAAATTCGCTAGAGAAAATATCGAAGGACGAAAAGAAGCTCTTCAAGAGTTTAAAAACACAATAAATTATCTATATAATGTTCCTTCTATCGCCTTATGGACCATCTTTAACGAAGGATGGGGTCAATTTGATTCAAAATATATTTATGAAGAGATGAAGAAAATTGATAACACGAGATTATATGATCACGCCTCTGGGTGGCACGATCAAGGAATTAGTGATGTCAAATCATATCATGTTTATTTCAAAAATTTTAAATGTAAAAAAGATAAAAATGATAGAGCGGTTATTCTTTCTGAATTTGGAGGATTCGTTTATAAAATTGAAAATCACTCTCAAGGTGGAAAGAAGACCTATAAAGAGTTTGATAATCCTGATAATTGGTTAAAAAGATATAAGAAATCAATTGAAATCGATATTTTAAATAATATCCCAAAAGGATTAAGTGCGATGATATACACTCAACTTAGTGATGTCGAAGATGAATGTAACGGCTTTGTAACTTTTGATCGGGAAATAGTAAAAATAGACCCAAAAGAAATAAAACTGATAAATAGTAAAATTTAAATATATGTAAACAAATACATAACAACTTTCACCCGAAGTTTTTTTGTAATGAAAGTAAAACTTGGCGCTCGTTCAATGAATTTTCCAATCATTAACAATAATAAAACAAAAACGCAAAAAGAAGAGCAAGAAAAAAGATGACTTGCTAGAGACGCAACAGTCTAATGAAGTCATCTTTGTAATTATTATTTTCCTTTAACTGCAAGCTTAATCACTTCATATCCACCATCATATATGCCAGTAGCTTTTAATTTAACAATTTGGTTATTTAGATGAATAAGCAAATCCTTATCATTAGTGAGTCGGTCAAGCATCTCGGTCATGCTCTTCTTATCTGGACATTCAAATGTTGAATCACCAATTTCTTGAGCGTGAACCGCTCCATAAACTTCATGACCACCAATATGTTTCATCATAACTTTCACTACAGGATAGAAAGCTAATTCACTTGGCTTAGTAATAAGAAGTTCAACTTGTCTCATTAACAAATTAGTGGAATAAACTGCTTCAAAAATATTTTTATGATAGAAGATATGGATGCCTTTAATCACTTCGTTTTCCATTTTAGAAACAAATTCTTTAGTCTCGTCATATTGGTCAAAATGAGTGACACACATTTTTTCAAATCCTTTAATCTTTTTCTTTAAGAACTCAAACATATCAAGGTGATCACCTAAATTAATAAATAATGAAACTTTATCTTCTTTTACCATTGGTAAGAGATGATTAACAATTTCTAAAAATGATTTAGCACCCGCTCCTGCTCCACCGACAGAAGTTAAAATTCTAATTGGTTCATTGTTTTTAATTCTTCGATTACGAGCTCCAACATCTTTTTCAATATTTGCGACTAATTCGTGATCAATATAATGACCAACTTCTTTTAATTCGGTTTCAGGAATTCCTTTTAATGGTTTCTTTGCCATTCCATTAAGCATTTTATATCCGAGATACGCGAAAGGAGTTTGAACTGCGTGAATGGCTCCTTCAGAAAGGTGTAACGCCATTGGCCAGTTATCAGGAATGGCATTAACAACGTGATTCATACCAGCGTGAACTGCTCCTTGAGAAGGCCATACATGAGTGGCAACATAAGGGGTTTCTTTCGGTAAATCACGATATAAAGGCGCTAATAATTCAGAGTTTTTTTGATCGGTTGAATTATAAGTAATTTGTCTAAAGCCTTCACTATTAAGTGGTTCCCAAAATAATTTATTAAACAAATATATTTTTTGAGATAATCGGCTCGCTGTTGAATAAAGATCATTTTGATATCTAATCATCTTACTTCCAGTTGCATCAAAACTTGCTAAGTCCATCCAAATTGGCTCATATCCAAGCGCTTTAGCGCAGCTCGCAAGAGCAATTGAAATACGATAATGTCCAAATCCCATTCTGATATTTCCAACAACAACCGCGTTATTCGGTAATTGAAGTGGTTTATCTGAGAGAACAAGATTTTGAGCGCCAATAAAATCAAGGGTAGGAATTGGTTCTAATCCAAGATGATATTCTTTGTTTGTGTCATCTCCGAATTTTTTAATAAATTTTTGTTTTCCTTTAATTCCTTTTTTAATGGTTTTCTTATCGATTTGATTGCCAAATATGACACTTGATCTATCTTTAATTTCCATATATAAGTCTCCAAAATCTAAAGTAAACCCTACCACAAACGCAGTAGGGTTATAAATTATTAATTAGTTGTGTTGTTCTGCAGCAGCAAAATCTTGTTTATGTCTTTCTTCAAGAGCGTCAACAATTTCTTTATGTTTTTCTTCAGTAATTGTGTATCCAAAATGCATGAGTAACCATGCAGCAACTACTGAGGCAACTAAAACAACAACAATTAAGATACCAGCAATACGTAACATATCGCTTGTTGCGGCATCTTTTGCCGCCATAACGTTGTTATAGAAATCTTCTGCTTCAGGAATTTCAGCTCCGCCACCAATAGGAGTGACAGTAGTTGTTCCAGAACCAGTAAAGATATTATGTCTATTTTCTGCATCAGAAATAGCTTGAACAGCTGGCATTAATCCTGCCACTAAGAAGATGATGTATTGGAATCCTCTAAGTAAAGCAGATGATAATTTAACATCAAGTGGTCTCCAAGCAGAAATGATTGATTCCTTTCTTTCACCAAATTGATATTCGTTATAATCGATAGCGTCTTGGAACATAACCATGATTGCAAGATACATCATGCCCATTCCAAAGAAGAAGATGAATGGGAAGACATAATATAAGAACATTGTTCCACCAAAAGCCCATCCTAAATCCATATTGAAGAATTTTTCATATCCGACTGACGCTGCTTCGTTATACGCGATAGCGTGTTCTCCAAAAAGAGGAATACAGCAGAGGAAGAATCCAGCAAATCCAATCATTTGGATAATAAATGAAATAGTTAAAATCTTTTGTTTACTAATTTTCTTAGCAATAACAGGATATAAAGCCTGAGAAGAGACCATTGCAAGAACGTACATTACAGAAATGACTGTTGAAACAAGTCCACCTCTACCAGAACCATATCCTAAGGATAAATAGAAATAGTTAAGTCCGATACCACCGGTAAGAACTCCACTAGCTAAGTAATATAAGAACATTGAGATAATCGCAACTCTAAGTTCTTTATTTTTACCAAATACTTTAAATAAATCTAAGAAGTGAGTTTCTTCACTTGCTTGTACTTGGTTAGGATCTTCTTTTCTTTCCTTACAGAATAAGAAAACCGCTAATTGAGATAATAAGAATAATACTGATACCACTATCGCTAGTATCATGTACATCTGTGCTGAGGATAAATTTGAGAACATGGTTGGAAGTAACATACATCCAGCAGTCATAATAAATCCACCAATAGAGGCACAAACTGTCATTTTAGAAGTGATAGATGCTCTTTCGTGTTCATCATTTGTTAATGATGGAAGCATTGACCAATAACCAATATCGTTAATGGTAAAGAATAAGTCCCATAAGAAATAGAAGGCAATCATAACGCCGACAAATGCCCATCCATCAGCATTACCTGCTCCATCTACAGGTCTTATTAAGAACATACAAACGACCGCGATTGCATTACCAATAGCGCCGAGTAAAATCCATGGTTTAAATTTACCAAGGTTCTTGAAACGGAATTTCTCAACAATGAATCCCATAATAGGATCGTTAATTCCATCCCAAATAAGTGCAATAATCATTGCGATTGTGATGACTCCATATTGCGCTTTAAAAGCCTCTGGGTCCGAACTTAAAACACCACTGTTAATGGCGTATTGAAGTAAGAAGGATCCAACTAAGGCGTAGCAAGCATCTCTAAAAATGCCTGATAATGGGAATAACCACTTAGTTAATTTAGGAATCTTATTTCCTTCATAAGTGGCGTTTACATTCAAAAAGCCCATTTATGTTTTTCTCCTTTATGAAAAAATAGATACAAAATGATTTTATAGGAAATTCGAAACTTAAACAACTTTTAAATATTTTTTAAAATATCCATTATAAAAGAATAACGAAAAGGATGTGATTACATCTGATTTTTTTTAAAAAGAAAAGGAGATTTCTCTCCTAATTTTCTATTAATAGTTTTTAGCTTGTCTTTCAAAATAGCTTTGTGGATGAGCACATGTTGGGCAGATTTTTGGTGCTTCTTTTCCAACGTGGATATGTCCACAGTTACGACATTTCCAAATAACTACATCCTCAGCAACATAGAATTTATCAGCCTTAACTTTTTCAAGTAAAGCAAGATATCTTTCTTCGTGTTCTTTTTCAATTTTTCCAACGAGTTCAAATTTTAAAGCGATTTCTTTAAATCCTTCTTCTCGAGCAACTTCAGCGAAATGTTTATACATATCAGTCCATTCGAAGTTTTCTCCCGCTGCAGCGTCTTGAAGGTTTTCAATTGTTGTTGGGACTTGTCCATCGTGAAGATATTTGAACCAAAGTTCAGCGTGTTCTTTTTCATTATCTGCGGTTTCTAAAAAAATCGCTGCAATTTGTTCATATCCTTCTTTTTTTGCTTTTGAAGCATAATAAGTGTATTTGTTTCTAGCTTGGCTTTCTCCAGCAAAAGCTGCTAACAAATTTTGTTCTGTTTTACTTCCTTTTAATTCCATAAGTAACTCCTATCTTTTTAAATTATACAATGTAATTGGTCCATCTTTCCTTATAAAAATCTCAATAACATTGTCTTTACCATATTTTTTTGAAAGTTCTTTAATGGCTTTATCCAAATATTCATCTTGAATAACCCCAATCACACTTCCAGCAAATCCACCACCATTGATTTTTATTGCACCATGGTTATTAGTGGCTTTCATAAATAAATCACAAGCCTGAAGAGGACTACCTTCATATTGGTTTTCCACCATCATATTTTTTAAGTTATTAGTGGATGATAACCTCGATTCATTAATCGCATCTAAGAAAGCTTGTTCATCTTTATTTTTAAGAGCATCCATCGCGTTTCTTACGCGTTTATTTTCTGTATAGAAATGAACGCTTCGAGAATATTGGATATCAGTTAAGTTATGTTTAACACTTTCAAGTTCTTCTAAAGATCCTTCAACCAAGAAACGTTTTTTCATCTCGTTAGCGGCAAAAATCATATCGCTTGGAATTGAAGAATATAAATTGCTTAAAGAAGAATGATCTCCACCGGTATTGATTAATAGGAAGTGAAGATTATCAAATGGGAATTCGATTTGTTCAACAGTTGGGTTATCAATATCTTTAAAATCCATTTGAACAACCCCGCCAAAACCAACTCCGATTTGATCAAGAAGTCCACTCTTTTTGCCAAAATATTCATTTTCTGCAAATTGTCCAGCCTTGCATAAAACCATATGAGGAACATTTCCTTCATTAAAGAAAACATTAAATAAATGAGCAACTAATAATTCAAAGGCCGCGCTTGAAGAAACACCTGCCCCTCTAAAAATTGTTGAAATAGTATAAGCATCAAATCCACCGATTTTATATCCGTGTTTATCTAAATAATAAGCAATGCCTCTAATTAAAGAAGCGCTGTGTTCTTTTTCTTCTTGATGCATTGATAAATCAGAAACATCTAATTCATCCATAGGATAACCTAAAGATTTTAAATTAATTTGAGTGTCTTTTCTTTTTCTAGCAGCCGCCATAATTTGTAAATTACACGCTGAAGCAATGCATAGACCATGGTTATGATCAGTGTGATTACCTAAAATTTCAAATCTTCCGCCACAAGAAGCAACAATGTCTGCTTGTCCCTGGAAATAAGCTTCAAAGTTATCGAGTAAAGTTTTAATTTGTTCTTCCATATTGTTTAATTACCTATTAGAAAATATATACTTAATTGTTCGAGAATATAAGTGGTCTTTTTTCAAAAGATGTAACTTCAAATGTGAGTCACTTGGTTCAGCAGCGATGCTATCAAATATTTTATCGCATTCTGGAGCAAGAACTGCACTACAAGAAAAGCCAGAAGTATAAATTTGCATCCCCTCAAAATCAGTGTATATATCCATTACATATTTTGAATTAGATAAAGAGGCATTTTTAATATTTATATCCTTATTAATAAAATAGAAATAATGATCATATCCATTAAGTTTAGGAGCTTTTAATGATTCGCTTTCAATATCTTTGCCAATTAATTTTGGATTTCTAAAATCAAAAACATCAGTGACTTTTTCAATCCCAAGAGGAATTAAGTCATTACCATTTGGATTTAAATATCTATCTGAATTAATGAAAAGAGTGAGGTTCTTGCATGTTTTCTCACCTAAAGTAAAGTAAGTATGATTAGTTAATGATAAGACTGTATCCTTATCGCTTTTAGCAGAAAAAATAATATCTATTTCATTATTGAATAAGAAAACAATATATTTAATCTCAAGATTTAAATTACCTGGATAACCATCTTCTAAATCTTTTACTAGTGTTGAATAAATAACTTCTACCTTATTAGAATCACAATTAGTTTTGACATCAAATTTTCGATATGAAAGTCCATGCCTTCCACCATGAAGAACGTTATTGCCTTCGTTAGCAGCTAATTCATATATTTCTCCATTAAGAGAAAATTTGTTTCCTTTAATTCTATTCGCAGTTCTTCCAACTGTTTTTCCATAATATAAATCTGAATTTGAATAATCTAAAAGATTCTTAACGTTTCTTGTTAAAGATTCTTCGTTAAGTTTAATTTCAAAGATTGCAGCCCCTTCATCACAAAAAGTAACTTCTAAGCCACATTCATTTGTCACCTTAGTAAATTGTCTTTTGTTAATAATAGAAGTAGAGATATTCATATTTACTTCATAAATTTACGGCCATCGCTAAAAGCTTGTCCAACTTTTTCGCCAACAACATAATAGCCGTGATTAAATGGATCATAAGCAATAATTTTTAGCTTAGCGACATCAACCTTACCTTTATTATCCAAATATTCTTCATCAACGGAAAGTCTAACGATGTCACCTAATACTCCATATTCGCCTTGGAAAGGAGCATCTGTACATTCCATGCAAATTGCAAAATCATCTAAAATTGGAGCATCAACTAAATCTGATTTATGAGACTTCAATCCAGTTTTTGCAAATTTGTCTTTGACTTTTTTTGCTGAAACTAAGCCAAGATAATCAGCTTCCGCAATATGATTAGCGTCAGCAACAGTTACAGTAAAGGCGCCTGTTCTTTTGATGTTAATAAATGTTTGATGTTCAGCACTGATATTGAGCTGAATTTGCTTATAATCATAGGCAACTCCCCAGGCTGCATTCATGACATCAACTGTACCATCTTCGTTATAAGTTGCGATTAAAATGACTGGCATTGGAAAAATCGCAGGGACGGTAGGAATTTTCTTTTTCATTACTCTCTCTCCTTTAAAAACCTAAGTAATCTATTACAGAATTGAAGGATAATTTCCTTCTGTGTAGCAATATTAATTCTAATAAAACTAGAATAGTGTTCATGATAATGTTTCCCGCTGCCAACAATAATCTTAGCGCTCCTTTTTAATTCTTCAGTAAACGCTTCTGAATCATTGGAATAATAGGAAATGTCAATCCACAATAAGTAAGTAGCGAAACCACTAATAATTTTCATTTTAATATCGTTTTTGACCAAAAATTCCGCTAAAATTCTTCTATTTTCTTTAATATATTCGTTTTCTTCATTTACGTATTGTTCACATTTTGTATACGCTGCAATAACTGGTTCAATCGAGAAATATGATGGCTCACCCACATCATCTTCGTAAACACCTTTTTGAATTAGTTCTCTTAAGTCTTTATCTCTAATAATTATTACGGAAGAATGTAATCCAGCGAGGTTAAAAGTTTTCCCAGGAGAAACAAGCATTATTGCCTTTTCATAATCTACAAATTTAAGAACTGGATTATATCTTTTTTCGTTATAATCTAAGTCCGAATGTATCTCATCACTAATGATGTAAATATTATATTTTTTACATATCTCAACAATACGTTTAATCTCGTTTTCTGAAAATTGAATTCCAATTGGATTATGTGGATTACAGAGTATAAATATTTTTGATTTCTGAACTTCTTTTTCAAACAAATCCCAATCAATGGAATATTGATAATCTTTGTAGACAAAAGGAATTTCTAATACTTTGCGATTATTATTTTCAATGCAGTTAAAGAAGACGTTGTAATTTGGTGCAAATAAGGAAATATAATCTCCAACTTTCGATATTCTTTTGATGATTGAATCAATCGACGCCACAACACTAGTGGAAAAAATAAAATATTCTTCTTTTAAATCTAATCCATAGCGGTTCTTCCACCAATGAATATAAGCTTTATAGTATTCATTTGGCACGAAAGTATATCCATATGTTGCATCATTTGAACGAGAAATAATCGCTTCTTGAATTTCATTAGCCACCAAAAAATCTGTGTCAGCAATGGACAGAGAAATTTCGTCTTGAGAAACATCCCATTTATATGAATGGGTTTTTCTTCTATCGATTTTTTGATCAAAGTTATATTTATTTGCCATTTCCAATAATTATTTCAGTTTTATTCTTGTCGATATTATTGTCGTCAAATATTAATTCCTTAACGCCTAATACTTTTATTTTCCCAGAGATTGGATTTTTAATCGAATCAACAACACTTCTAATCTCCGCATCAATATCTGAACAATATTCAAAGCAAAGTGTTGTATTGATTAATTCACAATTGATGAGCTTCACGTTTTCCATATAACAAAGCCCTTGGTTTGAAGAAATTTTGCAGTTTATGAATGTGATATTTTTACTATTCCATGCGAGATATTCGCCGTCAATCGTGCAATTAATGATCGTGACATTTTCACAATTCCAGAAACTATCTTTACTATTGAGAACTGAATTTCTAATAACAATATTTCTTCCACCATCGAAACAATAATTACCATCTAAATATAAATCAGTAACATCAACATCTTCAGAATTAAATCCAAAATAATCACCAGTTGCTTTTACATGATTGATGGTAACGTTTTTACATTTCCAGAATGTTTCTTGGGCATTAGGAAGGTCGGTGTTAATTAATTTAACTCCATCACATCTTCTAAATGTTTTTGGAGCGATAATATTACAATCGACAAATTCAATATTATTTGTATACCAGACTCCACTTCTTGCGGTTTCTAAAAAAGTGACTCTGTTACATTTAACATCTTTACAATACCAAAGAGGATATTTCCACCTAAATTCAGTATTTTCAATTGAAAGGTTTCTACTTTCTTTAAGTGGAGATTCACCATCTTCAAAAACACAATTTGAAATATGAGCGTCCTTACTCATAAATAGAGCGCGCTCACCAGTATATGTTCCTTCTTGATATTCGTATTTCATGGCTGAATAATATTAACAAAATAGATATTTTGTTTCAATACGATTATTTAGAACTTATCAATTTATCGAGATAATACGCTAATTCTTCTGTCCCTTCATCGTTTAATGCAGACACTTTGAAAACTTTTGCATTCTTATTTCTTTTGTGAATATATTCTTTACATTTTTCAAAATCAAAATCGAAAACAGGTAATGTATCGATTTTAGTAATGACTGCGATATTGCTTACTTGGAACATAAGTGGATATTTTAATGGTTTATCATCGCCTTCTGGCACTGAAAGAAGCATCATATTGATATCACTACCAGTGTCAAATTCGGCAGGACACACTAAATTTCCAATATTTTCTAAAATCACTACATCTAAACCATCGACATCAAACTCATTAATCGCATCACTAGTCATTTGGGCTGTTAAGTGACACGCTCCTGAAGTATGAACTTGGATAGATTTTACTCCGGTTAATTCTGATATCCTTTGAGCGTCAACTTCTCCATCAATATCAGCTTCCATAACTCCGATTTTATATTTATTTTTTAATTTGTTGATTAAATTCACCAAAAGTGTCGTCTTTCCTGCTCCAGGAGAAGCCATGACATTGATAAAATAAATTCCTTTGTTTTTTAAGAAATTCCTCACTTGTTCTGCTTTTTTATTGTTTTCTACTAAAATATCTTCTTTAACTTTAATAACTCGATAATCCATAAGCTAATTCTTTCTTTTTCTCTAATATTATAAATATTTATTTGAAAGTCGTGCAAAATTTAATAAAATAAACCTGGTCTCGCATATACGCGATAAATTAATTAAAAAGAAATATGTCAGAAATCAAAACTATTGTCGTCAACCGTTCAGCCTACGCTGATAATGATTTAGAAGCCGATTATTTACGTAAATATCTTAAGGAAAAAGGTACTTATGTTGTTAATCTTATGTCTTCTCCTGGAGCAGGAAAGACCACGACATTAACTAAGCTTATCAATATTCTTAAATCAACATTCCGCATTGGAGTAATGGAAGCCGACATCGATAGTGATGTTGACGCAATCTCAATTGCTAAAAATACTGGAGTTAAATCAATTCAACTCCACACTTCTGGAATGTGCCATCTCGACGCTGGCATGACCAAAAGTGGACTTGATGGAATAAACATTGAAGACCTTGACCTCGTCTTCCTTGAAAATGTTGGCAATCTTGTTTGCCCTGCTGAGTTTGATACAGGGGCTTGCTTAGATATCATGATTCTTTCCATCCCAGAAGGCGATGATAAACCATTAAAATATCCTCTCGTCTTTGAAAAATGCGATTTAGTTATCATCAACAAGATAGACACAATTAGTTACTTCAATTTCGACTTTAAGAAATGTGAAGAAACAATAAAGATGCGCAACCCTAACGCCACTATTATCCCAATAAGTGCTAAAACGGGAGAAAATGTCGATAAGGTTGCCCAATATTTCATAGAAAAAGTTAATAACTGGAAGGAGAAATAACATGCCAGAGAAAAATACAAAAATCGTCTCTAAGTACGAAGGTGAAAAAGGCTATGCTTATGAAAAGAAGCTTTGCAAAGTCGCCAAAAAAATCACCGACATTGTTCCACACAAATTAGGCGGTGTGAAAACAACTGATCACGAATACTGGGGATTAAGAGAAGTTCTTACCGAACCAATGATTGACGTTCTCTTAAAAATGAAACAACGTCAACACTACACATTTGAAGAAATGTGCAAATTGTGCAAGGAATTCAAACCAGTCGAACTTCAAAAATTATTAGACGAAATGTCAGTCGTCGGTATTATTGAATACGATTACGGTGATAATTACGCTTGGGATCATCCAATTGAAGATGCACCAAAAATCAAACGTTATATGCTTTCATATTTCGTTCCTGGAAGTGCAGAATTAATGAACTCATCCGTTGATAGAATTGCCAAAAACCCTGCAGTTGCATCATTCTTTGAAAGAATGACATTCAGCCCACTTGCTGGAATTACTGAAATGGTTCCTCCAGGAGGAGACGGAATTGGAATGCATGTTATTCCAGTTGAAAAAGCGATTGAAAACGAACAAACATCCATCGATGTAGAACACATCTCACACTGGATGAAAAAATATGAAGGTCATATCTCCGCTGGTATTTGCTCTTGTAGAGCAAGTAGAGCCATGCTTGGAGAAGGCTGTATTGATGATGTCGATGATTGGTGTATCCAATTCGGTGATATGGCGGATTACACAGTTGAAACTAATCGTGCCCATTACATCACTAAAGAAAGAGCCTTAGAAATCTTTGAATTAGCAGAAAAGAATGGCTTCGTTCACCAAATCACCAATATCGATGGTGAAAACAAAATCTTCGATATTTGTAACTGTGATGTCAAGATTTGTAACGCTTTAAGAACTGCATTACTCTTCAATACGCCTAACCTTGAAAGAAGTGCTTATACCGCTAAAGTAACAACCGAGAACTGTGTTGCTTGTGGACAATGTGTTTCAAATTGTCCTGCAGGCGCAGTTAAATTAGGTCAAAAGCTTTGTAAGAAAGATGGTAAGCCAGTTGAATATCCACAAGCACCACTCCCAGATAAAATCAAATGGGGTAAATATGCTTGGGATGAAAATTATCGTGATACCGCTAGAAAACACGATACATATGAAACAGGAACCGCTCCATGTAAAGTTGCCTGTCCTGCTCACGTTCCAGTTCAAGGATATCTCAAAATGGCCAAAGAAGGCCGTTATAGAGAAGCTCTTGCTTTAATTAAAACTCAAAACCCATTCCCTGCTGTTTGTGGTCGAGTTTGTAATAAAAAATGTGAAGAAGCTTGTACAAGAGGAACAATTGATAAACCAGTCAGTATTGACGCCGTTAAGAAATTCTTAGCAGATTTGGAAATCAAATCAGAAAATAGATATGTTCCAGAAAAGATTGTCGCTAGCGTTTACGGCAAATTCGATGAAAAAATCGCCATTATCGGTGCTGGTCCAGCTGGATTAAGTGCAGCCTATTATTTATGCGAAATGGGCTTCAAACCAACAGTTTTTGAGAAAAATGAAAAACCTGGTGGAATGATGATGTATGGCATTCCAACTTATAAACTCGAAAAAGACGTTATCGAAGCTGAAATCGATATCATTAGAGCACTTGGTGCTGAAATCAAATGCGGAGTTGAAGTTGGTAAAGATATCACCATCGAAGAACTCAAAAAACAAGGATATAAAGCCTTCTATATCGCAATTGGTTGCCAAGGTGGAAAACGTCCTAACGTTCCAAACGACACCGCTAAAGGAACAGATATCGCTGTCAATTACTTAAAAGATGTCTTTGAAAACAAAAAAGATTTCACCGGTGATGTTGTTGTTGTCGGTGGAGGTAATGTCGCCATTGACTGTGTCAGAGCCGCACATAGATTACACGCCAAGAGTGTAAAAATGTTCTGCCTTGAAAGTAGAGACACAATGCCTGCTACTAACGAAGAAGTTAGAGAAGCTCTTGAAGAAAATGTTGAACTCAACAACGGTTGGGGTCCAAAAGAAGTCAAAGTCAACGCTAAAGGTGAAGTTACTAGCATCGTCTTTAAGAAGTGTTTATCAACAATTGACCCAGAAACTGGCAAGTTCTCACCTAAATATGATGAAAACGAAACCATGGAAGTCAGTGCTGATAAGATTGTCTTCGCTATCGGACAAGAAATCGTTTGGGGAGATTTACTCAAAGGAAGCAAAGTTACTTTCTGGCATGGTAATTACCCACTCGCAGATAAAGTTACTTATCAAACCGCTGA
Organism: Bacilli bacterium; assembly: GCA_017635565.1. GTDB lineage: Bacteria > Bacillota_I > Bacilli_A > RFN20 > CAG-826 > UBA2450. The sequence goes on from JAGBLE010000001.1 coordinate 21,050, forward strand.
TGAAGATATCTTCGTTGGTGGAGATGTCTTCACTGGACCAAAATTTGTTATTAACGCTATCGCAGCTGGTCATGAAGTCGCTGATGCTTTAGCAAGACACGTTAGACCAAACGCTCACCCAACTATCGCCTTCAACCACCGCGGATTCACTCCACTCAATAAAGAAGATATTACTCTTCCTGGATATGATGATGCTGGTCGACAAGAAGCCGGAATGGATGAATCTGTTGATTACAAGAATTCCTTCAAAGATGCTCATAAGACCTTAACTGAAGAACAAGTTAAAGTTGAAACAAGTAGATGTTTATCTTGTGGTCAAGCAGTCGTTGATCCTCATAAATGTATTGGATGTGGTATTTGTACCACAAAGTGTCATTTCGACGCCATCCACTTAGTGAGAGATCATCCACAAAATTCCAATATGAGAAAAGCCGAAAATAAAGTCGGTGGACTCCTCAAATACGCTCTTAAACGTGAAATTAAGATTCTCTTCTATTCCGGTTCTAAAGAAGCAAAGATGATGAGAAAGAAACGCAAAGAGTGGAATAAATACTATAAAGAAGCGAAAAAGACAAAACCAGACACAGGTTACGCTGTTGAATAGGGGCGTCTAATGCACGAACTTGGTATCGTTGTTCACGTCATTAATCAAATTGAAGAACTCGCAAAGAAAAACAAAGTAAACAAAGTCGTTGAACTCACTCTCGAAGTTGGTGAAGTCAGCGGAGTTGTTAAAGAATACTTTGTCGACGCCTTTGAATGGGCAAAGAAAAAAACCGAATATATGAAAGAGTGTCATCTTGACTATATTACCATTCAAGGAATCACTTATTGTGAGGACTGTCAAAAAACTTACCCAACTGTTCAATATGGAAAAGAATGTCCATATTGCCACAGCCCGCATACTTATCTAGTAACGGGTAAAGATGTAATGATTAAGAACATCAAAGTCGAATAGTTAAAAGAGAGGGTTCCCTCTCTTTTTTCATATTTCGAAAATATGTATAATAAAAGAAATGTTTGATCAGTTTGAAAAATTTGACACAAAAGCTAATCCAAAAAATCCTACTCTAGTAGGTCTTTCGACATTGATTGGCGCTCTTGAAGTTTGGAAGCATAAACCAAAAATCAGTAAAGTCAATATGAGAGGAATCAAACCTCCATATATTTTGCTCGCTAATCATAACGCTTTTCTTGATATTCAAATGTTAAGATATATCACTTTCCCTCATAAAATGAGTTATATCGTTGCCATCGATGGTTTTTTAGGAAGAAAAAGTTTTCTTGAAGCGATTGGCTGTATTTGCAAAAGAAAATTCACAAATGATCCATATTTAATCAAAAATATCGATTATGTTTTGAATAAGCAAAAACACATTATGGCGATGTTCCCAGAAGCGAGATATTCATTATGTGGCACGACCGCGATTATTCCAAAAAGTGTTGCTCGACTCGTTAAACACTTCAAAGTTCCTCTCGTCATTCTTAAGATGAATGGCCATCATATCAATTCTCCTTTCTGGAATTTGAAAATGAGAAATGTAAAAGGAATTGAAGCAGAACTCAAATGTGTCGCAACAAGTGAAGAAGTTGAAAATATGTCAATCGATGAGATTGATGAGATTATTCAAAATGAGTTCATCTATGATGAATATGCTTGGCAAAAGAAGAAAAATATTCATATCAAATATAATTGGAGAGCAGAAGGTCTCCACAAAGTCTTATATAAATGTCCTCACTGCGGAAAAGAATATGAAATGAGTACTTCTGGTTCCATTTTGAAATGTAATAGCTGTGGAAAAGAATGGTTTTATACCGAACTTGGTGAATTAGAAGCTAAAGAAGGGGAAACTGAATTTTCTCATATTCCAGATTGGTATGAATGGGAAAGAGAAGAAGTGAGAAAAGAAGTCGAAAATGGGACTTATTATTTTGAAAGCGAAGTTCACACTGATATTCTTCCAAAAGATAAATTCATTCCTATTGGAAAGGGGAAATTAATTCATGATTTATCTGGTTTCAAATTAACTGGAATTTATGAAGATAAACCATACGAATTAAAGATTGCTTCCAATAGTATTTATGGCGTTCATATTGAATACGAATATTTAGGAAAAAACGGGGACTGTGTCGATTTAAACACCCTTGATAACACCTATTACGTTTATCCAGAGAGAAAAGATTTTTCAGTCACTAAAATCTCTTTAGCGGTTGAAGAAATATATAAGCATATCTTTAAAGAAAAGGAGAAGAAAAATAATGGACAATAATCGATTAAAAGAATACGCCGAATTATTAGCCAAAAAAGGAATTAATGTTCTTAAAGGCGAAGAAGTTTGGATTAACTGTCAACTCGATCAAATCGAATTCGTAAGATTATGTGTTGAAGAATGTTATAAAGCAGGCGCTAAAAAAGTTAGAGTTAGATTTTCAGACAACAAAATTTCTCGACTCAATTATCAATATATGGCCCTAAACGACCTAAAGAAAGTACCTGAATATTCAATAAGTGAATATAAATATATGGTGAAACACTTACCAAGTATGCTTCATATCATTAGTGATGATCCAGATGCATTTAAAGGAATTAAACAATCAATTCTTTCTAAATCATCTCTTGCCGTAAGAAAGAAAGTAAAACCGTATCGAAATAAAATGGACGGGAACTACAAATGGTGTATCGCTGCTGTCCCAAATACCGAATGGGCTGAAAGAGTGTTCCCAAATCTCAAAGGAGAAGACGCCGTTAACGCTTTGTGGGAGGCAATTTTAAAAACTTCTCGAGTGGATGGAAACGCCATTCAAAATTGGGAAAATCATAACCAAAACTTATATAACAAAAGACAGATTTTAGAAAGCTTAGACCTCCAATATCTTGAATACCATTCAAGTAATGGAACAAATTTCAAAGTTGAACTCATTAAAGGCATTCACTGGGGAGGAGGAGCAGAATATACTTCTGATCACAGAATCTATAATCCAAATATTCCAAGTGAAGAAGTTTTCACTTCCCCTTTAGCGGGGTCATGCGAAGGAATTGTTTATGCGAGCAAACCTCTTTCATATAACGGACAATTAATCGAAGGATTCTCAATTAGGTTTGAAGGCGGAAAAGTTACTGAAGTTAAAGCGAAAAAGAATCAAAAACTTTTAGAACAAATGGTCAATATGGATATGGGAGCACGCCAACTCGGTGAAGTCGCTTTAGTCCCATTTGATTCTCCAATCCAAAATAGCGGATTACTTTTCTATGAAACCCTTTTTGATGAAAACGCTGCCTGTCACCTCGCTCTCGGCCAAGGATTTAAAGAACTTCTTCCAGATGGAGGAGCTTCTTTATCAATTGAAGAAGCAAAACAAAGAGGGCTTAACGACTCAATGATTCACGTTGATTTCATGATTGGAACAAGTGACTTAGAAATCATTGGAACAAGCTTCTCAGGAAAGAAAACCACAATCTTCAAAAACGGAAATTGGGCTATTTAATAATTTTTATATTGCCACCCGTTTAACAATTATGATATTGTTATCAAGCGAACTTTCTTAGAGCGAAGCACTGCTCTAGGCGGAAGGAGAAAAGACATGAAGAAAGATATTCATCCAAAGTACTATCGTTGCACAGTGACATGTGTCAGCTGCGGAGCAACATTTGAAACCGGTTCAACTCAAAAAGAAATTAGAGTCGATACTTGCAGTAATTGCCACCCATTCTACACTGGCAAACAAAGATACGTACAAGCTGACGGAAGAATCGATAGATTCAACCGTAAATACGGTCTTACCGACAAAAAATAAATTTAAGAAAGATTTAAACCGGCGTTGCCGGTTTCTTTTAACTCTATGAAGAAAAGATTTTACATTACTACCCCAATTTATTATCCGAGTGCAAAACTCCATATCGGTCACGCTTATTGCACTACTTTGACCGATGTTTTTGCCCGTTCCAAAAGAGAAAGAGGATTTGAATGCTATTTCCTTACAGGTGCGGATGAACACGGATTAAAGATTGAAAAAAACGCTGAAGCAAAAGGAGTTACTCCACAAGCGTTTGTCGATGAAATTGTTGAAGGCTTTTATAAACTTTGGGATTTATTAAAAATTACTAACGATGATTTCATTAGAACCACTCAAGAACGTCACGTCAAAGTCGTTCAAGATGTCTTCACCAAAATGTATAACAAAGGAGACATTTATTTAGGAAAATATGAAGGCTGGTATTGCCGTTACTGTGAAGCTTTCTGGACTGATACCCAAGCCGGAAAAGACCATATTTGCCCTGACTGTGGTCGAGAAGTTCAACGCGCTGAAGAAGAAGCTTATTTCTTTAAAACCAGTAAATACGTTGATTCTCTTCTTAAATTCTACGAAGATAATCCAAAATTCCTCATTCCAGAATCTCGTAAAAACGAAATGATTAATACGTTTATTAAACCTGGATTAGAAGATTTATGTGTTAGTAGAACTTCATTCTCCTGGGGAATTCCAGTTAAAGAAAATCCAAAGCATGTCGTTTATGTCTGGCTTGATGCCTTAACTAATTACATAAGCGCACTTGGATATAACAGTGATAACCCAGAATTATTTAAGAAATATTGGGAAGATGAAGACACAGAAATTATCCATATATTAGGCGCTGATATCACAAGATTCCATGCGATTTATTGGCCAATGTTCTTAGAATCTCTTGGAATTAGAAAACCTGATAGAGAATTCGTTCATGGATTATTGATGATGAGAGAAAGCAAGATGAGCAAATCAAAAGGAAATGTTGTTGATCCATATCCTCTTGTTGAAAGATTTGGAGTGGACGCAGTTAGATATTATCTTGCACGTGAAGTCAATTTCGGAAGCGATGGAAGTTTCTCTCCAGAACAATTTGTTGAAAGAATTAATTCTGATCTCGCTAATTCGTTTGGAAACTTACTCAATCGTACCGTTTCAATGATTAACAAATATTTTGAAGGAGTCATCCCAGAATATAAAGGTCAAATTACTGAATTTGATGGCAACCTTGAATCAGTTATTAACGCCACCATTTCTAATTATGAAAAAGCGATGGATGATTTAAAGATTACCGAAGCGATTACTTATGTTAATGAACTCGTTAATCGCGCCAATAAATATATTGACGAAACAACTCCATGGGCCCTTGCAAAAGATGAAAATAAAAAAGAGGCCCTTGCAAGCGTTATGAACCATCTCGCTTATTCAATATATGTCGCAAGTCGCCTTTATCATCCAGTGTTAGTCACTGCTTCAGATAAAGCATTTGACCAATTAGGAATCGATGAAAAAGAAAGAGAATATATTAATATCACCAACAAAAATATTCTTGATAATCACAAAGTTAATAAAGGTGAACCATTATTCCCAAGACTTGATCCAAATATTGAAGTTCCATTCATCAGTGAACTGATGGGAGAAAATAAATAACATTATCAAAGGCAATTAAAAAGACTGGTCAATTCGTTTTGATGAGTATCCATCAGTTTATAGCCAGTCTTTTTTAGTAGAGTAAATATTCCGATAATGATATGATTTGAACAACGAGGAAATTTTTATGAAGAAATATTTAGGAATGACCTTAACAATTTTAGTTGTTATTACATTATCAGTTTTAGGGTTTGTTTTTGGTGGAGTATCACTATCGCAAAATCAGCAAGACACTCTTATTATCTTGGCTATTATCTGCGGTAGCAGTGCCTTATATTGTTTTGTTGTTGGAGAAATCGCACGTAACAATTCTCAAATGGATAAATTATGGAGTTTACTCCCAATCGCTTATGTTTGGGTAATTGCGGCGAAAGGTAATTTTTCACCAAGATTAATTGTTTACGCAGTCCTTGTTACCTTGTGGGGAATTAGATTAACATTCAATTTTGCACGTAAAGGCGCTTATAGCATTAAATTCTGGACTGGAGAAGAAGATTATCGCTGGGCAGCAGTATTAAGAAGCAAGAAACCGCTTAATAATCGCTTTATGTGGGGTTTATTCGATTTATTCTTCATTTCCATTTATCAAAACGCTCTTGTTTTAGCAATTTGCCTTCCTGCTTTAGCAGTTATGGACTCCACTGCACCTTTTGCCACTTTTGATTATGTTGCCACCTTCTCAGTGTTCTTATTCTTAGTTATTGAAACAGTTTCTGATGAACAACAATGGAAATTCCATCAAAATAAAAAGAAATATCTTAACGAAGGAAAGAGTTTAGAAGAACTCCCAGAACCATATAACAAAGGGTTTAACACAACTGGATTATGGGGATATGCTAGACATCCAAATTATTTAGGCGAACAAGCTTTTTGGCTTTGCTTATATTTGTTCACTCTCAGTGCTTCAGTGAATACACATTATGTTTTTAACTGGACAATGTTTGGACCACTTTTCTTAGTCTTTTTGTTCTTAGGTAGTTCCGCTTTTGGAGAATCAGTATCTTCAAGCAAATATCCTGAATATCGTTATTATTTAGCGTATGTAAGCAAATACATTCCATTTAGAAAATACGACTTAGAAAAGGCAAAAATAAAGCTAGATAAATAATGTTATATTTTGATTAACAAATAAGAGGCCCGTTAAATCGAGCCTCTTATTTCGTTATGTTCTTATTTTTTTATTCTTTTTAAGTGATATTCCCACTAATGCGAGCCTATTAAAAAGAGAAGACGAAGAATGTAATCTCGCACTTTCTTTTCCGTTAAAAATGAATAATCAAATTTTCTAACCATAATTGATTTTACTAACTAAAACTTATATGAAATTAGGCAGTAAAAAGTAATTTAAAAGAATCTATTTATATTGGATATACCAAATATATCAAATTAATTATCCTTGATATTTTCTTACAGATTCATGAGGAACATGGGCAATACGCTTTTCTTCGCCGTCTTTAAAGCAAACTTCGAGATAATCAGTGTATTGTTTGCTTACTTTTCCAATTGAGCCCATTGGAAGCGTTTTCTTTTGATCAATAGTAGTTACAGCAGCGGTCAAAATAACGACATCCCCAGCTTCATATGATGGCTTTTTAGGTGCCGGTTTTGCTTGTTCTTTATATACAATGTGATCATGTATATCAACAACAAGCACAATTAATAATGCAGGAACTGGACCAAATATGACAATTATCGCTAAATAAAAGGCGTTAAGTAAATTATTTGCTTCGAGTTTACCAGAAACCCAATAAACAACAAAAATTACAACTCCAATCGCGTAAAATATCAAATCCAAAATTGCCGCAAATCTTAAAAATCTTTTTGTGCCTTCCATAATTACCATCGCCTTCAGCCTCTATATCATTCTAGTTTGTATTGATTTAGCTTTTATTTATAAGTGGTTTTATCTTTACATTCTCAATAAGTCACTGTGTGATCCTGTTTCAACTAAGGTCAATGTCAATATATCATCCTCAATCATATAGATAAGAAGCCAATCCGGTTTGACATGACACTCGCGAAACAGCTCAAAATTACCAGTAAGCTGATGATCCTTATATTTAGCATCCAACGGTTTTCCAAGTCTTAATGTTTCAATTACTTCATCCAATAGTGAGATATCCTTACCTTGTTTTACCATCAGCTTATAACTCTTTTTAAACCTGCTGGTGAATTTGATTGTGTACATTAATCCTCCATCAAGTCTTTCTTGGCCTCTTCTACCGAGGTATATCCTTTTACATTCGGATCTTTAGAGATGCGCATAGCTTCCGCCATAGCGGCAAGAGTCTCATCATTATATTTTGGTCGCTCAACATTGAATGGGAGGCCTCCTCTTAAGACACATTGATAAAGAAAAAGATTAACTGCTGTGGACATATCAAGCCCAATGGCAGAAAATAGTTCATTTGCCTGTTTTTTGATTTCGGAATCAATTCTAATTTGAGTTGGTGTAGTCATATAAAGCCTCCTGACATAACTCAATGATATTATGTTCGAAATGGTTTACATTGTCAATCATTATGACAACACTTGATATAGATATAAGTTCGTAAAAAACAAAAAAGCCACCAGAATTATCTTCTTAGTGGCTCTAATAAACTAGTTATTCTTCTTCGCCGGTTGATCTACGAATTTTGTTTTTGATGATTTCTTTAGCCTCAGCTTCGTGATCTTCAGTTTTGAATTTTTTTACTCCCACGACTTTTGGATTTTCAATATCGTAATCATCAACAAGGACATAACCAACTTCACTTAATAAGCGATATAACCCATTTCTTAATAAGACTTTGCTATCTTTCTTAAGAGTGGTTACTTTTTCTGGGTCAACAACGTAATAAACGCGTCTATTGTCTTTTTCGACTTTTTCAACGTAATCTCCGTTGACGGAATAAACATCTTTGAATAAGTTATCTCTTATTGCTTTGACTGTCTTATCTTCACTGATTGTGGTGATATCTCGATCATCAATATAACGATAACGTGGAGAACCATCTTTATTAGTGATTGCCTTTCCTTCTTTGTTGAACATTGGCTCGATATAAGCTTCGTAAACGGAATATGAACTTGATAATTTGTATTCTCCATATTCCTTATAATAAGTTTCATCGTGCGCTAATTCTTTTCCAAACATTTGAATATCTCACTTTCTTATATAAATATAGCTGAATATATTTTAATTCTTTGTTTAAGATAATGAGTAGATTTTTTTATAAACTACTCAATTAACGGTGAAAATGTGGTCTTGAAAGCCATAAAATATATATTTTTTTGCATTTTTTTAATTTCTTAGTTCAAGAATTTTGAAAAATCCCATATTATTTAATTAAAGAAAGGTCTCGTCAACGCAACAAAAGTTTGCTTTTTGATGAGTGGAAAAAAATAATGACAACAGTCGAACAACTCAAAGCTGCTTACGAAACATTCGTCACTGAAAACGAAAAATTCGTCGAAAAGGGAAACAAAGCCGCTGCTGGAAGAGCACGTAAAGCCCTTATGGAACTTGCTAAATTATGCAAAGTTCGTAGAGCAGAAATTCTCGAAGAAAAGAAATAAGAGAATTATCAATTTGAAAAGAAAACCACAGTGATTAATTTCATCTGTGGTTCTTTTTTGTCCTTAGTCAATTTAGTAAGAATGTAAGATCAATATTAGTCAAAGATTATTGGATTATCTTCAGGAACCCAATTTTCATTTCTAACATCAACGACAACACCGTAATTGAAGATTTCATCTGCAATAACACCAACGAAATCCTTAACAATATAAATTTTCATTGTGAGGTGAATTGTCTCAGTCTTATAGACATAAACATCCTTTTGGGCATCATAAGTGAAGAATCCACCTTCATCAGCTTGTTTAATCGCATCATTAAAGGCTTTAACCGCTTCATTACATGTATCAAATTGATGTGTGGTTTTAATGAATTGAACATCTTCAAGAGTTTCTTCAATGTGTGGATATGGTTCCATGACAAATTCTGACTCGCCCTTTGTGTTCATACTTCTTTCATAATCATATGGAGTATACAAATAAGGAATTGCCTCTGGATGATTGCCGGTTAAAAGATTAAGAGCATCCATTGTGTTTTGTGCCCAACGTTGATTTGCTTCATACCATCCTTGCCATGTGGTAATTGGAGTGCAAGGAGCAATATCACTTATTGATAATGGTAAAACGGTTGTCCCAATATTTTTAACAACACCTCTACAAGTAATGGAGCCATCATCATTACCATAAACATAAGTCAAAGTGTCATTGACTTCATCAAGAGTAATCTTAATATTGGTTGGTGAAGTTGGTCCATAAATTGTTCCATCAGTAATGAGGTTTAACCATAAATAATTTGCAAAACCTTCAATATTTGCTAATGTGAACGAACCATCTTCATTAACATCAAATGATTGTGGTGAATATGTCCAGAAATTGCCAAAAACATTTTCAACAGTTCTAATTTGTCTTGGAGTTTTTGTGGCAACATAGCCAGTATCAGTTTTTTCAAAAGAAACTAATCCTTCTGGTGTTTCAATTTCGCCTTGAGAAGTTCTTCCGTTAACAGTGCCAACGATATCATGGTAATAACCGGTAGGAGTGAGATAAGTAGTTAAGCTACTGTCTTCAATATATGGTTCTTCGTATCCATAATCTTCACCTAACTCCATATGACAGTTCCAATCAACTGTGTAATTCATATTGTGGAGTCGATCAAAGAAGGATTTAAGTTTATCTTGTCCTGGTTGAACTGCTCGTGGGGTTGGAACAGGATTGACATTTACTTCACTTGCATCAATGAATTCACCATCGAATTCATAATAGGTTGTATTCCATTCAGTTTCTTGGCCAAACATAACATAAATGTTGGTTGGCTTATAATTTTCATCATAACCGATTTCAAAATCCATAAGTGGATAGCCAATTTGTTCTCCACCCATAACAACATTGAAAAAATAATTAGCGTTTAATCCAGCTGGATCCAACAAAAGTAATCTGTTATTTTCGCTGTCATTCATAAAGCCAGAAGCAAAGGCGTTATTAAATGGATTACCAAACGCAGCATCAAATGGAACTGGTTGTCTAGTTGCATAATCAGTAACTGGAATTGAATCAACTGCGTTTGTAAGTGGGTTTAATTGATATATGACCACACTTCCATCAGTGGCTCTATCATATCTCGCTGTTACAACTCCTCCCCACATTTCTTGGCTCTTGAAGAAATAGTTTTGAGAAAGCAAGACCGTAAGTACTCCATTGTCTTGAACGTAAGGTTCATCTTCTCCATATTGCATGGTCAATGTTCTTTGTGCTGTTAGCGATAAAGGAGATTTTGCAAGATTGGCAAAAACATCAGCGACTACTTTGTCGTCACTTCCTCCACCACCTTCTCCACTGCCACTAGGTGAACTTGCTGCCGACGAACAAGCACCTAAGACAAGCGAGAATAATGAAATTACCGCTAAGGATAAAAATTTCTTCTTCATAGTATAGTTTTCTCCCTTCTTTAAGAATTATTTTTATGGTTATTATAATAAGAATATAGAAAGGAGATTTCCACAATATAAAAAATAGAAAATTTATGATGTTATCATAACTTTTCTAAAATTTTTTGTCTAATATTGCTATGTTTTTTGCCCAGCGAATATCATTTTACTAATATTTTTTTATTTGGCAAATATTATTTCAAAAATTATGTTTTTTTATTAGCTCTTCTATTTCATCTAATGAAGGAACAACATCAATAGCGCCTTTCTTTTGAGTGGCAAGCCCTCCCGCTATATTAGCTCTTAAAAGGCAATTTTTAATTTCTTCTTTATTAGCTAAATCAAATCCTTTATCAAAAGCGTATAAGAAATAAGAATAGAAAGCATCTCCCGCTCCTGTAGTGTCAATAGGAGTTAATTTATAAGTAGGAACTTCAACATATAAATCTTTGCTATAAAATAATGATCCATCTTTTCCAAACGTCACTACAGCAACTTGTTTATCATTTAATATCGATTTTAGGGCTTCTAAGAGATTTTTTTGAGAAGTTAATAATTCTAACTCTTCTTCAGTAAATTTAACGATATCGGCCTCTTTTAAAGCAGAAAGGAAAATTTCTTTAGCTTCTTTTTCACTACTAAAGATATCATCACGATAATTGACATCGAAAGAGACTAACGCTTTTGAATGTTCATGAACATATTTCACTGCCTCAAAGAAGAACTTTCTTCCTTTTTCGTAGGAAAGCATTAAAGAACCAATATGAACAATCTTTACATTATTCAAATCGAATTTAGAAAGATTACTAACATCTAAGATGTAATCACTACCATTATCTCTTACAAACTTAAACGATCTTTCTCCATTATCAAGAGTGACAATCGCTTGAGTAGTATCTCTATTTTCAATTTTATCAATATATACGTTATTAAGATTTTTATGAGCAAAGTCTAATAAGAATTTTCCATATTCATCATTACCAACCGCTCCATAAAAAGATATATCTCCATTAAAGTTAGAAATATTAGAAGCAACATTAAAAGGCGCTCCTCCTGGAAAAACAGTTTTGTTATTTCCATCCACAAATATATCTACTAAAATTTCTCCAATTGATAAAACCATATAAGAAGTCCTTCCTTTTAAAAAGAACCTTGGACAGGTCCTTTTTGTTAATTTTTTACTTAATTCCTAAATATGATAATGCTTCGCCTACTGTGTAAGTTGTTATAATAGTTGACTTATACATGTCTTCATTATTAGAAGTGTTATACCCAGAATATTGGTAATCAGGAGCAGCATCAACTATTGCTTTTACTTGATCAGTTAAAGCATTATAAGCTTCACTAATAGCTGTTTTAATATTACCATCATAAGCATTTGTTCCAGTGCAGAATGTGGCTGCATTAGTGTTGCCATATGAACGTGCTTTTGGGAAATACGTATTTTCTAAGAAGTTATACGCTTTTGTTAAATCGTTATCTTCTCCGCCAAAGAGAATGTCTCTACAAACACCATGTCCAGTAACGCCTTCAAATGTTTGCTCAATTAAATCATACCCAAGAATTGGCTTTTCTGGATAATATGAAACAAATTCATCAAATCTTGATAATCCCCAGGCACCACCTGTGCGATAATCTTCTAAAGAGACAAATAATTTTCTTCCTTTATATTCTGTACAATCGACATAAACTCTAGTCATCGTTCCTAATCTGCTACCATCGACACATGTATTTTTAACACTCCAACCTTTGTCATTAAAGATTCTTAAATTATCATTGCCATCATCAACAACGCTGATTAATTCTGCATATGTGTCAGCATCCCAAACGGTGAATTTGGCGCTTGCTCCGGCCATTTTTATAGAAATGTATCCAGAGCCTCTCAAAATGAATGGAGATGAGAAGAATCTGCCTCTATCATCTTCTGCGGTTGCACTACCATTGCCATCCATAGTTGGTGATAAGAAATATTTTCCTGTTTGGTTAAATGGCATGTTGCTAGCCCAAGCAGCAACTTTAAGATCGGTTCTAAAATGATTAGAGAAAATGTGAAAACGATTTCCATTATTATCATCAGAGAACAAATAATCTTCAGTGAAAGTTGGATATCCTTCTTCAGATTCAAAATCATCGCTTATGTTGTTGACTTCGCCTAAAGCATCTGCTTTTGTTCTTACAGCAGAATACTCATCTTTTGTCGAAAGAATGTTTTTAATATGATCTGATTCTTTCTTATTATTGATATTTTCAGTATTTCCAGTAGATCCTTCTAACTTGACATCTGTTAATGCTAATTTGTATAAATTATAAAGTTTAGCAGCGCTATCTAACGTACATGCTCCAGTAAATGCGCCAAATGTCAGCATTCCAAAATCACCAGGGCTATTATCTACAAACGTTGCGCGAAGTGTAGAATTTCTATATTGTTCATCAACCGTAACAACACGGAAAACTAATTGTTGACACGCAAGAGGATCATTAAAATAATCGTTATAAACCTCTTCAATAACTTCCCACTCTTCGTTTACCTTTGCTTCAATGACACATTTATTTCTATTTGTTAGTTTATCTCCTCCCATTTGGAAGCAAATATATGGATTGCCTTTTTGATTAAATTCCCGAGATACAAATTTTCCAGTCCAGCCTTCTCTATTTCCAGCTAAACTAGTATCACAGAAGTAATCCATCCCAAAATATCTCATTTTTTCTTGCCAAAATGTATCATTTCTAAATCTAGCAAGTGACTCATTACTAACTGCCGCATTGGCATCTTGCACTGCAAAGCCTGTCATAAAATCAATATATTCGGCTTCAGTATCGCTAATCACATATGGCGTCTCAATTGTTCTACTACTTTTTATAGTGGTGAAAATAGGGTTAGAAACAATATTGTTGTCAAGATTGTAGCCAACGCAAATAACTGTAGCGCTTATGCCTACAGACAAAAGGATTGATGGTACTAAAAATTTTGCTTTCATACAAGTAACCTCTTAATTTTGGAAACGTTTCCAATTTTTCCTCATTTTATCATACATTTTTTAAATAAAACAACATTTTTGTATTAATTCTTCTAAATAGAAGAAGAAGAAGAAGAAAGCACTCAAGGTTTTTGAGTGCTAATTACTGAATTTCATTCAGTAAAATACTATTTTTCTTTCTTTGAAACTTTTCTCATAAAAATGAGAGAGAACCCTAATAATGAGAGAGTTGAAAGTAACACGCTAGTCATTGCGATATTACCACCACAACCACCTGATCTTTGAGGAGTGACTGGTGTAACATCTTTCCAAGTAGCGGTAACAACTGTGTTTTCGGTGATTGTTACTTTTTCTCCTGGTTGATGTTTTTCACCATTTACAGTCCAGGAATCAAATTCTTTTCCCTCAGGAGCGGTAAATGTACAAGTTGGTAATTCATATTCAGTATTTTCAAGTACTTCAACGCTTTCCATGGTGCCAGTTCCACTATTAGAATTGAATGAAACAACATATTTAACTGGTTCAGGTGTAGGAATGTCTTTCCATGTTGCGGTAACGGTTGTATTTTCATTTACAACAATTTCATCACCTGGTTGATATTTATTTCCGTTAACCATCCAAGAGTCAAATTCTTTTCCTTCTGGTGCAACGAAATCACAAGTAGGGAGTTCATAATTTGTATTTTCAAGTACTTCAACACTTTTCATATTTCCAGAACCTGAATTAGCGTCAAATGAAACAACATATTTGACTGGATCTGGAGTTGGAATATCTTTCCAAGTAGCAACAACAGTTGTGTTTTCATTAACAGTGATTTCTTCACCTGGTTGATATTCGACTTCATTTACTAACCAAGAATTAAATTCTTTTCCTTCTGGAGCAGTGAATGTACAGGTTGGTAATTCATATTCAGTATTTTCAAGTGCTTCAACATTTTCCATTGTTCCACTTCCAGTATTTGAATCGAATGAAACGACATATTTGACTGGTTCAGGTGTAGGAATGTCTTTCCATGTTGCTTTGATTTCAATATCTTTTGTGACATTAATTTCTTCACCTGGTGCATATTTGGTTTCCCCTACCATCCAAGAGTCAAATTCTTTTCCTTCTGGAGCAGTAAATGTACATGTTGGTAAAGTATAAGCACCTCTAATTTCAACATCGTCCATGATGCCACTTCCTCCGTTAGAAGAGAAAGAGACAACATAATCTCTAAATTCATCATTAATCGCGGATAAAGTATCTCCAACAGTGCCATTTTTGTTTGGTGAAGATTTATACCATTCTTCTCCAAGTTCTTCATAAGCGAAATCAGTTGATTTAATAACAATCTTTTTCGCATCATCACTTAATTCGTTATATTTTGCTAATAATCCTTTTTTGCTTTCTTCGCTTAATTTAGAAACATCAAATCCATTTTCAAGATTACGATAATTATCAAAGTAATCATTTAAGAATTTATAAGCTTCATATGAAGGAGTTTCATCCACTCTTGTGACTTCTTCTTTTGTTGCAGTGTATTTAACTCCATTAGAGTCGTTATCAATATGAGTGCTTGAAATATATTGGTCACGATAAATTTTATACGAAGTTGCTGTTTCATTTTCTTGTTCGACAACGTCAAAGTCAAAGGCTGGGTATTCACTGTAATTAGTGACAAGTTCATCAAAATAAGAAGCTGCCCAGTTATTATCGAAAACATCCGCTAAAGCGAGTTGAATGGTTTTTCCTTTGAATTCTTCTAAATTGATTAAGTGTCTAACCATGGTGACTGTATTAAAGCCAGTTAAAGCTTGAATGTTTTGGTCTTCATCAGTGCCACCTTTAAATGTTCTTAAGTCAACCCACGCTAAATCTTTTTGTGTTTCTGTGTCAATGACATGAAGAGAAGCAGATCTTCCAGCCATTTTAATGCTTACTAAACCAGTATTTGATAAGACAAATGGGCGGGAAACAAATCGATATATTGGTTTATCACTATCGATATATCCAGCGTCAAGAGAATGCTCGTACCATCCTTTGAAATATCCTTCTCCAGTTTTATTGAATGGCATATTGCTGCCACCACGAACTATGTCTGTTCCAATAACGTTATCAACGTGTCTAGCAGTGTCCAAATAATTATCGTAATTAAGATCTAAATACCAATTATTTGTAAATTTAGCATTATCTTCAAAATCTTCATCGATATTATCCGCGGTTTTTAAGAACACTCTTCTTAAGTCGCCATTAGCGAAATAATGTCCATAAATTGCTTTATTATTATTCTTTTTCCAATCTCTTGTATCAGTAATATCGACGTGGTTGAGATAATAATACATCGCTTCACGAACTTGTTCTTCATTTTGGTTAACATGAAGATATCCAAAGTTATGGAAACCATAATCTCCAGTTTTTCCATCAATAAGTTCGATATACATATCAAATGGATTGCCGTTAAAGGAAGAATATATATCGCTTGGAACTTCAAAATATCTAAGAAGCATTGGGTTTTCTGCAAAAGTGTTGTTCATCACTTTACTGACATGCATATTTCCTTCAGTGCCATAATGGATATTGAGATATACTTCTCCTTCTACCCCTTCGGCGTTATAATCTTTCGCTCCACCCCACTGGAAATAAATAAATGGAGTAGTTTGTTTCCATGTTTTGGTGGTTAAGGAACCAGTCCATCCTTCCTTACTTTCTCCGCGATAGAAATTATCCAAAGCGTTAAATGAATATCCTTCTCCCCAGAAAGTTGCGTTTTTGTCTGCGATACTTCCTTTGTCCTCATTAAAATCGAGGAATAAATCAGAAACATTAATATAAGTTTCTAATTCTTCAGCGTGCGCTTCTTTAAGGCCTTGTCCTTTTAATTGGCTAATTGATAAGACCGACAAAGTAAGAAGTGGAAAAATGAAAATGCTTTTTTTCATATGTTATCTTCTCCTATAAATATTTAATAAGCTTTGTATTTTTGCTTTTAATAACAATTTGTAATAAATCATCACTTAAATCTGGATAAATAAGTGAAGATAATGATTTTCCATCGACGAATAATTCAACTGAAAATTCATCCATGACCAAATAGATTTCATGTTTCTTATTTTTGATATAAGGAAGCTTTCTTATTCCATTTAATGAATCAGAATCAGTTTCGTTTCCTTTTATTTCTTTTCCAGAATGACTTCGATCAAAAACCCATTCGTTTTCATTTAAATAGAAAATGGTTTGATGTTCATCTCCTTTTCTAAAAGAAATATGTAAAGATTCTAAATCGGTTATTTCTAATTTGTAGAAGCCATATTTTACGTGTTCAACATATTCTATATCAGTAATATCTTTTTCTTCTTTTTTGTTTTTTGGTAAAACAGGCTTTTGATATAATTCGTTATTTTTAACGCTTATATGACGAGGAACAGTAAGACTTCCCGCAAAACCATATTCTTCGCTTGGATTATTTCTGTCCCACATATCAAGCCACCCGATTAAGATGTTATCTCCCAAAATCACTTGAGGAGCGTAAAAATCAAAACCGTAATCAATCATTCCTTTATTAGTTTTATTAAATTTATGATCAACAAATTTACCAATTTCCCAATCAGTGGAATGAATGTTATGGTGAAGATATCCATTTACTGGTTGAAATTGTTCACAGTAAAGAAGAAGATTTAAATCTGAAACATAATCAGGACATTCAATCATGACGCCTTCACTATCGGAAGGTAAGATTGAAGAAACAAATGTCCAAGATAACAAATCATTTGATTCATATCTTAAGATATTTCCTCTTCCTTCTTTTCTTCTAGCGGCGACAAGCATAACGAAATGATTATTTTCTTTGAACACCATTGGATCTCTAAAATCATTTGGAGCAAATTCTTTTGGAAGATTATCTTCTCCGATGATTAATCCAAGCTTTTTAAAGTGGATTCCATCTTCGCTATAAGCAAGACATTGTTGTTGCCTAATCTTTTCTGGATCTTCGTTAAATATAAAGCCAGTATAAACAACATATAATTTGTCTTCATAAACAAAAGCGGAGCCAGAAAAACATCCATCTTTATCAAAAGTATCACCCGGAGTTAAAGCGATAGGGAGATGTTCCCAATTTAATAAGTCATCACTGATAACATGTCCCCAATGCATTGGTCCCCATGTAATTCCGTAAGGATGGTGTTGATAAAAAACATGATATTTTCCTTTAAATTTAATTACTCCATTAGGATCATTAATCCAATTACTTGGAGCGGTGATGTGAAATTTTGGTCGAATATTATTCATATTTTGCTTCGAGTCCTGTGACAAGAGAGTCGCTATTTTCGTAATAAGTGACAAAATCATCCGCAAATAATAATCCCCAATCAGAAGAAGCATTATCCACTAAACGGATTTTGACTTTTCTTCCCATGAAGCTGCTTAAATCAGCGACATATTGGACCATATTTGCCATATAAATGTCATCATTACTTAAATCAATTGGTTGACCATTATAGAAATAACGTCTCGCCATTTGATCATTGAATTTATAATTTGAGAATTTGATTAAAGATTCTTCAGTGGTTGAATCAATAATTTCAACATAAGTATTCTCTTTATTCTTTCCTCCACCGAGTTTAAATGAAATATATCCAGTTCCACCGATAGTGAATTCACTACTAGTTAATGAACCAGTTGCTTCTTCTTTTCCATTCCATCCAGAGAAGAAATATGTTCCTGTTTTATTGAAATCATACCATTCATTCCACCAGACTTCGTCATAGCCAATATTACCGATTTCTTCTCCACCAGTTGAGAAAGTCCAACCAGTGAAATCACCTTTTTCAAATCCACCATTGAGAACTTGATATTCATTAGTGGTTTCCGTAGTTGGTAAAATATCAACCGCATCATAATAAGAAAGAGGTAATGAATTTTCATTTACATAATAAGTAATGAAGCTATCAACAGTAACTAAGCCCCAATTATTTGTAGCGAAGTCATTAACGCGGATATATACTTCTTTATCCATGAATTCACTGATATCAGCGACATATTGAACCATGTTCATTAAATTTGAACCTTTGTTAAGTAGAGAAGTTCCTAAATCATGGAAATATCGATTTGCATATCTCGCTAATTCTTGATTTGTTTCTTTGTCATATAAGGAGATATAGCAGAATCTTGGATCTTTTCCTCCGCCAAATCTAAATGACATCTTTCCAATGCCGCCTACTTTAAAGCTTTCACTTTGAATGTATCCGGTTAAGCTTTCTGAAGTTTCTCCAGATAATAAATATCTTCCATTTTTATTAAATGTGAATCCTTCATCCCACCATCCATCTTTATCGGTGACGGTTGCAAAAGCATCACCCACTAAAGTCCAATTCTCGAGATTTCCTTTTTCGAAAGTACCGTTTTTAACTTGGCATTCACTTTCAATTTCTGTTTCGATATTAATCATTGAATGAGCTTCAAAATGATCCTGGTTATAGAAAGTTGGTTTCTCAGGATAATATGTATAAATTGAATCTAAAGTCATGCACGCTAAATCATCAGGACTTGTGTTATTATCCACAACTTCAATATATAAAGTGTCACCAATATATTCTCTTAAATCAGCGATATATTGGATTAAATTAAGCAATCTCATTCCGTTAGCGACATACGGGAATTGGAAATCCCAATATGTGCGGTGAGAATATCTCGCCACTTCAGTTGAAGTTGAGTCATCAATAACTTTGTAAATTGATAAATATGTTAAATAATTTTCACGACATCCACCGAGTTTAAAGGAAATATAACCACTACCGCCAAGTTTAAAACGAGTTGATCTCATTTTTCCAGTTGCGGAAGGTTTATAGTAGCCATAATGGTAATCGCCTTCTCTTTGATAAGAGATATTTTCATTCCACCATGTTGATTCGTGATTAATTCCTTCATTTGAAAACGCTAATCCTTCAATTACTTCCCAACCCGCTAAAGAGCCAAGTTCAAAATCTCCGTTAGCGATTTCATATTCACTAGGAGCGGTTGCTTCTTCAACGTATTGACGGGTTTTGACGTAATATTCGCCTTCTTCTTGAGGATCTTCTCCGCCAATGCGAATATCATCAACAGAAAGGTAGCCATAATATACATCTTTGTCGTTATCAACGATACGAACATATAATTCTTCGCCGATATATTCTGCTAAGTCGATTTCATAATCAACAAAGTTATCAGTGCTATAAACACCAGCGTTATATTTCTTAACGTCAACATATTCTTCCGTATGTTCGATGAAATATTCGTTGATTTGTTTAGCAATCATTCTGTCATCACTAGCGCGATAAACACCGAAATAACAAATTTCTGCGTCACTTTTTCTTGCTGCTCCAGTTCCTTTTCCTCTAGTTGAAGCTCCGCCTGCTAATTTAACAGCAATCGAACCATCTCCACCGAGTTTGAAGTTATTGGATCTAATCGCACCAATTCTTCCATTTGAATAAGTTCCATCAAAACCTTTACCAGAAAGATACCAATTACCTTCTTGTCCAATTTTGATTTCGACGTGTTCTGGATCATAAGAATAAGTAAATGTTTTGTTTGATGAAACCGAACCATCATCAAAAGCGTTACCGTATTCAATCGTCCATCCAGATAAATTTGATGATTCAAATCCACCATTGATGAGAGTTTCTCTAACTGGATCAATTATCTTAGTTTCGGTATTAGAACAACCACTTACCGCAAAAGCAATAATTGGTAAAAGAAGACAATATTTCTTATGCATAAACTAATTCCTCCAAAGTACCAGTATTGCCGTAATAGGCAGGGGTTGTTTCATCAAAATAAATGCTATCGAATTTTGTAATCTTAACATCGCTAACAGAAATATTAGCGTTATTATCAAAGAAGTGGAGATAATCACTATCGCTACATTTTGGATAAATACGAGATGTGATTTGATCTTTGTTATTGATATAAACTTCTAAACAAGAACGATCCATCAATATTGTTAATTCGATATTTTTTTCATGAATTCCAAATGTATTTGTATCTGATTTATCAACATAATCTAATAAAGTTGAATCAGTACGGTTGACAAAGACTCCATTATCATTGATAACAATTGAAGATCTTTCAGTTCTTCCAGCGATAACATTTTTGTTATATCTAACATGGAGACCAGTAGAATAATTAGAATCACTATTAATATGAATCTTAGCTTTAATTTCTAAAGCATCTCCACGAATATTTTCAATTTCACTATTGATTTCATTTACGTTTAATGAAGTACCTGCTTCTTGTTCGTAAAGAACTTCACTATAAGCAGAAGTGAGTTCTTTAATTGGTTCTCTAAGAACAGTTTTTCCATCAGTATCTAAATGAATTTCAACTGGCATGGCTAAGCTATGCGCCCAACCAGCGTCAATATTTTGAGCGGTTCCCGCTGATTTACCTTGGGCTAAAGCAATGATGACTGTTCTTCCTTCATCATATCGAGTTTTACCATTAGCCTTATCTTCTTCAGTTAAATAACAGAAACCAGTTTGACCTGTGTATATTCCTTTACCATAATCAAATAATTTTGGTTCATGATCATCAGGAATAAATTTACAAGTTGTTTTATCGAATTGACCAATCCAATAAAGACAATCGACAACATATCCATCCACTGTATATTGTGGGCAATCGAATAAAATATATTTTTTAATGCTTCCATCTTTTGATGAAATTGGGAACATAACAACGCATTCCCAGTGTGCACCTTGAACTGGATATTGATCAAATGGACATTCATATAAATAGCCGTGATACGTCCAGTCACGCATATTTTTAGAAGTAAATACGTTAGCGGAACCACCTCTTCCAGGGATTGAAGTTGAAACGAGCATATAGTAAATTCCATCATCAAACCAGACAAATGGATCTCTAAATTGTTCTCTTTCACCCATGATATCTCCCGCTGGTTGAGTAATGGTTACTTTATCTTCCACTATCCAGTCAGTTAAATATGGATCATCAGGATCAGCGCAATGTGCAAA
Organism: Bacilli bacterium; assembly: GCA_017635565.1. Taxonomy (GTDB): domain Bacteria; phylum Bacillota_I; class Bacilli_A; order RFN20; family CAG-826; genus UBA2450. The sequence goes on from JAGBLE010000001.1 coordinate 42,929, forward strand.
AGCGATATTTTGACCAGTCCATGTTGAGGTGTTAGTGCCAGCAGTAATGATAAGCCAAGGGGTTCCATCAGGACCAATAACAGATCCACCAGTCCAAACTCCTTCTGGGCATATTCCTTCAGTTGGAACAACCGCATCTTTAACGCTTTCCCAATGAATTAAATCTCTTGAAGCGAGATGAGCCCATCTAATTTGTGACCAATATGGTCCGATTGGGTTATGTTGATAAAATAAATGATACATTCCTTTGTAATATATTGGAGCGTGTGGTTCATTCATCCAAACCGCTGAAGGGATTCCGTGATAAATACTACGATAACGATCTCCTTCATATTGAGAGCGGTCTTCTTTGACTTCATCAAAAGGTAAGACTGGATGATTTCCATTAACGCATCCTGCTAAATATTCATCTCTCACTGTTTTAAGTGGTAAAGAATCTTCATATAATTTGAAATCATCAATTAATCCAGCTGGATATTGTCTATGACAACCAAATTCAATTTGAGGGGAATTGTAATAACAGACATACATTTTTTCATAGGAAGTAATGATTTCTGTATCCACTAATTCTGGGATATAAGATTCATACGCTCTTTGACCGTTATAAAAAAGAGCGATATATCCAGTTTTTCCATCATAACTCGCTGCGATATGATTCCATTCATATAATTTTAATTTATTAAGAGGATCATAAAATCCCATCATAAAATCATCGTCAGTTTCATTGTTGTGTAAACAGAGTTGAAGACCCCATTTTCCAAGCCTTCCATATCCAAATGTAAAGCCTTCACCATTTTCCATATGACCTTGATTAGCAATCGCAGATAAACGTGGATGACCACGAGCGATTGATTCCCAATCATAATCAACAAGGTTTTCAAATCCACGAGGCGCAATCCAACAAGAAATAGTTAATTTATCAGTTGGGGTATCAAAATCATTAAGAATCATTCTAGTTGAGTGACCATCAAGATATAAGGAAGAACCGTGGACTCCTTGTTTGAAAAGGGGATCGCTTGGCGCTTTAAATATCTTTTCAGCGTTTGATTCATTAAAAATATAATTGACTTTTTGCCTTTCTCCCGTGGCTTTGTTAATGATGTATTCTTTGTCATGAGAATCAAAATCAAAATTAATTTTTAAATTTTTTGAATAATCGTGAGAAGAACTTGAACCCGCTCCATTTGAAGTACAGGAAAAGAGAACAAAACTAGTAAGAAATAACGTTAATAATTTATTGATTTTTGTCATAATTTTAATCCTCCTGCTCCAAATCCTTTGACAATATATTTTTGCGCGGCAACATAAACGATGAAGATTGGAATTGATGTGATGACGAGTGATGCCATCTTTTGACCAGTTTCTGCCGCAGGGTCACTATTAATAACCGTAAGCGTTGCTTGAATTGGCCATGCTTCTTTTGGTAAGACCATCGTTGGCCAGAGATAATCATTCCATACTCCGATAAAGCAGAAGACAGCCACTGTTGCTAAAATCGGTTTTGATAATGGAAGAATAACTTTTAAGAATACTTGGAATGTATTTGCGCCATCCATTCTTGCAGCTTCTTCGAATTCTTTTGGAATTGAAGAGAAGAATTGGATGAATAAGAAGATATTGAATACGGATATTGATGCTGGACAAATGATTGCCAGAATTGAGAATTTATCAACAAATCCAAGCATCGACCGACATATGAGATATAAAGGAATAATTGATGATTCAACAGGAACGATAATCAAAAACATGATGATGAAATTGAAGAAAGCTTTCCCAGGGAAACGAAGCTTACAAATCGCATAAGCCGCCATACCATTAATCAAGATATTTAAAACGATGGTGATGCCTGCGTAAATAAAACTATTCAAAGCGTGTCTACCGACTTCATATTTTCCATTGAATAAAGTTGCATAATTATCAAAGATGCTACTGAAGTGGGCAAAATCAGGAATAAACATTCTAATCGTTCCAGCATCGTTAGCGATTGCTATCTCACTTTTAGTGGAAGCTGCAATCATATAAATAAGAGGGAAAACGAAAATTAAAGATAAAATCGTTCCAAAAACGTAATAGATAATTTTTTCATAAATTGTCTTTTTTCTTTTTTTAACAATCGTGACTTCGTTATCGTTAATTAATTCACGTATATGTTTCTCTTTCATTTTCTTTTTTCTCCAAGTAATTTCCTTTGTAAGAAGGTAATCGTGCCAGTAAAGATGGTCATAAGTAACGCGATTGCGCTTGAATAACCAACTAAATATGGGAAGTCATAAGCTTGTCCATACATGAAATAACTAATTGTGATGGCTTTTGGATCATATGATCCCACCATTAACATTGGTTGAACCATGATTCGACATGCGCCAATAAAAACAGTAATTAAAATATAAAGTAATGTTGGTTTTAATCCTGGGAGAGTTACTTTCCAGAATCTCTTCCAAGCATTACATCCATCCATTCTTGCGGCTTCATATAAATCTTTTCTAATACCACTAAGCGCGCTAGAGAAGATTAACATTTGATATCCTGCTCCTTGCCAAGCTGAAACGATAACAATCCAAATCATTGTCGTATCTGGATTACGTAAGAATTCTTGTTGAGGAAGTCCAAAGGACATCAAGATTGTGTTCATTAATCCATCTGAACTTGGATCAAGTAAGATTAACCACAAATAAGAAGTAACCGCTAAAGAGATGACAACCGGAGCAAAGAAACAGACTTTGAATATCGTTCTTCCTTTGTATTTAACATTGCAGAATAACGCGAGAAGAAGAGCGACTGTGATTTGTAAAGGAACGACAAGAACGACAAATATCGCTGTATTTTTAATCGCAATAGCAAGCGTTCCACCATTTTTGATTTCTTCAAATGCTGCTTTGAAGTTTTCAAATCCAATGAATTTCCCGCCGTCTGGTTCAAATAATCCAGTATCAGTAAAGGCATAGCCTAATGAATATAAGATAGGTAAAGCAATGAAGAAGAATGCGAATATTGCTGCTGGTAAAATAAATAAGAAAGCCGTTATCACCTGTTTAGTGTGATATTTAGTGTTATTTTTCTTCGCTAATAAGACGTCAACAAAAACAACAACACCGAAGATGAATAACAGAACAGCAAATATTATGATCGCAATTTGAAACATGTTTACCTTCTATTTAAACTATTTAATTTTGTCTAATTCGGTTTGTAAGCTTGATGTGAAGCTATCAACAACTCCATTGACTTCTTGGTTATAAATACCATTGATGATATTGGCAAAATAAGCAGAGAATTTGCTATATCCCACCATTTCTGGTCTTGGTGTTCCAGATAATTCGAGTTGTTTACGTAAAACATATTCTGCTGAATTAATTTCGTAATCATTTCCAAGTGTTTTATGAGCTGGAATCATTCCAGTAGCGTCAGTAATAACTTGAGCAGATTCAGGAGTGGATAACCATTTTAAGAGGGCTCTTCCTGCTTCTGTATCTTTTGTTAAACCATAACTCCAGCTACCAGTAGCACTAGCAGCGGTAACATCTTTCGGATAAGGTAATAATCCCCATTCATCTCTATTTTTCTTATATTTGTGGAGTAAATCTGGGATTGTCCAACCACTAGAAAGATACATACCAGCTTTTCCAGTAAAGAAATCAGTTGCCCCAACAGAATAACTTGTATATCCGTTTGTCACTAAATCTTTGAAGAATTGGAAGCCACGTTTTGAAGCATTACTGTTTAAGTGGCCAGTGACTTTTCCGTTTTCATCAACAAAATCACCGCCAGCCGCATAAATAAATGGATAAAGTAAATATGTGGCAGTTTCATCTCTAGTCGCATCTAATCTCATATCAACAGGAGTGGCAACTCCATGATCTTTAAGTCTTCTACAAACATCTTTGAATTGATCAAATGTCCAAGGGTTTTCTACTGTGTAACCTGAAACATCAATTCCAGCTTCAGCAAAAATTGTTTTATTGTAATAAAATCCAGCACTTGATTCTTGAATTGGGATTCCATATGTTTTTCCTTGATAACGGTTAAGAGTGATGAATTCATTCTTTTCTTCTTCAGTAAAAACATCATCAACATTAACAACTAATTTGTAATGAGCGTAAGTTGAACAGTTTGGTGAGTCAAAAGTAATGATTGAAGGGAGGGTTCCTTCTTGTTTCATTGAAATAAGAACTTGTTCATAACTCGTTGTTCCTTGAGTTCTTGCAACAAAATCTGCAGAAGCTTTAATCTTTTGACTCTTATAAGCAGAGTTAAAGGCGTTAATACGTTTTTTATACGCCATACCTTCTTCAGATTGTCCATCGACGTGGAACATAACCTTAACAATTGTGTTTCCTGATGAATCTTGTCCACCATCTTTTTCAGAAGATCCACCACATGAAGTTAACACAAGGATTGGTAATGCTAATAAACATAATTTTTTCATTTTATTTTTCTCCTTTATTTAGTTGTTTTTCCTTTGACGAATTTTGTTTTTAATAATGTGATTTGATTGACTTCTTTACCGTTAATAATGTCAATCAATATTTTAAATGATTGTTCCGCCATTTCTTTTATTGGCTGCTCAATAGAAGTGACAATTGGAGCGTCTTCCCAAGAATTGAACACTCCATCATAACTAATGAGTTGTATATCTTCTGGGAATTTCTTTCCCATAGAAACATATTTGTTATAGATGTATGTGGAAGAGGAACTTCCAGAAGCGAAGACTGCATCAACATCTGGATATTTTTCGATGAATTTATCAACAAGTTCTTTTTCTTCTCCGTGTTTCACTACTTCATAAACGATATATGGCGTGTAGTTATGTTCTTTCATTACATCGAGATAAGCTTTTTCTCTAAGAGTAACTTCACTTTCCACGAATGGTTTAGTGCCGATAAATCCGATTTTTTTAGCCCCAGTACTAATGAGATATTCAATCGCTTCTTTTGTCGCCTCATAGTTATTACTAGAGACAAATGGGACAACATGATTTAAGTGACGGTCAATACTGACAAGTGGAAGGCCATTAATATCTTCGTTTTTATGTTCGTAGTGGGTGACAAATATCGCTCCATCGATTTCTTTCTTTCTTATTTTCCACAAGATGTCTTCCTCTTTTTGTTCATCCATTTGTGAAGTTAATAAGATTAATGAATATCCTTCTTTTCCTGCGATATGTTCAAGACATTCGACAAATTCTGCAAAGAATGGGTGATTGATAACTGGAACAAGAACTGCGATAACTCCACTATGCTTTTTTCTCAATCTCGCGCCATTGACATTAGGAACATAATGGAGTTCTTCAATGGTTTTAAGAATTTTTTCACGAGTGGAATCTTTAACAGACTTATCTCCAGAAATAACTCTTGAAACAGTCCCTAATCCGTATCCGCTTTTTTTCGCGACATCATTAATTGTTACTTTTGCCATGTGATTTCTTCTTTCTGATTAATAAGAATGCTACTGTTCCTAAGGCAACTACTCCAACGGAAGCAGCAATAACAACGATTAATAAAGTTACATTCATTTGTTTTGGAACCGTGACTTCAACTGGTCCGTTAATGATGTTATTAACGTAAACTGTAAATGTGTATTGATCATTGATTTCAACTTCAACTTCTTCTGAATCAAATAATTCTGAATCGATATGGAGAACGTAATCAGAAACGTAATAATCAGTAATTTCTTCTCCATTAAGGGTGACTTTGTTAATCGCTAATGTATCGACATATATTGTCACTTCTTGACCATAATTGATGGTTTGATCAAAGAAGTAATAATTGCGGTTAATCGTGTTAGTTTTGATTTTGATATTGAAAGAAGAGAATTCGCCTTCAACAAAGAATTCATATGTCTTATTATCTTCAAGTAAGCGCATATATTCTTTGCTTAAGATGATGTCTCGACCTTCAACTTTATAAAAGCCTTTTGCCACTAATTCGTTTTTCTTAGTGACGTTATAAATGTTTTTGATATATTGAGTAACACCCGCGTCAATATAGACATCATCATTATCGAATTCATAATATTCTTTGATGATGGAGAACTCTTTAATGACCGCTCTTCCAGAGAAGACATTGAGTCCGATATATCCACTTTGCGGATCAGTATTATTTAAAACGTTATTACCGGTTTGAACTCCATTAACATAAGTGATTAATCTATTTCCTTCAAATTTTGCAGTTAAAATGACATTCGTGTCACTCACTTCAATATTTGATGAAGAGATACTTCTATCTTTTGTCCAAACTTTCGATACTTTTTCATTTTTGTCGTAATTGAACATGATATAAGAAGACATGTCCTTACTTGCTCTAAGTAACATTCCTCCAGCAGTCGCGGAAGATAAATCAAAAGTCACACTATAAGTTGTATCACTACTTTCTAAATCAGAAATGTAATATCCATCTCCATTTTTTTGTTCACCAATTAAGTTACCTTGTTCAATTCTCCAAGTTCCTGAATAAATATCTTCTTTATTTAATGAGAAAGGAGAATCAAATGATGAATCATCGACTGTGACATTAATGGTTTTTACATTATCTCCTGAAGTAGCTTCAATTACTGCTTCTCCACCTTTAAGAGCGGTTACTTTCGCTCCGGTTTTAGTCTCAGTAAGAGAAATAACATCTTCTCCAGTAATAATTGTCCAATTGATTTCTTCTCCAATTGAAGAATATGCAAAGATGTCTTTAGTGTCTAAAAGAGACATATCTAATTTCACATCAGCGGAATCGAGATATAAAATTCCATCTTCAATTTCTCCATCTTCTTTCCAAATGCTTTTCATTTCATTTACTTGGAGTTCATCAATGTTGATTTCTCCAGAAGAAGAAAGAGAAGCACCGATAGAATAAGGAGCAGCAAGAGTTAAATTATAGAAGTTATATTGATATTCACCTGCGAATAATTCAAGCGCTCCATTATCGACTAAAACGTAGAATGATAATGAGGTTTCATCTACTGGACCAGTAGTAAATTTGTGATGATAATGTTTAACAAAATTAATTCCAGCGTCACTTGTATTTCGACGGTCAAAATAATAACCGTCATCTTTATTCCATCCGAAAGCGGTATATTCAGAATCACTGACATTAACTCTAAATTCAACGCTTTCTTTGTTTGGATTTGAAATTTTTGATTTGATTTCTAATAAATGAGAAGTAACTCCTTCTAATGGGTTAGTTTCATTATTAAATGTTTGATTATTTATTGAAACGATATTGGTTTTATCAAAATCGTTATTATCAACAGTAATTGGTGTTTGAGTGAGTTTATAAGTTTCTCCAACTTTGCGTAATCCTAACGCAACAGGGATAGTCATTCCACCATTCCATGGATATCTCACTTGAGCGTAGACACCACTTTCTGCATCGCTAGGAAGACCAAAGTTCCAGCTGATAGAAATATGTTGTCCATAATATTTTGAAGTTGTGTCATCAATATAGAAGCATTGAGCAGCGTAACTATCTTCACCGTAATCCATCTTCACAAAATCAGTTAATTTGGTAAAAGAGAATTGACCAGTAAGTGGATTATAGTAAAAATCACCAACGATATAATCTCGACTAGAAATAGTTAAAGCGTAGTGAGTTGTTCCATCATCAGCTTCAATCATTGAAACGGTTGTACATTCAGCGTAAATATAATCAAGTTCACCGACATAAATCCAATCTAGTAAGTTATAAGAGGCTAAAAACCAAATCTTATTTTGGGTTCCACCAGAAAGCGCCATACCCCAAATTTCAGTTTCTTCTCCATTTTTAACAAGTGGGAAAATAGAAGGGTCACGGCAATCGACTTTATAATCGACATTAATAGCAGCGCTTTGAGGAATATGTTGTCTTTTTACCCAAGTAAAACCACCATCATCACTGGTGATAATGACTTGGTCTTGTCTCATTCCATCTCGAGTGTAATAACCGAGTAAACCACTTCCATCACCATTTGGGAACCATCCTTTGGAATCAACAATTCCACTCATGCCTTTGTGATAAACCATGGCGACTCCACTCCAAGCATAACCAACTCCTAAACCAACACCCATATCTCCATCATCTGGGAATAAAGCGATTGGGAGTTCTTGCCAGTGGACTAAGTCTTTACTTCTTGCGTGTCCCCAATACATTGGTCCCCATTGTTGTGAAAATGGGTTAGTTTGGTAATACATATGGTAATAGCCTTGATAATATACGAGTCCATTTGGATCGTTATTCCAGTGGGCATATTGCGAATAATGGAATTGATTACGATATAATTCAGTGTAATAAGAGAAATCATTTTTTCCATATGTGATTTCATTAAAATCAACAGAGGCGCGATAGACGTTATATCCTAAATTTCCTCCGTTATAAGTTATATCAGCAAAAGAATTTAAATCGATATCGTTATCAACACCAAATCTTTTAATGTTATCGATATAGAATTCTCCAAATGTTTTATCTTCATCTTTAGTGATGACAACTTTGAAATTATATTCGCCATATTCTCTTAAAGCAGGATTGATGACTCTCAATTCACTTTCATGAACTTTGTCGTTACCAATAAAGCGTTCTTCTTTGACAACATTTGCTTTTAATTCACTACCATCTTTATAAAAATAAATGAGTTTTGTCCAGTTATCATATCGATCAACGTTAAAAACCCAATAATGATCATCTTCTTGAGCACCAAAAACAAGGCCACATGCTTGGCCTTCATTAAAATGGATTCTTGATGTATAAACAAAACTTTCGCTTGCTTCATAACTTTGTTCCACTAAAGCGAAATCATCACCATCAAGATTAGTTAATTTATAATTTTCACCAACACTTTTTTTATTTAAGAAGTTTGGAAGAGATAACAACAGAGATGTAAATAATATAAGAAGTTTGGAAATCATTATTTTTTCCCCTCCAAAATTGATTGTTTACTTTCAGAATCGAATAAATGAATTTTGTCTTCGTTAAACCCGATTGTTAATTCTGTTCCGCTTTCTAATGTAGAAACTTCATTTATTGAAATAATGTAATCATTACTAGCGTTTTCAAAATGTGCGAATAAATGAGTGTATGAACCGAGGATTTCAGAAACGGATAAATAGAGATGAATCCCTTTTTCTTGAAGCAAAATATGTTCCGCTCTTAAGCCTAAAATAACTTCATGAGCTTCTCCATCGAGGAACTTCTCTTCAATCTTGCGCATTTTATTAATATCTAAAGAAACTGATTCGCCATTTTCAAAAGTCATCAATAATTTAGAGGACTTCTTATCTTCTAATTGAATTGTGACATTAAAGAAATTCATTTGAGGAGTGCCAATGAATCCAGCGACAAATTGGTTGACTGGATATTGGAATAAATCAGTTGGTTTATCAACTTGTTGAATAACTCCATCTTTCATAACAACGATTTTATTACCCATGGTCATCGCTTCGACTTGATCATGAGTAACATAAATAAATGTTGTTTTTAATCTTTGATGAAGTTTAACAATTTCACTTCTCATCGAAGTTCTTAATTTCGCATCTAAGTTACTTAATGGTTCATCTAAAAGGAAAACTTTTGGTCCGCGAACAATCGCTCTTCCTAAAGCGACACGTTGACATTGACCACCACTCATTTCAGATGGTTTTCTATTTAATAATTGTTTGATATCTAATATTTCAGCAGCCCACTGAACCTTTTCATCAATTTCTTGTTTGGTTAAATGTCTTTTTCTTACTTTTTCAACACCTTTATCATCAGTGTATTTTTCTTCAATTTTTCTAATCTTTAAGCCAAAAGCAATATTGTCATAGGCTGAAAGATGTGGATATAAGGCATAGCTTTGGAAAACCATCGCCATATCACGATTCATTGCATCAACGTTATTCAATAATTGTCCATCAAGATATAATTCACCAGCGGAAATATCTTCAAGTCCGGCAATCATTCTCAATGTTGTGGATTTACCACATCCAGAAGGTCCAACAAAAACAACGAATTCACCATCTTCAATTTCCAAGTTAAAATCTTTTACCGCTACAAAGTCTTTTGGTTTTTCTTCTTTATTCTTTGAAAATAACCTTTTAAATATTGAAGGTCCTTTATCTCTTGAAGGATAGATTTTGTAGATGTTTTTGAGCAAAAGTTTAACCATATTGATGGCTCCTAGAACAATTTTGGAAACGTTTCCATTTTTCTATATTCTATATTTGTTTATAAACATAATTCAAGAGGCAAAAAGAAAAAGGAGCTAAATAATAACCCCTAGTATTTTCAACCAAATAAACTTGTCTTATTATTTTTCAAACATTAACTTGATGTGTTCAATTCTTTAATTCACTAATTCATTTACAAGTTTCAATTGATATTTATGATTCATTATTTGGTTATATCTTTCTTTTTGTTTTATCGGAAATAACGATGCACTTTTTCAGGAAAACGGAAAAACTGCACGACACTTTTTCAGGAAAACGGAAAAACTGCAAAAAAACAGTATATAAATAATTCCCAATATTCTATAATGGTTATGGGTTAGAAATATGTTATACAGAAAAATAATTAAAGATTTGGAAAATTGGAAGGCTAAAGAAAAAACTGCTTTGCTCATTAAGGGAGCTAGACAAGTTGGAAAAACAAAAATAATTGAAAGCTTTATTGATGGCTTTGAAAATCACATTGAAATTGATTTTACCAAGGACTTAGAAGCATTAAATATGCTTTTAGAAGTTAAAAATTATAACGACTTCGTTAATCGCCTCTCTTTAATTTCAAAAACAAAACTAACCAGTTCATCAAATAGTGTGCTCTTTTTGGATGAGATTCAATATTATTACGAAGTTAGGGAAAATAGAATAAACAGAGACCCTTTATTTAGAGATAAATTTATCGATATTATCACGTTGAGCAAGGAGATATCGGAAAAGGGGGAATTCCGACTTATTCTTTCTGGTTCTATGCTAGGAATTATTATTTTTCAAATAAACCACAATCCAACTGGATATTTAAAGGAATTAACAATGTACCCAATGGATTTTGAAGAATTTTTATTAGCCAATAACATTAACCAAACAATTATCGAAGAAGTAAAGCAATGTTTTGTTGATAAAGTAGAAGTCCCTGAATCAATAAATAATCTTTTTCTTCAAAAATATAATGAATACCTTTTTGTTGGTGGATATCCTGCTGCGGTGCAAGCTTACATTGATGATAAAAGTTTAGATTTGACCGAAAGCGCTCTTCAAACAATTGATAGCTGGTATAAAGAGGACATTATAAAATATGCCGCTAAGGAAGATAGATTAATCATTTTAGAAATGTATAATCTTCTTGCAAAAGAAATATCTAAAAAAAATAAGAAATTTGTTAAATCACATATGGATGTTCCAAACTTCAAAAACTTAGACTTAAAAGATCGTTTCTTATGGATGAGCAATGCAGGAATCGCTATTCCTACATACAATGTAACAAATCCAATATACCCTCTATCAATTTCTGAAGATAGCAAAATAACCAAATTATTTATAAGCGATGTAGGCCTTTTAACATATAAATTATTTGATAAAGAAGGAAGAAGAAAATTAATAATCGACCCTAGCGGTGTGGATTTGGGATCGGTTACAGAAAATTTTGTCGCTCAGTCTTTAAAAGCTCATTACTTCAGCGATGTTTATTTCCACTCAAATAAAAAGAGAGGCGAAATTGATTTTATCATTGAAAAAAATATGGAAATAATTCCACTAGAAATAAAATCATATGCACCAGATAAGAATTCAAATAAATTTGAACACGCTGCACTCGATAATTTACTAGAAGCACATAAAGAAATTAAAGAAGCGTGGGTGTTTGGAATAAATAATGTAAGAAAAGAAGATAAAAACATTCAAATGTTCCCAATCTATATGGCGGATTTCATTAGATAAATTTTTATGAAAAACCAAAGAGCCAAATACAATAACGAAGAAGAAAGAAACGGTAAGAAAAGACTTATTGTCCTTATCATCTTATTTTTCGTTATTCTTCTAGGTGGCACCGCTACTGCAGTCATCATCCCATATATTAAAACTCTTCCAGTCTATAAATCTTTTAAAGTTACATATAACGCTTCAATGATTACCGATTCATCAGTGTTAGAAAGTGACTTATCTTTCAAATTAACCACAACTAATAGTCTTAATAATCAAGAAACCCTCTCTTTTAGCACCACTAATACTTCTGTCTCATTAGGCCCAGTATCGACTCATCCATATATTTACGCTGCTAAAGGTGAAGAAAATAGCAATGTCACTTTAAAATTCACTGTCGATACAGCTCTTGAAATCAAAGATATTTATTTTGATATTTTTAAAAGTAACGCTGAAGGAAATGTTATTACTGAACTAACTGATGCAGAATTTCAAACCAATAATAACGAAGCGCATTACGAGTCGAGTTCAAACATATATATAAACACTGTTGTTGTCACATATAAATTAAGAGTTAAAAATTAATTTTTCATACATTTAATAAGGCAAAATGATAATTTTTTAGCACTCCACTTGCAAGAGTGCTAAAAATGATTACAATATATCTTGTGACCACTGAAAAAGTGGAAGGAGGATTTTAAAAATGAAAGAAACAATGGAGTTTCAAACAGAATCAAAAGAACTGTTATCTTTAATGATTAATTCTATATATAGTAACCAAGAGATTTTCTTAAGAGAACTAATCTCAAACGCAAGCGATGCGATTGATAAATATCGTTATCTCTCCATGTCTAGCGAAGGCAAATACCCTCTTAGAGAAGGAGAAATTCGCTTAGAGTTTGATAAAAAGCAAAGAACAATTACCATCTCCGATAACGGAATTGGTATGTCAAAAGAAGATTTGATCAATCACTTAGGAACAATCGCTAAAAGTGGTTCGAAAGACTTCGTTAGCAAATTAAAAGAAGCTAAAGAAAAACAAGATTTAAATATCATCGGTCAATTCGGTGTTGGCTTCTATAGTGCTTTCATGGTTGCAAGTGAAGTTGAAGTTCTCACTAAGACTGTTGATTCAGAAGCATATTTATTCTCAAGTAATGGAGAGAGTTCATTTACCATTGAAGAAGCCAAAAAAGAAGAAGTTGGAACAACAATTACTCTTCATCTAAAAAAGAAAACCAAAGAAACCGATTACGACAGGTATTTAAATGAATATGAGCTTAAGAATTTGGTGAAGAAATATAGTGATTATGTCCATTACCCAATCAAGATGAAAGTCACCAAAACCAAAAAGGAAAACGATAAAGATGTCGAATATACTGAAGATGAAACACTTAATTCAATGACTCCTCTTTGGAAGAAAAATAAAAGAGATGTTACTGATAAAGAATTAAATGAATTTTATAAATCGAAATTTAATGACTATGAAGATCCTCTCATCTCTTTATTTGTTAAAGTCGATGGAGCGATTACTTATGACGCTTTACTTTTCATTCCTGCTCATGCACCATATAACCTTTATAGTGATAGCTTTGAAAAAGGATTATCTCTATATTCCAAAGGTGTCTTCATCAAAGATAAATGCGCTGAACTAGTTCCTGATTATCTCAAGTTTGTTAAAGGTTTAGTGGATTCACCAGACTTCAATCTCAATATTTCTCGAGAAATACTTCAACAATCTCCAATGATGAAAAAGATTTCTGAAAATATTGAAAAGAAAATCATTTCTAAACTTGAAGAAGTAAAGAAAGATGATTTCGATAAATATCTTAAATTCTGGGAATCATTTGGAGAAATAATCAAATACGGCATTTATTCTTCTTATGGATTCAATAAAGAAAAACTTCAAAACCTACTTGTTTTCCATTCTCTTAAACATGAAGACAAATATATTTCCTTAGAAACTTATAAATCCGAAATGCAAAAAGATCAGAAATATATTTATTACGTTTCTGGAGAAAGCGTTGAAGCGATTAAGCTATTGCCTCAAATTGAAAAATATCGTAAAGAAGATATCGATGTCCTTCTCTTTGATAAAAAGATTGATGAATTCACCATTATGATGATGAGAGAATTTGATAAAGTTGAATTTAAACTCATCTCGGATGAATCCGCATCAGAACTCAGTAAAGAAGAACAAGAAAAAGTTGATGAATTAACCACAAATAATAAGAGATTAATTGACACCTTGAAAGAAGAACTCAAAGACAAAGTCAGTGATGTTGTCATTTCAAGTAAACTCGTCGATTCTCCTCTTTGCTTATCAACAAAAGATGGAATGTCTCTTGAAATGGAAAAGACTCTTCAAGAAGAAGCTCTCGAAAATAAAGAAGATATCAAAGCCACGAAGATTTTGGAACTCAATCCAAATCACCCATTATTTGAATCTTTAAGCGCTATTCAAAATAATGATGAGATGGTAAAAGAATATGCTTCCTTGTTATATGATGAAGCAATGCTTCTTGAAGGAAGAGAAATCTCCGATAAAGCTGAATTCATTAAAAAACTTAATTCCCTACTTATAAAAGCTTCAAAATAATAAAAATCCATGGCTCTCTTAAAACAAAATTAAGGGAGCCTTTTATTTTGAATTTAAATAAATAATATCGATATTCCTATTTTTCCGATAAAATAATTATTAAGAACTTAGGAGAGATATTGTATGGATATCATTAAAGTCGAAAAAGGTTATTTAACTATACTTACAGGAAAACCTGATATGGGGAAAAGCACAATCACTGTGTACGATTGTAGTGAAAACCTCAAGCAAGGCAAAAACGTCATGTTCTTTTCTTATGAATATTGTCAATCAATCATTTATAACAAAATGATCTCTCACTTCAAAACCAATTGGTCTCAATTATTTAATCTCAATGTTCTCGATGCGAATGGATTAAACCTTCAATCACTCATGAACATCATTAGAAATAAAAAGAAACATGTCGATATCGTTTATATTGATTTCCTTGATTTGCTTAAGACTAGCACTTATGGGGAAGGAAATAGCGAGCACGATTTAGAACAAACTCAAGAAATCGTTAAAGAACTCGCTGCGTTAGCAATGGAAGTTAATATCCCAATCGTTTTATTATCGCAAATCGGTAGTTCCACTGATTTTGAAAAATCCGTTGAAAGACTAAATTCCATTGGAGAAAAAGCAGGAACTAATGTCATTAAGATGTTTATTGGAAAGAGCAACATCATCGACGAAAGAATCGATTATAGCGATATCGTTCATATCATTTTAGTGGATGGATATAATTTAAGACATTTCTCTTCATTAAATATTAAAGAAATATATAACGATTAAGTTAATAACTTAAAAGGCGAGGTTTATTGGACCTCGTCTTTTTTATTAATGAAGTAAATTATATTTATCTACTAAGTCGATGTTATATTGATTGTTTTTTCTTAATAAGGAATCCACTACTGCGGCTCTTTTACGAGAATTTTCAATTGGAGAAGCATGTTCCTAGTAATAAAAGATATGTTTCATGTAAACGCGAATAACAATATAAGAAACCCCATCAAATTGTTATATAAGCAATTTCACCACTCTTCAAAATAATGAAATTGACAATTTCATCTTGTTATTTTTAATTCAATTAGTAATAATTTTTAGTAAAAACTATGAAAAAAGATTTTAGATCAAACCTTCAATTTCTTTTTCCAAAATTAGCGTTATCGCTAAATCATTTGAATAAGAATGATGAGAAGCAAATTAAAGATGAATTATGTGACAAGATGAGTTCTGCCACTATTTTCATCGCTATCGCTATGGCCATCATTTCGATTGCAGTTTCTCTCCTTTTACAAATTGAAAGTGGATGGAAGCAAATTGAAGTATATGGCATAAGCTCTTTTGTTTGTGATCTTGTTTGCCTAACGTTAGCAATAACCTCAATCATCTTAAAAGCGGTGTCTTATTTCAATAAAGATAAAAATGAAAATAAGAAAAACATCTTAAATAGATTAAGCATTGATGCGTTATTTGTTGCCATATTGTCAATGATGGCGGGTTCCTTTTACGCTGATTCAGAAAAAGGGTTCTTATCCGTAACACCAACAATGTCTATATCAATCACCATCATTTCTTTCTTATTAATTGTCCAGCCAATACACGCTCTTGATGCTTGGATATTGAATTCTCTTGTTTCGGTTATAATGCTATTCTTATCAATATACGCAAAAATTCAATTTGATATTCAAGGATTCCCATATTACATCATAATCACCGCAGTTTTCGTATTAATGTCACGATTAGTGAATTCCATTCTCTTTTATGCAGGAATTCAAAAATACATTCAAGAATCAATTAGTAATTCTTTAATGGATACAGCGATGTATGATGAATTAACACACTGCAAAAACCGTTATGCATTAAAGAAATCTTTGGAAAAGAATATTCCTCTTTGGAAAAATAACAATTCCGATTTATTGATTGCAATGTTCGACATTGATAACTTCAAAGAATATAACGATTATTTCTCTCACCAAGGTGGAGATGGCTGCTTAAAACAAATCGCTAATGTTGTTAAATTAACTTTCCCTTCTCCTAACTTAGAATTTTATCGATACGGTGGAGAAGAGTTCTTGCTTATATTTGAATTAGATGATATTGCCACTGCTTCAGAAACATTAGAAACATTAAGAAAAGCGGTTGCTGATTTAAATCTTAAAGCCCCACCAAAAGCGCCTAAAGATTATGTCACAATTTCTATCGGAGGATTATTCTTCGAAGTAAATGATGAATTCGATTTCAATAAATCATTAAGTGAAGTTGACGCTAATCTATATAAAGCAAAATCATCAGGAAAAGATATTTGTTTCTTGAATGATAAATTAATTGATAATCAATAATAAAAATAGGGAGTCCACTGGATTCCCTATTTTCTACTTCTCTTATAATATTCTTCAATTCTTTCTCTTGCCCTAGCAAAATATTTTTCTAGTCCAGGATCGAATTGTTTTCCCATATTTTCAATAATGATGCGATAAGCTTCATCAAAAGTAAATTCATCTTTATACACACGTTTGCTGACAAGAGCGTCATAAACATCCGCAATCGCCATAATACGTGCTTCAAGAGGGATATTATCTCCCACTAATCCATCAGGATATCCTTTTCCATCCCATCTTTCATGATGGTAATGAGCGACATTAATTGCAATTGTTTCAAGGTTTTTATCAGTGACACCACTAAGAATTTGATTTAAGATTTTCGCTCCTTCAGGAGAGTGGGTTTTCATCACATCATATTCTTCTTTGGTGAACTTTCCTGGTTTTCTTAAAATTGCGTCATCAATCGTAATTTTTCCTAAGTCATGCATAGGAGCGGCTTTAATCAAACATTGATAGAAGGAAGGACTTAAATCAATAGAAGGATCTTTCATCATTTCTTCGACTAAAAAGCGAACAACATTGCTTGTTCTTTTAATATGTCCACCTGTGGAATTATCTCTTCCTTCAACCATGGTGGCCATACCTAAAACCAATTTGTCTTGGAGATTCACTTCTCTTTTCTTAACGATTGAGAAAACAAAGAAGAAAACGATTTGAGCAATAATTAAGATAACCGTACTTGCAATAATCCCAATAACAGCTTCTTGTTTATCAGCGCCTTCTGTTCCAACAAGCTTCATAATCCAAGAACCAACAGAATAAATGATTAAGATGAATAATCCGAATAGGGCCACCATTGAGTGACCAAATAATCTCTTATTGTCTTTCTTTAATAAGAACGCGTAATAAATAAGACCGATTAAAGACCAAATGATAAAGATTAAAACTGATTCTCTTGCTAAATAATCCGAATTAGCGAAATCGTTATATATAACTGAACCAGCAAAAACAATGCCAAGCGTTAATCCTAAGATTCCAAAAATTGTTCCTTCTAATTTACGAGTGTTATCTCTTTTCGCAGCGATAAATGTAATCGCAGAAATATAAATATAAACAATAATTCCACACAAAGTGTTAATATCAACAATCCACCCGATTAACACTCTTCCAAAAAAGAGCATAACTGCGGATATCGCTGTTATCGCAATGATAACATTTCTAGGATTATCGTTTTTATCTAACTTACTAAACACTTTAGGGAAGATGTTATCTTCTGCCATAGAGTGTAAAAGATTTGATAATGCTAAGATATTACCGATTAAACTTGTCATGATGATTGCTAATAAAGCAATAATAAACATCACAAGTCCACCAGTTCCTAAATATTGATTTATGACATAGAAAGCAGGAATACCGTTTAATCCGCTTAATGAAGAAGAACTAGTCAAATATTCATACCAGTTCGCATATTCACTTGGATAAGCGTTAATTGAAATAAAACAGATGAGAATATAAATAACCGCACTGATAATGACAGAAGAAGCCAAAATCTTAAAAGCGTTTCTATGACGGAATTTATAATCTTTTGAGAAATGAGATATATTTTCAAAACCAATAAAGGCCCAAGGCATCATTCCAATAACACTGATGATTTGATTGAATTCATTATTGCCGTTTAATGCAAAATCTGGCTTATATGATTCAACTCCGCCTTGGTGCATAATAACACCAACAATATATCCAGCAACAATCAAAGCAACAAAGATTAAAACTAATCCTGCTTGAATTGAAGTCGAAATATTCTTTTTAAGTAAACAAATGCCAGCAAATAAAAGTAGGAACACCAAGGATAATAATATTTCTCCTAACCAAATATCGTATCCACCTATTGCATAATGGAATCCAAATTGGAAAGTATTACCAAATATATATCTGGCAAATAAAGATATTGAAGAAACATTAGCCCAAAGAATTGCCCCATAAGTAATGATTAAAAACCAAGAAACTAGGAAGGCGTGATCTCCTCCTAATGTGTTTTTAGCAAATGTATAAATACCACCATTGGAGTCTGGATATTTGTTAATCATGTAATGGTAGTTATATGCAAAAGCTAGCATGATGACCATGCCAACGATAATGCCAATCAAACTACCAAGCGGACCAGCTTTGCTTAAAAAGGAACTACCAGTTACAACGAAAGAACCCCATCCAATCGCGGTTCCGATTGATAAGCCTAAAGCTCCTAAAGCAGATATCCTTTTATTTCTCGATTTTTCCATGTTAGTCAATTAGACCTCAATTATTTTTCAAATTTTGGTGTACAGGCAACAATTTCTTCTTTAGGAATGGAAACAAAAATTTCCACTAATTCTTCATCAAACTTTTTGCCAGCTTCTTGTTTGATTATTTCAATCGCTTCTTCGTGTGTTTTAGGAGCGCTATAAACTCTTCCTAAAGTAATTGCGGAATATGTATCAATGATAGAAAGCATTTTGCTTGGGAAAGGAATAGAAGATGCATTTTTAAAATAATATCCTTTGCCATCCACTCTTTCATGGTGATATAAAATCCAATCAGCGACATAATCAAACGATTTGATTGGTCTTAATAATCTAACTCCAATTTGTGGGTGAGTACGCATTATTGCCTCTTCTTCTTCGTTTAAGTTGCCTTCCTTATTTAAAATTTCATCAGGCATTCCTAATTTACCAATATCGTGAAGTAAGGCCGCATATTCCAAACTAATTAAGTTATAATCGCCTTTTAGATAACGCGGTAAATGATGATAAAAAACAGTCATTAAATTTTTAACATGTAAACTATGTCCTTGAAGATTTGGTCCTCTAGCGTCAATAACACTTATCAAAATTTGAGCAATTTCTAATGATCTCTCTTTTGTGGTATTGATTAATCGGTTTAATAAGATGATAACGAGGCTAACAAAGATACTTCCAAAGAATAAGATAAGCGCAGTAACAAGGCTTGGATTTGCCGCAACACTGACATAGATATATCCTGCTAAAAAGAAGATGATTAAGATTAATCCAATGACAATCATGACATTGTCTTTTTTAACCCCTCCTGAAATAACATCTCTCATTTTTAAGGAGAAGAGAATGTAAAAAATAATGTTGGACACCATGTTTGCAGCGCCAACCCAAATAAGTACCAAAATCAATGTTTCCATGTCACGTATATCCTTTTTACAAATATTATAAACACACTTTTTTAAAGTGATTAGTTTTTTATTATTAGAAGGCTGATTTTGATATATTTTTGTATAAATCGAAAATATATATTTCAAAAAATAGTGAAAATAAAAACATCTCACAAGACAAATTTTTGGAGATTATATTCTTTTAAAAATTGATATATTCTTGGCAATCGGTGCCAGCAATGTTGTTACAATAATGATTTATTCCTTTACCAAAACAATCGTTCAGCAGCAGCAATATCAATCTCTGCTGGATTCATATAAGAAACTAAGTGAATTCCATAGAAGAAGGTTCCAAGTGAGAACAAAGCATATAAGCCCACCACTATAATTCCTAATTTGAACACTACTTTATTAAAATCAATTCGCTTATGAGCTTTTGAAAGCACAAAATACATTGGAACGATTAAGAAAGCACAAATGGTCTCGTCAATGAGATCAAACCATTCCATTTGACCAACAATATCTAGTGCACCAGGATTGGTGTTAACTGTAATTAGCTTAGTAACAACTGTTTGGTAAATAGCAGGCACCAATGCTAGCAAGCAAAGGGCCAAATACATTTTCCAGTCGAATGTTTTAAAGTTATTCCACCATTGTTTAATTCGTTCTTTCATAAAACCACTTCCTTTAATTATATATCTAATAATAAATAGTTCCCCACCAGCCATTTGATCGGATAACTGATGGGGATTGAATTACGCCGCCGATAATCCTGCTTAGAAAATTTTGCGAAAGGAGGGATGAACATGCGTCGATGACGGCTTGATTCCTATTCTCAACCATAGGAACCTAAGTGTGAGATCCTGCTAAGGAGGTTCATGAGCAGGGACGTCAATAGAGGCAACTACTGACGAGATTATTTTCTGACATTATTGTAAATTGGAAGTTATTTGCTAACAATGAACACTCTGTTCAAACAAAAAAGACCCCTCATACGAGAAGGTCATCCACCGATATGGAGAGATATTTTGTAATCTCTAAGATTGCGTTAAGGTTAGGAATTCTTTGTCCGCTAGTCCAATAATATATCGTTCTAGTTGCAACTCCTAAATCATCAGCTATATCTTCAATTGACTTATTCGTCTTTTGAAAATAATTGTAGAGATTGATGGCAATATTACTTGCGCTTCTCTCTGGTGTTATACAGTTTTTCATCCGAATACCTCCTAGCTTCCGCCTTTCGGTATTCAAACTGTGTATAAATAATAATCGATTCGTCATTGAAAATAAATATCTATAAATTGCCTCCTCTTTCCGCAAGAAGTCTATTATATCCATCGATTAAATATTTCATTTTCTTTTGTTTGTCCCCATTACCAAGAAAATCAAGTTGTTTTAAATTATATGTATCGTTGTACGATTCCAAATAAAATTCATAGATATAAATATTTTCATTGAAGTCTTTATAGATGTCGGCTAATAACTCTTCAAAGATTGAGACTACGTCATTTTCTGATTTGCAGCCTTGTTCTGTGCACCACTTAATAACATCGTTGAACTTGCTGTTCATTAAATTATTAGCGTAATTAACAATGATATTTTCAATCTTCTCATTGCTTTTTGTAACCGATTTATATTGCGACTCGTGTTCCAAACAATATTCAAAAGCACTAAATACTTTATCTGGTTTATTAAACCCAACCCAATTCTTCGATTCGTTAATAAGTAAGGAATTAATATAAATCATTTCTTTTTTGTTGAGTTTCTTAGCTTTGTATTCAAAAGTATCCATCGGAAGATATAGTCCTTTGAGTAAATAATTAGTTTTAGGAACTTCAAATAATAATTTATTTTGAATTACAGCAGGCCAAATATCTGGAACTTTTACTTTGTAAATTTCAGATATTCTTCCATCTTTTTCGTATATCATTGTTTCAGTTTTAGAATCATATAATTTAAAAAATGGATTAATGGCGACAATACACCTTGTTGATGAAATATTAAATAAATCATAATTTTCATACATCATTAAAGTAGTTTGCATTGGTTTTACATATGCACCAATCCTATTTTTATCACCTTTTTTAATTTGATGGTTTAAATAACTAGTTTTTGATGCGCTTAACCCGCCAGTTAATTGATAGAATCCTTCATATTCTGAAACAATACCAGCATCACTTAAAACAAATTCAGAATCATCTTCTGCATCCCAAAATGCAACATAAGAAAAATAAAATGAACATGCCCAACACGCCATTTCTAAAGATAGTCTTGTGTCTTTAAAAATCTCATAAGGTTGCAATAGTTTCTCAGTGCTAAATTCAGCTAACGCCAATAGTTGTTGGTTGAAGAAATCGAACGGGGTCATTGTTTTTAGCATTTCTTCAGAAGTTTTTAAAGAAACGTTTTTTAGCCCTTCTAACTTAGCAAAATTTATAAATCCATTAGAGTTTTTATTTAGCGACTTTAGTAAATAGCAAAAATGATCCAACTCTTGAGATCTAATAGAAGTAACGAACATATATTTCTTTATAAGAAACAAATCTTCTCTAGTGATAATTATTTCATTATCAGTAAGTAGTTTGCTCTTAAGCAATTTAGAAAAAGGGGCCTCTAAATATCTAGACAGAGCAACCTCAACTTCGTCCTTATATATATTGCGAGTAAAAAATATCTTATTAGAGGGGCGCTTTTCTCTTATTTCGGCAGTATTTAAATTGAATACATTTACCGCTGTAGAAAACCTATTGATAATGAATTGAGGAATGTAGTGATTTTTCATATGGGAACATTTTACCAAACTTATAAGAAGATTAAATGAACAACTTGTTCAAAAGACATATTCCTAGCGGCACTAATGGTACCTCACTTAAAAAGAAAAATCACCAGTTGAATATTCTTTAATTTCTGGCAACTTTTCAAATGCTTAATTCCATTATATTTTCACTATTCCATGATGTTTTTTACCCTTAAAGTATTAAAAATAGAATCTCTGCCTAATACATTTGAAGTAAATCTAAAAGCGTTATCAAAGATTTCATTAAGTACTTGATATTTATCTTCTAACACTAGTTTTAAATCTTTTAGATATTTATCAAAATCAGAATATCTTTCTCTATATTTAATAACTTGCTTTTTAACATAGTTAGAACGCCTTATGAATTCGCAAAAAGATTTTTGGGTGATGAAATATTAAATAATTTAAATATCAAATACATCAAACCGAATGATTTGATTATCAAAAATATTGATTTAATAAAGCATGAATTAAATAAAAAATCCAAGTA